>CAXEZH010000383.1:0-15055 GCA_964000695.1 uncultured Mycolicibacterium sp. | reverse complement strand
CGCGGGGGCTGGTCACAGCGTCGCGGTGAGGGGCCCGTTCTCGGAGCAGACCTTCTGGGGCGGATTGCCCGTCGCTGCGCACCCGCGTCCTGTCGCGGTGTACGTCGCACCCGGACGGTACGGCTGGAAGAACACCTGTGCCGGGACGATTCCCGAGCCTTGGGCGCACCGGCCCGGGCTGGACTCGCCGTCCATCGCGATGCACGCGACGGTCTGGAAGGTCACCGCACCCTCGCAGGCGCCGGTGTCCACCGTCGCGGTCACCATGTCGACACCGGCGACGTTGACCACGGTGGGCGCGGTCAGCGAGTAGGTGCATCCCGTCGGCTCGGGCTCGGCGGCCGCCACGGCCACCGACGAACCCAGGGACACGAGGACCAGCACCCCCACTGCGCACGCGCGAAGCATGCTCTGGATGGTAAGGCACCGGTGCGGGTCGGCCACCGGGAAGCGGCGCAATTGCTCTGCTAGGACGCCCCGAGCGCGGTCAGCATGCCCTGGGCGGAGCGTGGCCAGCTGAACTGCTCGGCCCGCTGTCGCGCGCTGTGTCTGCGCTGGCGTTCGGGCCGACCCATCACCGTGGTGACCGCGCGGGCCACCGCGCGCGCATCGTTGTCCGCGGTGGCTCCGCTGTCGGTGGTCAGGATCTCGGCCAGCGCTGAAGTCCGCGACACCACCGCAGGAGTGCCGCATGCCAGCGCCTCCAGCGCAGCCAGGCCGAACGTCTCGTGGGGGCCGGGTGCGAGTGCGACGTCGGCGCTGGCCAGGATCCCCGCGACCGTGTCGCGGCACCCGACGTATCCGAGGAAGTCGACAGGCAGGCGGCCGGCCTGCCGTTGCAGCCTGGCGCGCAGCGGTCCCTCTCCCACCACCACCAACCTGGCGTCGACGCCCGCCTCGCGCAGGGTGGCGACGGTGTCGATGCTGCGGTGCGGGTGTTTCTCCACCGACAGCCGCCCGCAGTGCACCAGCAGCACCTGGTCCGGGCCGGCCCAGCGGCCCCGCAACTCCGGGGAGTGGTGCCGGGGGTGGAACTGGTCGAGGTCGACGCCGAGCGGCACCGTCATCACATTGGTGGCGTCGATACGTTCGAACTCCTCGCGGGCGAACGCGGTCGTGCACACCACGGCGTCGTAGTTCGTCGCCGTCCGCCGGTTGGCGACGTCGGCGACCGCGCGGGCCATCGGTTCGGGAAGAATCTGGCCGACCAGACGGTCGAGGCGTTCGTGGGAGATCATCACCGTCGACACGCCGTGGCGTCGCCCCCACGGACCCAGCGAGCGCAGGGTCAGCCGGTCGGAAACCTCCAGCGCATCAGGTTGCAGTTCTTCCAGAAGGGCGGTCACCGGCCGAGGCAGGACAGCGCGGTAACCCCCGGTGAACGGGATCAACTTGGCGGGCAGAGAGATTCGGATGACCCCCGAGGCCAGCCGGACGCATTCGGCGTTGCGGCCCGGGACGATCAGATACACCGAGTGCCCGGCCGCGCAGTACTCGGCGCCCAGACGGTCAACGGCGGTGCGCAGACCACCGGACCGGGGGCCGTAGAAATTCGCCACCTGGACCACGCGCATGGCTGCATGACAGCGCCTTCGCATGTGCGGAAGTGAACGGCCAGTCGGCGTGCCGTCGAACAACTGGTGGCCTGTCGGTGCCCGCTAACCCACGTGAGCGGCCGACCAGTCCAGGACGCGGCGCCACGCGTCGGCGGCGGCCGCCTGGTCGTAACGGTCACCGGTGTCGTTGAAGAACGCATGGTTGGCGCCCGGCTCGGTGACCAACTCGTGGACCATCCCCGCGCGTTGCAGGGCGGCAGCGGCGGCGGGTTCGGTCGCGTTGACGCGTTGGTCGAGTTCTCCGTAGAAGGCGAGCACGGCAACGTCTTCGGAGCCGGAGAAGTCGGGATCGTCTGGCGTCGGTCCGTAGAAGGGAAAGGCGGCGGCCAGTTCGGGCGCGCCGCTGTCGAGCAGTCGCCACACCAGTCCCCCGCCCATGCAGAATCCGATCGCCGCGACCCCCAGACCCGGTGTGCGCCGTTGCAGTTCGGCGATTCCGGACTTCAGGTCGGCGACCATGGCGTCGGGTTCCCGGTTGCCCAGCGCCGCTGTCGCCTCGGCCGGATCGTCGAACGTCGACGTCCCGCCCTGCGCGGAGAGCAGGTCGATGGCCAGGCTGGAATAGCCGACGCCTGCCAGACGGCCGGCCACCGAGCGGGTCCAGTCGTTGAGGCCCTTGTTCTCGTGTATGACGACCATGCCGCCGCGCGGTCGGACCGCCTCGGCCCAGGCGCCCTGCAGTTCGCCTGCCGGTCCCGCCCAGGTGACAGCCGCAGTCGACACGGCCGAATCCATGCCCGGCGGTGAGGCGTCTGCAGGCGGCGCCGACGTGGCGGTGGACGGGGCGGCTTGCGGGTCGCTGCCGCTGCAGGCAGCGATCAGGGACGTCGCAGCGGCAGCTCCGATGCCGAGCAGGCTCAGTCGGCGCAGCGCTTCGCGCCGGGTCAGCAGGCCGTCGACGTGGTCGGTGGCGATTTCCTCGGCGATATAGCGCTGCAGCGGCGTCACCAGAGCCATTATGCCGGGCGGTGTGATGCAGTTCACAGGCTAGCTGTAGACAATTGGTAAATTCTGTTCACTGATGTCGTTGACACCCACGGGTGAGGGCGGTTCGATGAGTGGTGTGAGTGATGTGACGTACGACACGGTCATCCGCAACGGGCGCTGGTTCGACGGCACCGGCGCCCCGTCGGCCGTGCGCACCATCGGCATCCGCGACGGCCACGTCGCCGCGGTCGTCACCGGCGATCTCGACGAGACCGGCGCACACGTGATCGACGCCACCGACCAGTGGGTGCTGCCCGGCATGATCGACATCCATACTCATTACGACGTCGAAGTGCTGGGCGGACCGGCGCTGTCGGAGTCGTTGCGCCACGGGGTCACCACGGTGCTGCTCGGCTCGTGTTCGCTGTCCACGGTGTACCTCGACGCTGCCGACGCCGGTGACATCTTCGGGCGGGTCGAGGCGATCCCGCGCGACTTCGTCATCGACGCCATCGAGAAGCACAAGGACTGGACGAGCGGTGAGGAGTACATCGCCGCGCTGGAGTCGCGCCCGCTCGGGCCCAACGTGGCGGCGTTCCTCGGGCACTCCGACATGCGCGCCGCGACAATGGGACTGGATCGCGCCACCCGCAAGGACGAGCGCCCCACCCGAGCTGAGCAGGCGCGGATGGAGCGCATGCTGATCGAGGCGCTGCGCGCCGGCTTCGTCGGAATGTCCTCGCAGCAGCTGCTTTTCGACAAGCTCGATGGAGACGTGTGCCGGTCGCGAACCCTGCCGTCGACCTACGCCAAGCCACGTGAGCTGCGCAGGCTGAAATCGCTGTTGCGCCGGTCCAACCGCGTGCTGCAGTCCGGGCCGGACATCCAGAACCCGCTGAACCTCCTGTCGCAGGCCGCGCAATCGCTGGGGGTGGTGCGCAACCCGCTGAAAACCAGTCTGCTGTCGGCGGCCGACGTCAAGTCCAACCCCGTCGCAGTCAACGTCCTCGGCCCCCTCGCCCGGCTGGTCAACAGCCTCGGCGGCAACTTCCGGTGGCAACACCTGCCGGTACCGTTCGAGGTCTACGCCGACGGCATCGATCTGGTCGTGTTCGAAGAGTTCGGCGCGGGCGCGGCCGCCCTGCATCTGCGTGACGAGGTCGAGCGCAACGAGCTGATGCGCGACGAGGGCTACCGCAGACGTTTCCGCAAGGACTACGACAGCCGATTCGGGATGCGGGTCTGGCATCGCGACTTCTTCGACGCCGAGATCGTCGCCTGCCCCGACCAGTCCGTGGTCGGCAAGTCCTTCGGAGAGGTCGGGCGCCTGCGCGGCGGGCTGCACCCGGTGGACGCCTTCCTCGATCTGGTACTCGAACACGGTCGGGCGCTGCGGTGGCGCACCACCATCTCCAACCATCGGCCCGAGGTACTCAAGAAGCTCGCCCGTGATCCCGGTATCCAGATGGGGTTCTCGGACGCCGGTGCGCACCTGCGCAACATGGCGTTCTACAACATGGGCCTGCGCCTGCTGCGTCACGTGCGGGACGCAGAACTCGCCGGCACGCCGTTCATGACCATCGAGCGGGCCGTACACCGGCTCACCGGCGAGCTGGGCGACTGGTATCGCATCGATGCGGGGCACCTGCGTCTCGGCGACCGCGCCGACGTCGTCGTCCTCGATCCGCGCCGGCTCGACGCCAGCCTCGACCACTACGCGGAGGAACCGGTTTCCCAGTACGGCGGTCTGTCGCGCATGGTCAACCGCAATGACGAGACGATGAGTGCCGTGCTGGTGGGTGGGCGAGCGGTGTATCTCGACGGCGCGCTGACACCGGCGGTCGGATCCGAGCGCACCGGCAGGTTCCTGCGTGCCGCGCACAAAGCGCCGGCACCGCCGACACGTCAAGAGACGGGGAAAGCGACGACGCTGACAGCGGGGACCGGGACCGCGACGACCGGGAAAGAGGCACTGGCCCATGTCAATTGAGCAGACAGGCGCGATGACTGATATCGAGACGACCGTCTCGTCGATGTGGGCGGCACTGTCGGCGCGGGACTGGGACGGTGTGAAACGCCAGCTCGCTCCGCACTGCATCTATCTCGACATGCCGGTCGGGCCCGCAGCAGCCGCGCGAGGTCCGGAAGACATCGTCAAGCGCCTCAAAATCGGGCTCGAGCCGCTGGCATCGTACGCGAACTTCCCCGGCCTGATGGTCAGCAACGGGGTGGATCTGATGTACGAGCATCACGAGGAATGGCACTGGGCCACCGGCGAATCTGCGGTTCTGCAGTTCGTCACGGTGCACCGGGTCGAGGACGGTCTGATCACGCTGTGGAAGGACTACTGGGACATGGGGGCGCTGGCCAACCATGCGCCGGCCAGTTGGCTGGCCGACTTCGCGAACGCCGACATGTCCTGGGTGTTCGACGCGACCGGACTGGTGTGAGGAGCAACCGATGCTGGACCTGAAGATCACCGGTGGCATCGTCGTCGACGGCACCGGAGCCGAGCGCTTCCGGGCCGACATCGGTGTCAAGGACGGCCGCATCGTCGAGGTACGCCGCCGCAGCGGTGATGACCAAGCCGGTGACGGCCTGCAGGGCGACGCAGCGCACGAGATCGACGCGACGGGGCGCATCGTGGCCCCCGGCTTCGTCGACGTCCACACCCACTACGACGGCCAGGTCAGCTGGGACGACACGCTGGAACCCTCCAGCCTGCACGGCGTCACGACGGTGGTCAGCGGTAACTGCGGAGTGGGATTCGCGCCGGTACGGCCAGGGCGGGAGCAGTGGCTGATCGAACTGATGGAGGGTGTGGAGGACATCCCCGGTTCGGCGCTCGCCGAAGGCATCACCTGGCAGTGGGAGAGCTTTCCCGAATACCTCGACGCCGTCGAGAAGCGCTCGCTGGCAGTGGATTACGGTACCCAGATCGCTCACGGCGCGGTGCGCGGCTATGCGATGGGGGAACGCGGTGCCCGCAACGAGGAGGCCACCCCCGACGACATCGCCGCCATGGCGCGCATCGTGCAGGAAGCGGTGGAGGCGGGTGCGCTGGGCTTCTCCACGTCGCGCACAGAGGCCCACCGTGCGATCGACGGTGAACCCGTGCCCGGCACCTATGCCGCGGAAGCGGAGCTGTTCGGCCTGGGCCGCGCGATGGCGGCCGGTGGCCGCGCGGTGTTCGAGGTGTCCCCGCAGGGCACCGCGGGTGAAAGCCCCGCGGAAGCCACGATGCGCGAGATGGACTGGATGACCCAGCTCGGCGCGGAGATCGAACGACCGGTGACGTTCACGATGATCCAGACCGGTGGAGCTCCGGACCTGTGGCGCCGACAGCTCGAACGCGCGGGCAAGGCGCTGGAGAACGGCGTCGAGTTGTACGCCCAGTTCGCGGCCCGCCCGTTCGGGATGCTGTTCGGGTTCCCCGGGTATCACGCCTTCACCCACCGCCCCACCTACCGCCGGCTCAAGGCGGAGCTCGGACACGAGGAACTGGCCGCGCGGCTGGCCGACCCGGGCGTGCGCGAGACGATCCTGTCCGAGGCGGATCTGCCGCCACAACCGGTGCCGCTGTTCGACGGTCTCTACGCGCTGATCCAACACAGCGCCGACCGGATCTTCGCGATCGGCGATCCGCCCGACTACGAACCGACGCCGGATCAGACGGTGGCCGCGATCGCGCAGGCACGGGGACAGGATCCGCTGGCCGCGATGTATGACCTGATGCTCGAGTCGGACGGCACCGCGATGCTCATGCTGCCGTTCTTCAACTATGCCGACGCCAACCACGACGCGATCCACGAGATGATGACCCATCCCGCCGCGGTGTCCGGGCTGTCCGACGGCGGGGCGCACTGCGGCTTGATCTGCGACGCGTCCTACCCGACCTTCCTGTTGACGCACTGGGCCCGCGACCGGCATCGCGGACCCCGGTTCTCGCTGGAATACGTGGTGCGCAAGCAGACCCTGGACACGGCCACGCTCTACGGGCTCTCCGACCGTGGTGTGCTGGCGGTGGGTAAGAAGGCCGACATCAACGTCATCGACATGCAGGCGCTGCAACTGGACGTGCCGCGCATGGCCTACGACCTGCCCGCCGGAGGGCGGCGCCTGGTCCAGGGCGCCCGCGGTTACGACGCGACTGTGGTGAGCGGGGTGATCACCCGGCGGCACGGCGTGGACACCGGGGCGCGGCCCGGCAGGCTCCTCCGCGGGGTGCGTTAGCCCAATCCGTAAACACGCCTGGCGTTTTCGTGGGCGATCAGGTCGACCACCCGGCGCGCGTCGGTGACGCTCCACTCCCCTGCGTCGACGAAGCGCTGCAACGCGAGCGCCATGCCGCTGCGCCACAGTCTGGCGCCGAGATAGTGCAGTTCCGCCGGCCCGTAGCCGTCCGAGGAGTAGAGGATCTTGCGGAACGGGGCCATCTCGAGCAGCCGATCGATGAACGCCGATGATCGGGCGCCCAGGTAGTTGATCGCCAATCCCCCGTCGAGGTAGACGTTGTTGAACGCCTGCGCCAGGTAGCCGGCTTCGCGCTCGTAGGGGTAACAGTGCAGCAGCATCACCGGGGTCGGACCGCTGCCCCGCAAGAAGTCGAGCAGGTGAAGCGGATTGGCCGCCTGTAGGTCTGCGTCGCGATCGCCGAAGCCGACATGCAGCTGCAGCGGCTTCCCGAGCCGCACCGCGCGGTGCAGTCCGAACCGCAGCAGCACCCGGTCGGTGAGGCGAACACCGCCGGCGTCGCGCCAGCGTGCGGCCGCCTCGGCAACCTCCCCGGGCGTGGGGTCGGACAGATCGCCGATGAATCCGCCGCGGTAGGCCAGCACCGACTTGGTGCCCACCGCGGTGCGGGACCGGTCGGCGAGGATCTCGTCGAACGCCGCCGCGTAATCGCCCGCTCGCGCCGCGGCCTCCTCGGCGATCGATTCCAGGCGGACGACTTCGTGCACCCCGCCGACCGCCAATCCGGACAGCTCGCCGAGCGACGCCACGCCGGGGGTTCCGGTGTCGACGAGCCAGTCGGAGACACCGGCGGCCGCCAGGAAGTGGTGGGCGAGCTCGGCCTCGGGCACCGACGTGCGCCGATCCCAGTAGTGGTCGGCCTCGGCGTGACGGGCCAGGCCGAGTGCCGTGGCGCAGTGCGCCCGGACCGCGAAACCCAGCTGGGTGTCGAAACCCGAGTCGAATTCGGCCAGCGGCTCGGTGTTCGCCTCGTTGAGTGCGTTCTCGAACGTGGTGCGGTCTCGTGACTGCAGCCAGCACCCGTGGACGTGATGGTCGATCAGAGGCACTGCGCCGAGGTGCTCGTGCAGCGCCGACATTCACACGCTCCAGGCCAGCCGGAACTTGTCGGCCAGTTCTTCGGTGCTCAGGTCGGCGAAGTTGTCGCGTTCGTATCGGCGTACCGCGACGACGGCGTCGACGACTGGGTCGCCGAGGATGCCCCGGATCATGGCCGAGCCGTTCAAGGCGTCGAGGATCTCGGACTGGTCGGTGCTGAGCAGCCGCAGGTCCGCCTCGGCGCGTTGGGAATCGGACAACGAGGCCGGATCGACCGCGATCTCACCCGGCGCGGTGAGGCCCTGCTCGATGCCGTTGAGCGCCAGACCCAGGATCACCGCGGACGCGAGGTAGGGGTTCGCGGAGGGGTCGACGACCTTGACCTCGACATTGGCGCCGTAGGGGTTGGCCGCACCGCCGGGCAGGAAACGCACGGCGGCTTCACGGTTCTCGGTGCCCCAGCACAGCGTGGCCCCCGACCAACTACCGGGCTGCATGCGCAGCCCGGACAGGATCGAGCCGCACAACACGCCCTGTGCCTCGGCAAGCCCGGCGAGCACACCGGCGATCGCCGACGAGCCCTCCTCGGTCAAGCCCCCCGGGTGCTCGCCCCCGGAGAAGACCGGTGTGTCGCCCCGCTTCAGCGAAAAATGCTGGTGCGCACCAGAGCCCACGCTGCCGGCGAACGGGACGGGGGAAAGGCTCGCGCGCATGCCGTACGACCTGGCGACTCGGCCGATGATGATGCGCATCAGCGTCAGCTGGTCGGCGGCGGCGACCGGCGCCAACGGGGCCAGCGAGATCTCGAATTGGTTGGCTCCGTACTCGGGGTGAAACTGCTCGATCGCCACCCCCGAACTCGTGGCCGCGGCCGTCACGTCGCGGACGAATCCCTCGTATTCGAGCACGCCCGCCAGCCCGTACTGTGCCCACAGGTGCTGCGGTAGACGGGCACCGTCTGGCCCGACCAGCACGAACTCGATCTCGTGGCCCACCACCGCGCTGTATCCGGCGTCGTCGAGGCGTTTCGTGACGGCCGCCAGCGCTCCCCGCGTGCAGTACGGGTCGGGTTCGCCGTTCTGGTCGAAGAACGAGCCTGGCGCCCAGGCGAATCCGTTGCCCAGGATGCGCAGCGCTCCCAGGTCGATGCGGATGCGCTGGTCGCCGACCACGCCGGTGGATTCGCTGAAGACGATGCCCGCCTGGTCGATCGCGAAGACATGCCAGACCGGACTGGCGCCCAGACCCGGATCGGCGAACGAGCTCATTCGGCGCAGCGGCACGGTCTTGGCGTGGATGAGGCCCGCCGGATTGACGACGGTCCCGATGAGGGTCGCCACGCCGTCGGACTCGAGTTGTGCGATAGCCGCGGCGGCGAGCGGTTTGGCTGCCATGTCAGCCATTCATACCAGCAGCCGGGTGCGCGGGTCGGCCGAACTCTACAGCGTGATCTTGCAGGCCTGCCCGATGTCGAGGGTGCGCAACACCCGACCCATGCCCACCCACATCGCACAGGAGATCGCCAGGTCGGTGATCAGCGCGTCGTCGAAATGTTCGGCGGCGCGCCGCCAGAAGTCGTCGTCGTCACGAAGGCCGGTGTGATCGGTGGCGAACCGGTGCGCAAACTCCATCGCGATGCGCTCGGCGTCGCTGTACCCGGGCCACGTCCGCCACTCCGCCGCGTGCTCGTAGAGATCCTCGTCAACGCCGGCGGTGTCACCGGCACCGTCTCGGGTGTTCTGGCACACCACGCACTCGTTGGCGTGGGCGATCACGATGCGGGCCGCTTCCCGTACCCGCAGCGGCAGCCTGCCTTTGGTGTAGACGGCGTGGCTGAAGTTCGCCATCGCGGCACCGAGGTCGGGAGATGTGACCGCGAAGCCGGTCACGTCGTCGTCGGCGAAGTCTCCGATTCGGCTCATGGCCGCATCGTACGCCGCGTCACCGCGCGGGCGTGGGGGTCTCGGGCACCGCACCCCGGTCATCCCACTCGCGCTGCACCAACAGTCGCGCCGCGATCCTCTCCAGCGCCGCCTCGACATCGGAGTGGTCGGGACGTCCCTCGAAAAGTGGCGACGACGCGAGCTTCTCGACGATTCGGCTCACGAGCGCGCCGGTCGCCGCGGTGACCTGACCGGCCCCGGCCTGGGTGAGCCACATGCGGTCGCCGGTGCGCAACGCGTAGCCGGAATCGACCAGGCGCATGAACGTCGGCTCGAGTACTTCGGCGGGCACTCTGAGCCGGTCGGCGATCGCCGACAGGGTGGCCGAACCGAACACCTGACTGTGCCGGTAGATCTGGATCAGGCCCCACAGCAGGGCGAGGTCGGACACACAGCCGTGCCGGCCCGCGATGCTGCGTAGCCGAATGTCGGGTGAATGGCGCACCAGCCGGCCCACCGCGGTCTCCAGAATCTCCTCCGGGGTCTCCATCTGAGGCATGCCGAAGCCCTCCCCGAGGTCGACACCCGCGGCCGGGTCGAGGTCACGCAGGGGCACCTCCTTGAGGGTCAGTGCGACCAGGAATCCGATCACGGCCACCGGCGCTGCGCAGAGGAACACCAGGCCGAGCGAGTCGGCGTAGGCGTTGATGATCGGCGCGGCGACGTCGTCGGGCAGACGCTGCAGGGCCTGCGGCGACTGTGCCGCCTCGGCGGGGGCGCCACTGACGGCCAGCGCGGTGGCGACGCGGCTTTCCAGGAAGTTGGCGAACAGCGACCCGAAGATGGCCGCACCGAACGAACTTCCGATGGTGCGGAAGAACGTCACGCCCGACGTCGCCACGCCGAGGTCGGCGAAGTTGGCGGTGCTCTGCACGATCAGCACCAGTACCTGCATGCACAGCCCGATCCCGGCTCCGAGCACGAACAGGTAGGCGCTCTGCTGGAGCACCGGGGTGCCGGCGTCCATCTGCGACAGCAGCACGAATCCCACCGCCATGACCGCGGTGCCGACGACGGGGAACACCTTGTAGCGGCCGGTTCGGCTGACCAACATGCCGCTGCCCATGGAGGTCAGCAACAACCCGCCCACCATCGGCAACGTGCGCAGGCCGGACTCGGTGGCCGAGACGCCGTCGACGAACTGCATGAAGGTCGGTAGGAAGGTCAGCGCGCCCAGCATCGCGAAGCCGACGATGAAGGCGAGCACACAGCACACGGTGAACACGGGGCTGGCGAACAACCGGATGGGCAGGATCGGTTCGTCGGCGCGCAACTCGACCCAGACGAACACCACCAGCATCACCGCCGAGCCGACGAACAGACCGATGATCATCGGCGACGACCACGCGTAGGTGCTGCCGCCCCAGCTGGTTGCCAGCGTCAGCCCGGATGCGCCGAGGCCGATGGTCGCGATACCGGCGTAGTCGATGGCCGGCCGGGTCCGCTGCCCCAGCGCCGGGATCGCCACGGTGGCCACGGCGAGCACGACCAGGGCGACGGGGATGTTGATCCAGAACGCCCAGCGCCAGCTGAGGTGATCGGTGAAGTATCCGCCCAGAAGGGGCCCGATCACCGTCGTCACGCCGAACACCGCGCCGAGCGCGCCCTGATACCTGCCCCGATCGCGCAGCGGGATCACCTCGCCGATCAGCGCCATCGCCGTCACCATGATCGCTCCGCCACCGATGCCCTGCAGCGCACGGGAGGCGACCAGCATCGTCATCGAGGACGAGATGCCGCACAGCACCGAGCCGCCCAGGAAGAACAGCACTGCGACGGTGAAGACGGCCTTGCGCCCGAACAGGTCCCCGAGCTTGCCGACGACGGCCGTGACGATGGTCGACGCGAGCAGATAGCTGGTGACCACCCAGGCCTGGTGGCCGGCTCCGCCGAGATCGGCCACCACCGTAGGCAGTGCGGTGGCCACGATGGTCTGATCCAGTGCCGCCAGCAGCATGCCGAGCAGCACGGCGACGAAGATCAGGTTGCGCCGCTGCGCGCCGACCTGGGCGGCTTCGGCGTGTTCGGGGTGTTGGGCGCTGGTCGCGGGGCTGCCTGTCATACCTGCCTTCCGGGGCGCGAAGAACTCTCCACCTACATCGTTAGATGTCCTATGGAAGTTACCGCGCCAGGCGGGGGTAGCCGCCGGCGCCCGCGGCAAACCGCTACTGCGGTGGGCGGGACACGCACTGGGCCATGTAGAGCTCTTCGCCCATCTTGCCCATCAGCTCGAGCTGCGTCTCGAGATAGTCGATGTGCAGTTCCTCGTCGGCGAGGATCTTCTCGAACAGGTTCGCCGAGGTGGCGTCGCCCTTTTCGCGGCACATCAGAATGCCTGGCTTGAGGCGCCCGACGACTTCGTACTCGATCGCCAGATCGGCCTCGAACTGTTCGCGCAGCGTCTGCCCGACGCGCAGCGAGAACAGTCGTTGGTAGTTGGGTAGACCGTCGAGAATGAGGATTCGGTCGGTGATCTCCTCGGCGTGAACCATTTCCTCGAACGATTCTTTGCGCGTATGCGCAGCCAATTCAGTGAAACCCCAGTTGTCCTGCATCTTGGAATGGAGGAAATACTGGTTGATCGCCGTCAGTTCGCTCGTCAATTGCTCGTTGAGCAATTTCAGAACCTCGGGATCGCCTTGCATGGCTGCTCCTAAACACGTTGTCGATGTCCGCGTGCGCTATCTGCCCGGTGGTGCGCGAGCATCTCCAATCTAGTGCACGCACGCCACCGAGCGCGCACCATTACTGCTGTGTGCGGCATGTTTTCGGGCCGGTAGCCGCGATGTCGGCCGAGACCACCGGTGTAACACGGCAGGAGTCTGGACTGCCTAGGCTAAGTAAGGTTAGACTCGGCTAACCGCTGAGGTCGACGGAGAAAGGTAAGGGTCACCAATGGACGAGTACGATCTGCACTCGTTCATTATCGCCTGCGACTTTCGCGTCGACGACCTCGAGTTGATGTGGGAATGGTTGGAGAAGCACCGGGATGGGCTTTCCGCTATCGGGGCGCATCACGTCGTGGTCTACGAGTCCATTTGGGAACCGCGGCGGGTACTGGTCACCATCGGAATTCGGCAGGCCCGCTCGATCAGGGAAGTGCTGCGCTCGCCGGCTATTTTCGAATGGTTCAATATCTCCGGCGCTGATGACATTCCCCCGATTTTCGGCGGCGAGGTCGTCGAGAAGATCGACCTGTACGGGACCGGATCCGAGCGTCATGTCGGTCGCGTCGTTGTCGGGGTGATGTCGTCGGTTGACGACGTGTCGGAACTGATGGTCAAGATCCACGACGGTCTCGAGCGCTTCAAGCTAGGCGGCGTGCGCAAGATCTGGGTCTACCGCGCACTCGACGACGGCCAGGAAGTCCTGATCCTGCAGGAGATCGACAACGAGGTCAGCGCGCGTCAGTGGATCGAGCACCCCGACGCGGCTGCCGAGTGGATGAGCAACGCCGGCATGGGCGCCTATCCGACGCGGTTCGTCGGCCGGTTCGCCCATCTGATGAGCGTCGGCGCGCAGGAGTAGCCGTGTTCGTCTGCCTGTGCACCGGAACCACGAGTCACGTGGTGAGTGAAGTGGTAGCCAACGGCGCACGCACCTCCAAGGACATCGCCGAAGCCTGCGGCGCCGGCGGTGACTGCGGCCGCTGCCGCCGTACGTTGCGGTCGATCATCGAGGCCCATTTCGCCGACTGTGCGCCGAATCGGGTCAGTCGCTAGGACTTGCCCCTACCGGTGAAGTCCGCCAGCGCCGCCGCGTTGGCCGCACCCCCGAGGAGCATTTCGAACTGCGCGTTCTCCCGTGCGGTAGCAGCCTCGATGCCGTCCCGGAACGGCTCGGTGAGCGTGCGCTTCACCGCGACCAGGCTGGGAATCGATTGCGCAGCAATGATTTCGGCATGCCGCCGGGCCTCGGGTAGCAGCTCGTCGGGCTCACAGACCCTCCACGCGATGCCCATGCGCAGCGCCTCGGAGGCGTCCACCCACTGCGACGACAGCAGCATCCACGCCGCGTTCTGGCGGCCGATCAATTGCGGCAGCAGGTACGACGAAGCCGCCTCCGGCGCGACCCCCAGGCTGGTGAACGGGCACTTCAGCCGCGCTGTGGAGGACATGAAAACCAGGTCCGCGTACCCGAGAACGGTGGTGCCGATGCCTACCCCGACCCCGTTGACCGCGCACACCAACGGCTTGGTGAGGTCGGTCAGCGCACTGATCATCGTCGTGAAATGGCTGCCCTGGTCGCTCATCTGCGGATCGGTGATCCGCGCCTCCATCTCTTTGAGATCGTTGCCCGCGCTGAACGCTCGGCCCGCGCCGGTCAGCAGGACCACTGCGACGTCGGGATCAGCGTCGGCCTCCCGCAGCGCGGTGGCGGTGGCGAGGTAGAGCTCCTCGTTGAACGCGTTGAGGGCCTCGGGTCGGTCCAGGACCAGAGTTCGGACCCGGTTGTCGTCGCTGATCTGCAGAGTCACCGCTGCAGCGTATCGGCTGGCGCGAACGGATCGCGCAGCACGTATCGACTCGTCGGGACGGTGTCGATGTCGCGGTTGGCCCCGAATGCAGAGGTGCTGGCCACCATTCGCGCCATCCGGTCGCTGAGCTCGGCGTCGTCGGCCGCACCGAAGAAGGCGTGCAGGTCGGTCGTTGCGGCAAGGGGGAACAGCTCTTCGACGATCGCCGCGAGAACCGGCGCGTCGTCGGTCAGCGCGCGCACCACCGTGTTCTGGACGTAGCCGAAAGTGGCCTGGGTGTCGATGGCGACCTGGGTGTGGTCGTGCTGCCAGCGATGAAGCCACGTCGTCTGGTCCAGATCGGACGGTCGGCGCAGCATCGCGACGTTCGCCAGGCCCGGGGTGCGTTCGCCTGGTGCGGTATGGGGCGGTGGCAGCGGGACCGATTCGGTGACCAGGTAGGCAGACACCTGCTGGCAGAGACCGGCCAACAGCTCGGTGGCGGTGCGGATCTGCTCGCCGTAGCACTGCTGGGTCCAGAGGCTGACGAGGGCGATGACGGGTGGGTCTAGGGTGGTGAGGGTCATGAGGGAATCGGTGACCGCGTCGTCGCGGACGTTGACGGCCACCCCGGCGAACCCGGATTCGAGAAGTGTCTGCGCCGCGTCGGTGCGCAACCTGGTGCACCAGACCTCGTCACCCGGGGTACCCCGAAGCGTGATGATGACTTTCTCCACGTGCCGAACATAGCCGGGGACAGAATGGACCGATGATCAAGGGCCTTGCGCTGCGTCCGGGGGTGCCGGACGCCGCCGCGGTCT
>CAXEZH010000382.1:0-5442 GCA_964000695.1 uncultured Mycolicibacterium sp. | reverse complement strand
GCCAAACCCGCATCAACACCTACCACCGCCCCGAACGACTCCTCCGACCCCCCGACCAGCAGCCGACCTGCAGCCCGGACCTCGGCCCGCAGAACAACGACGAGCTAATCGACGACGGGCTAATCGACGACGAACCGATCAGCTATGAACTGATCGACGACGCGCCGAGCGATCACGAACCGAACAACGACAAGCCGAGCGGCGACAAGCAGATCGACAGCAAGCCCATGGACGACGGGCCGAGGGGCGACGGGCTGAGGGGCGACGCGCCGATCGACTATGAGTTGACCGAACCATCGGCGAGCAACAACCCCGAAGGACCCGAAGAACCCGACGAACCCTGCGAGCCAGGCGAACCCGGCGATCCCGGCGATCCTGACAAACCCGACAAATCCCGCGGCCCCGACCAACCCGGCGGACCCGCACCCCCAGGCGGCCAAGCCGCCTGAGCGCGGGGATGTCGAACTTCACGCCGCCGCGAGAGGACGGTAGGCGTTACTGGACTTTGCGTTCAGGCGATGCACTGCGGCAGATGGCGGTCGAGTCGAAAACTGCCGCGAATGCGCGAAGAGTCGACCGTGCGAACCTGAGTCAAAAAGTGGAGCTAAGGGGACTCGAACCCCTGACCCCCACACTGCCAGTGTGGTGCGCTACCAGCTGCGCCATAGCCCCGTGAAGTTGTGCCCACCGAAGTTACACCACCAGGGGTAGCCGCTCAAAATCGCTGGTCACGGCACCTCACCTCCAGCTTCGGGGCCCAGTGGGCGGGCCTCGGTGGGTTCGGCAGCCGGCCGGGGCCGGGTTTCGGGGGCGAACACCCAGCCGAGGGATGCGAGCGCCAGGATCAACCCGCTGATCGCGAAGGCCCAGCCGAACGACGTGTACTGCGCGATCAGGCCCACCAGCAGCGAGCCGCCGATCGAGCCGAAGTCCGCCATCATCTGGAACGTCGCCACCGCGGTGCCACCTCGCGACTTGTTGCCCACCACGTCGGCCACCGCGGCCTGCTGCGGGGAGACGAACACCCCGGTCGCCGCGCCGGCGACGTAGGCAGCGACCAGGAACAGCGGGAAGGACGGGGTGAAGCCCACGACCGCCGTCGAGACCGCCGCCACCGCCAACCCACCGATCAGCAGTTTGCGCCGCCCGATCCGGTCCGAGAGGTATCCGCTCGGGATCACCACGGAGATGTTGCCGACGGCGAACGCGGCCAGCGCCACTCCGGCCGCTCCTGCGCCGCGGTCGAGGACCTCGACGACGAACAACGGCACCAGTGCGATGCGCAGCCCGAACGACGCCCACCCGGTCGCGAAGTTGGAGAACAACGCCGCCCGGTAGGCGCGATGCCGCAGCACCGCGCGCACCGGGACCGGGTCGTCGGTGTGGTCGTTGGTGGCCACCAGAGTCGAGTTGCGCAGACTGACGAACACCACCACGGCGGCGACGAGCAGCGCGGCGCCGTAGATCAGGAACGGTGCGGACAGCCCGAGACCGACGGTCAGACTGCCCAGGATCGGCCCGGCGACGGAGCCGATCATGAAGCCCGAGGAGAACAATCCGGCGACGCGGCCGCGCGCACCCGGTGGCGAGATCCGGATCATCAGGCCCAGCGACGACACGGTGAACATCGCCGAGCCGACGCCGCCCAGCGACCGGAACAGCAGCAGCTGCCAGTACGTCTGCGCGAACGCGCACGCCCCTGTCGAGAGCGCCACGATCAGCAGACCGCTGATGTAGATGCGCCGCTCCCCCAGCCGCTGAACGAGCAGACCGGCCGGGGGCGCACCGATCAGGCGCATGACGGCGAACGCGGTGATGACGAACGTCGCCGCGCTGATGCTCACCCCGAAGTGCCGCGCGTACTGCGGCAGTACCGGCGCCACCACGCCGTAACCCAGCGCGACCACCACGTTCGCGACGACCAGCACCCAGACTTCGCGGGGTAACCGCTGTTTGGCTTCGGCCGAGGCCGCCGGCGGGCCGCCGCGGGATCCCGCCGTCACGCCACGACCAGGCTCAAGAGATGACCTTGTTGACCACGTCGCGCGCCGCCTCCTGAACCTGCGCGAGGTGGTCGGCTCCCTGGAACGACTCCGCATAGATCTTGTAGACGTCCTCGGTGCCGGACGGGCGCGCGGCGAACCAAGCGTTCTCGGTGGTCACCTTGAGCCCGCCGAGCGGCGCCCCGTTGCCGGGGGCGGTGGTCAGTTTGGCGGTGATCGGCTCACCGGCGAGTTCGGTCGCGGTGACCTGATCAGGTGAGAGCTTGGCCAGCCGCGCCTTCTGCTCCCGATTGGCCGGCGCGTCGATGCGGGCATAGGTCGGCGCACCGTACCTGTCGGCCAGCTCGGCGTAGCGCTGCGACGGCGTAGAGCCGGTGACGGCGAGGATCTCCGAGGCCAGCAGCGCCAGGATGATGCCGTCCTTGTCGGTGGTCCAGACGGTGCCGTCGGTGCGCAGGAACGACGCGCCCGCACTCTCCTCGCCGCCGAAGCCGATCGTGCCGCCGAGGAGTCCGTCGACGAACCACTTGAAGCCGACCGGTACCTCCATGAGGTTTCGGTCCAGCCCGCCCACCACGCGGTCGATGATCGACGAGCTCACCGCTGTCTTACCGATGGCCGTCCCGGCGGGCCAGGTGGCCCGATGGGTGCACAGGTAGTCGATCGCCACCGCCAGGTAGTGGTTGGGGTTCATCAGCCCGCCGTCGGGGGTGACGATTCCGTGCCGGTCGGAGTCGGCGTCGTTGCCGGTGGCGATCTGGTAGAGATCGGCGTCGCCGACGACCTTGTGCACCAGCGAAGCCATCGCGTTCGGCGAGCTGCAGTCCATCCGGATCTTGCCGTCACCGTCGAGCGTCATGAACCGCCAGGTCGCATCCACCAGCGGGTTGACCACGGTGAGGTCGAGGTCGTACCGCTCGGCGATGGCCGCCCAGTAGTCGACGCTGGCGCCGCCGAGCGGGTCGGCGCCGATACGGATGCCCTCGGCCTTGATGGCATGAATGTCGACGGCGTTCGGCAGGTCGGCGACGTAGGCATCCAGGTAGTCGTGGCGCTCGGCAGAACCCAGGGCACGCGCCAGCGGCGTGCGTCGCACCTCTTTGAGGCCGCCGCGCAGGATCTCGTTGGCCCGCGTCGCGATGGCCCCGGTGGCGTCGGTGTCGGCGGGCCCGCCGTGGGGCGGGTTGTACTTGAAGCCGCCGTCGCGGGGCGGGTTGTGCGAGGGCGTGACGACGATGCCGTCGGCCAGGCCGGTCTCACGTCCCCGGTTGTAGGTCAGGATCGCGTGGCTGACGGCCGGAGTCGGGGTGTAGCGATCGGCCGAATCGATCTTGACGACAACATCGTTGGCGGCCAGCACCTCGAGCGCCGAGACCCATGCCGGCTCGGACAAGGCGTGGGTGTCGCGCCCGATGAACAGCGGCCCGGTGGTGCCCTGGGCGGCTCGGTACTCGACGATGGCCTGCGTGGTCGCGAGGATGTGGGCCTCGTTGAACGCCGCGTCGAGGCTGGAGCCGCGATGCCCGGACGTGCCGAAGGCGACCTGCTGGTCGACGCTGTCCGGGTCGGGCAAGACGGTGTAGTAGGCGGTCACCACCTGTGCCACATCGATGAGGTCTTCGGGTTGTGCCGGTTGCCCGGCCCGGGGGTTCGCAGCCATGTCCCCGATTCTGCTACGCGGCGGCCCGTCGCAGTACCCGGGCGGGGGTCTGCTGTGCATACTCTTCGGTGATGGCTGTTGACCGGCGGGAACTGGCTGCGGTGTTCGCGGGGGGTGCGCTGGGCACCTTGGCTCGGGCGGGTTTCGAGGAGCTCGCCGCGCCCGATCCCGGCCGCTGGCCGTGGCCGACCTTCACCGTCAACATCGTGGGCGCGTTCCTGCTCGGCGTGTTCGTCACCCGACTGCTGGAGCGGTTGCCGCTGTCGAGCTACCGGCGGCCTTTTCTGGGCACGGGTTTCTGCGGCGGTCTGACCACGTTCTCGACGATGCAGGTCGAGACCATCGCCATGCTCGAGCACGGCCACTACGGGCTCGCGGTCGGCTACACCGCGGCCAGCGTCGTGCTGGGCCTGCTCGCCGTCTACCTCGCGACGGTGCTGGTGCGCCGGGGTTGGGTGCGACGATGACGGCGGTACGGCGATGACGACGGTGCTGAGCTGGCTGGGTGTGCTGGTGTGCGGCGGGCTGGGGTCGCTGTTGCGCTTCACCGTCGACCGGGCGGTGTCGCGCCGCTCGGGCGGCAGCTTTCCGGCCGGCACGCTGGCCGTCAATCTGTCCGGGGCGCTGCTGTTGGGATTCGTCGCCGGTCTGGCATTGAGCCCGCACCTGGCGTTGGTGGCCGGGACCGCCTTCGTCGGCGCCTATACGACGTTCTCCACGTGGATGCTCGAGACCCATCGACTCGCCGAGGAACGCCAGCTCGCACCCGCGGTGGCGAACATCGTGGTGAGCATCGCACTGGGCCTGCCGGCTGCCTACGCCGGGCAGACGATCGCGGGGCTGCTGTGAACCCTACCGGCACCGAGATCCTGACGCTGACAGCGTATTTCGCCGAACGTGAGCGGCACAGCGGTCGATTTCTGGCCGAGGAGCTGCTGGAGCGCTACGACCAGCGGTCGGTCGCCACCAGCGTCATGCTGCGCGGCATCGCGAGCTTCGGCCCGGCCCATGTGGTGCGCAGCGATCGCTCTCTGAGCCTGTCCGAGGACCCGCCGGTGACTCTCACCGCCGTGGACAGCGCGGACCGCATCGTTCCGCTGGCCGATGAGGTGGCCGGGGTCCTGGGCCGCGGCGTGCTCACCCTCGAGCGTGGGCGCACCCTGCCCGACCCGGCTTCCAGCGAGGACGTGCGTCTGTCGGTGTATCTGGGCCGTCGGCAGCGCGTCGCGGGTGCGGCCGGGTATCTCCGTGTCTGCGAGGTGTTGCACCGGCTCGGATTCCTCTCCGCCGAGGTGTTTCTCGGGGTCGACGGCACCGTGTCCGGCCAGCGTCGGCGGGCGCGGTTCTTCAGCCGCAACGCCGACGTACCGCTTGTCGTGGTCGGCGTGGGTACCTCGGCCCAGACAGCCGGCGCGTTGACCGAATTGCGGCCGCACCTGTCCGACCCGCTGATCACACTGGAGCGGATCATGGTGTGCAAGAACGCCGGCCGCACCCTTGCCGAACCGGCGACGGGGTCCGGCGGTTTCCTCAAGGTGACGGTGCGCACCGACGAAGACAGTCGCTACGAAGGCACCCCCGTCCACCGCGCGCTGGTGAGCAGGTTGATGCAGACCGACCACGCCAACGGCGCCACGGTGCTCCGCAGCATCTGGGGGTACCACGGTGCACAGGCGCCGCACGGTGATCAGCTCTTTCAACTTGTCCGGCACGTGCCGGTGAGCACGGTGATCGTCGACACCGCGGAGAGCATCGCAGCAAGCTATCCCGTCATCGACG
>CAXEZH010000381.1:0-24324 GCA_964000695.1 uncultured Mycolicibacterium sp. | reverse complement strand
TGGACCAGCTGCTCGCCGGTGCCGAGAGCAACCGCATCGGCTATCAGCGAGCGCTGGCTCTGCTCGGCGCCACCGACATCGCACTGATCGACGACGCGATCGACGCGCTGGCCGCCGGCGACGGTGCGGCGCTGTTCAGCGCCGTCGAAGGTGTCGTCGACGCCGGCCACGATCCACGCCGCTTCGCCACCGACCTGCTGGAGAGATTCCGGGACCTCATCGTCATGCAGTTGGTCCCCGACGCGGTCACCCGCGGGGTGGTCGACGGTCCCGAGGACGTGCTGGAGCGGATGCGGGAACAGGCCTCGAAGCTCGGCACAGCCACGCTGACCCGCTACGCCGAGGTGATGCACGCCGGGCTCGGTGAGATGCGGGGCGCCACCGCGCCGCGTCTGCTGCTGGAGGTGGCGTGTGCCCGGCTGCTGCTGCCCTCGGCCAGCGACACCGAGGCGGCGGTGCTGCAGCGGGTCGAGCGCATCGAGAAGCGACTCGAGATGTCCATCCCTGCCGGCGAAGAGGCGTCGGCCGTCGTCGCACCACCGAAACAGTTCGTCCGCAAGACCGTCCGCGACGCCCAGGAGCCGGCGGAGCCGGCGGCACCGGCTGCTCCGGCCCCGGCCCCGGCACCCGCAGCGCCGGCGCCTCAGCCACCCGCGCCCCCGCCTCCCGCACCCGCCCCGGTGCCCGAGCCTCGACCGGTGCAGCCCGAACCCGCCGCGCCGGCCGCTGCCGCGCAACCCAACGCCGCTGCGGTGCGCAGCATGTGGACCACGGTGCGGGAGAAGGTGCGCGAGCGCAGCCGGACCACCGAGGTCATGCTGGCGGGCGCGATCGTCCGCGCGGTCGAGGACAACACGCTGATCCTCAGCCACGAGTCGGCCCCGCTGGCCAAACGGTTGTGCGAACAGCGCAATGCCGACGTCATCGCCGAAGCGCTGCGCGACGCGCTCGGCGTGAGTTGGCGGGTCGTCTGCGAGGCGGGCGCAGCTCCGGCAGCCGCCCCCGCCGCCGCCGCACCCGAACCGGCCGCGCCTCAGTCGAGCACACCCCGGCGGCGTCCGGCCGAACGCCCGGCCGAACCCCCTCCCGCACCCCCGCCGGAGGACGACGAAGAAAGCATGCTGGCCGAAGCAGGCAACACCGACCCGCATGTCCCGCGCCGCGACCCCGAGGAAGCCGCGCTCGAACTGCTACAAAGCGAACTGGGCGCCCGGCGCATCGACGGCGCCTGAACCACTGGGCCTCACGCGCCTGGGGTGGTGCCCTTCTTCTCCCGCAGCACCAGCATCGGCAGCACCAGCGTGGCAACCGCGGTGACCAGCCACACCACCACCGTGGCTCCGACCCACGAACCGATGCCGCTGATGCTCAGGCCATTCGACAGCAGCGATGCCAGCAGCAACGCGACGAACGTCGATACCAGGCCGATACCGCCGAGGAACGCCGAGGCGTACTTGGTGGCCATCTTCAGGAAGAACGGCGACAGCAGCGCCTGCGCGACCGTGAAGATCACGACGGCGGCGACGAACCCCCACGCCGACAACCGCACTCCCGGTACCACCAGGGAGGCCACCAACAGCCCGATCGCCGACGAACCCAGGAACACTGCGACACGCAGCAGGAAGCGGATCACGGGCTCAGCCTAGAACGTCAGGCCGTCCACCAGGGTCGCAACGGAAGACCACCGTCGTGTCCGTGCGCATCGAGCTTCACCGCCAGGACCTGGTGCAGCTGAATCGCGTTCTGCTCGAATCCCACCCGCGAGCCTGCCATGTAGAGGCCCCACACCTTCGCCGTGGCGATCCCGACCTCGGCGACCGCGTCGTCCCAGTTCGCCACCAGGTTGGCGCACCAGTCGCGCAGCGTCATCGCGTAGTGGTGACGCAGGTTCTCCTCGTGCATCACCTCCATGCCGACGTCCTGCATCTCGGTGATGATGCGTCCCGATCCGGTGAGCTCCCCGTCGGGGAACACGTAGCGGTCGATGAAGCTGCCGGCGGCGGGGCCGTGCCGGTTGTCGTGGCGCGTGATGCAGTGGTTGAGCAGCAATCCGCCGGTGCGCAGCTTGGACTGCAGGAACCGGAAGTAGCTCGGGTAGTTGGCCACTCCGATGTGCTCGGTCAGCCCGATCGAGGACACCGCGTCGAACTGCGACTCGTGCACGTCGCGGTAGTCGCTGTGGCGTACCTCGGCCAGGTCGCCCAGACCTTCTTCGGCGATGGCCTTCTGGGCCCACTCCGCCTGCTGGGCCGACAGCGTCACCCCGATGGCCTTGACGCCGTGGCGCGCCGCATACCGCACCATGCCGCCCCAGCCGCAGCCGACATCGAGGAGGCGGTCGCCAGGCTTGAGCCGCAGCTTCTCGAACACCAGCCGGTACTTGTTGTCCTGCGCTTCCTCCAGCGATGCGTCCGGACGCGGGTAGCAGGCGCACGTGTAGGTCATCGACGGGCCCAACACCATCTCGTAGAACCTGTTGGACACGTCGTAATGGTGGTGGATGGCGTCGGCATCGCGGGTCTTGCTGTGCCGCAGTCCTTCTGCGATGCGACGCCAGCGGGGCAGCGCCTCCTGCGGCGGCGGGGAGATGGGCCTCAGATGCTCGATGCCGATCGAACGGATGATCTGCGCCAGCACGCGGGCCGGCGGCCGCTTGAAGGCCAGTTTCTCCACCAGTGCGGTGAGAAGTTCGTAGGGGTCACCGGGATGCACACCGTGCAACTCCAGATCACCCGAGATGTAGGCGCGGGCCAAACCCAGGTCACCCGGGGCAGTCGCCAGGTAGGTGGTGCCGCGCGGCGTGCGCAGATCCAGCCCCACGGACGCGTCCTCGGGTCCGGCGCTGCTCCCGTCATACGCGGTGAACCTCAGCGGCAGCCGACCCGCGGCGAAGATCTCGAGGATCTCGGCCAGGGTGAGCTTTCGGTCGTCGTCGTGGCCTTGCGTGGTGTGTTCCCGAAAAGTGGTCATTGTCTTCGCACCGCCTTCGCGTACAGATCGAGAAACCGGGAATCCGGGTCGTAAGCCTTCTTCACCGTCGTGTAGGTCTCACCGCCGTAGAGTGCGGCGAACTCGTCGGCGGCATAGAACGCGTCAGAGTACAGCGACTTGTGGCCGTCGAGGTCGCTGACCTTGCGTTCGATCATCTTGTTGGTGTACCCCGGCTCGGGCCCGACAGGCACCGAGGACCAGAATCCGACGTTCACATAGGTGTGGTAGGGCCGGATCGGGTACAGCGGCCAGCTGCGATCGTCACGAAGCCGCAACGGGCACAGCCAGATCGGTTCGATCGGCACGGTCTCGAGGAACCAGGTCAGGAACTCCACGGTGCGCTCGATCGGCACCTCGACATCCTGGACCACCCGTTCGCGGGGCGGCCTGCCGTTTCGTTTCTCGATCCGATCGGCGATGTCGAAGCGCTGGTCGTAGCCGATGAGCTTCCAGTAGAAGCTGCTCCGCCGAAACCGGCGCGGCCACCAGCGGCGGATTCGCGGGTTCTGCGCACCGAACGCCCGGGAGCACCAGAACCAGTCGGTGTCCCAGCGCCACAGATAGTCGTGAATGGTGAGCCGGTCATGCTTCTCGCCCGCCGCGTGCTGAATGGACCGGTAGTAGATGTCGGCGCCGGTGTAGTCACTGACGGGGCCGGGTGTCGCGGTCTGCACGCCCAGGCACAGATAGCTTTCGCCGGCGCTGAACACCACTGCGTCGAGGTAATCCACGCGATCGCCGTCCGGCCCGCCGGTGTCGACGATCCGCTCCATCGTCTCGATGAGCGCATCCAGCGAGTCGAACCGCAGATGGCGCAGCGCCACGAACGGTTTCACCGGTTCCAGCTCGATCTTCAGGCGCACCGAATACCCCAGCGTGCCATAGGAATTGGGGAACGAGCGGAACAGGTCGGGGTTCTCGTCGGCGGATGCCCGCACCACCTCGCCGGTCCCGGTGAGGATGTCCATCTCGAGCACCGACTCGTGCGGCAGGCCGTTGCGGAACGATGCCGACTCGATGCCCAGACCCGTGACGGCGCCACCCAGCGTGATGGTCTTGAGCTGCGGCACCACCAGTGGTGACAAGCCGTACGGCAGCGTGGCGGCGACGAGATCCTCGTAGGTGCACATGCCCTCGACGTCGGCCGTGCGCTGCTCGGGATCCACGGAGATGACGCCGGTCAACCCGGAGGTGTCCAGGCCCGGCGCGGAGGTCTTGGCGCGGACGCGGAACAGGTTGGAAGTCGGTTTGGCAAGCCGCACCGTCGCGTCGGCGGGGATGGCGCGATAGCTCTCGAGGAGGCGCTGCACGCCGAGCGCGTGAGCAGCCCGTGCGTCGGTCGGGGCAACAGACACACATATACGCTAGTCCGCGGTGGCAACCGATGCGACCGCACCGGGCTTTGACAAGGAGTTCTCACTGATGGCACAGGTCAGCGCGACCAGCACGGACTTGATCGACGCCGACCCGGCGACGGTGCTCGGCGCTGTCGCCGACTACGAGGCGATGCGTCCCAAGATCCTGTCCTCGCACTACAGCGGCTACCGGGTACTCGAGGGCGGCCAGGGGGCGGGCACCGTCGCGGAGTGGACGCTGCAGGCCACCAAGTCGCGCTCCCGACAGGTGAAGGCCACCGTCGACGTCGCCGGCCGCACCGTGATCGAAAAGGACGCCAATTCGTCGATGGTGACCAACTGGACCGTCGCCCCGGCCGGGCCCGGCTCGTCGGTCACCGTGAAGACGTCCTGGACCGGAGCGGGCGGCATCGGCGGCTTCTTCGAGAAGATCTTCGCGCCGATCGGGCTGCGCCGGATCCAGGCCGAGGTGCTCGGCAACCTCAAACGCGAGGTCGAGGGCACGGTGGGCCTGGAAGGCACCGGCGTCGAGGACGACTGACCAGGGTCTGCCTCAGCCCCGCTGCGCGGCCAGGAACGCGGCGATGCCGCGCACGACCGCCTCGGCGTACTTCTGCCGTCCCTCGGGTGTCTTCATCAGCGCCGAGTCGGCCGGGTTCTTCATGTTGCCGAGCTCGACGAGGATCGACGGGTACTGGGCCAGGTTGAGCCCGGCGATGTCGGAACGCGGGTTCAGTCCCGACGAGCCGATGTAGGTGGCCGGGGGGATGCCCGAGCCGGCCAAGGTGTCGCGCATCGTGCGCGCGAACTGCACTGCCGGCCCGGCCTGGGCCTGGTTCAGTGGCGGCGACGAGTACAGCACGTGGAAACCGCGCCCGGTCGGCGGCCCACCGTCGGCGTGGATCGACACGATGGCGTTGGGCTGGATGGAGTTGGCCAGGGCCGCCCGTTCGTCGACGCACGGTCCCGGACCGGTGTCGTCACCGCGGGACATGGCGGTGCGCACACCCAGTGCGGTCAATGCCTGGCGGATCCGCAGCGTGGTGTCCCAGGTGAACGTGTGCTCGGGATAGCCGTCGTCGGTGGCGCTGCCGCTGGCCTGGCAGTCCTTCGTGCCGCCGCGTCCGGTGGGCACCTGTCTGCTGAGCGTCGCCGCGTCGTTGGTGCCCTGGTGGCCCGGATCGAGGAAGACGATCATGCCGGCGATGCTGGTGGGTGCGGCTTGCGCGGGGCTGGCCAGCGTCGACGCGGCAACTAGTACTGCGGCCGCCAGAGCCGAGGCCATCCGCGCACCGACACGCAGAGTTGCTGGTACGTGCACCGCGCCACGGTAGCCCGCATGGAGACTAGGCTGAAAGGCCGAAGCGTCGCTTCTGGGCGAGCGCAACCAAGTCGAGACAGTTATGCAATCAAACGTGCAACTGTGCAACCGGACCAAGAGGATGAAGCATGCAACCTGAGGGCCAGGGCCAACCCGATATGTCCGCACTCCTCGCGCAGGCGCAGCAGGTGCAGCAGCAGCTGATGGAAGCGCAGGAGGCACTCGCCACCGCCGAGGTCCACGGCCAGGCCGGTGGCGGTCTGGTCCAGGTCACCATGCGCGGCAGCGGTGAGGTGGTGGCCGTGTCCATCGATCCCAAGGTCGTCGACCCCTCCGACATCGACACGCTGCAGGACCTGATCGTCGGGGCGATCGGCGACGCCGCGAAGCAGGTCACGATCCTCGCCCACGACCGGCTCGGACCGTTGGCCGGCGGGATGGGCGGGCTCGGCCTGCCGGGTATGTGACGTCACCGTAGATGTTCGAAGGACCCGTCCAGGATCTGATCGACGAGCTGGGCAAACTGCCCGGTATCGGGCCCAAGAGCGCCCAGCGGATCGCGTTTCATCTGCTGTCGGTCGAACCGCCCGACATCGACCGGCTCACCGCGGTGCTCGGCAAGATCCGCGACGGGGTGACGTTCTGCGCGGTGTGCGGCAACGTCAGCGACGAGGAACGGTGTCGGATCTGCAGCGATCCGCGCCGTGATGCCTCGCTGGTGTGCGTCGTCGAGGAGCCCAAGGACGTGCAGGCGGTGGAACGTACCCGGGAGTTCCGTGGGCGCTACCACGTGCTCGGCGGGGCGCTGGACCCGTTGTCCGGCGTCGGACCTGATCAGTTGCGGATTCGCGAGCTGCTCAACCGCCTCGGTGAGCGTGTCGACGGTGTCGACGTCGCCGAGGTGATCATCGCGACCGACCCGAACACCGAGGGGGAGGCCACCGCGACCTACCTGGTGCGGATGTTGCGCGACATTCCCGGGCTGGCCGTCACGCGCATCGCGTCGGGCCTGCCGATGGGCGGGGATCTGGAGTTCGCCGACGAGCTCACGCTGGGGCGCGCGCTGGCCGGTCGCCGCGCGCTGGCCTGATTCGCCGCTCGCCGCAGTATTCGACGAGATCCGACTTTTGCAGAGGCCTACTCGGGCGTTGCCTGCAAAACTCGGATCTCGTGGGCTTGTCGGTGGGTCTTGCCAACCTCTGTCCATGGGGAAAGTCATCCTCGGCGGCGAAGCCGTCAAGGCCGGGGTGGTCACGCGCCACGAACTGCAGCGGTCCTACGCGACGTTGTATCGCGGCGTCTATGTCCGCAGGGGTGCGGAGGTGACTCTGCGCGACCGCACCATCGGGGCCTGGCTGGCCACGGGGCGCAGGGGTGTCGTGGCCGGCGTCGCCGCCTCGGCTTTGCATGGCGCGCCATGGGTGGACGCGGAACAGCCCGTCGAGATCTCCGGCGTCAAGTGCCTGCCCCAGCCCGGTCTCGTTCCCCGCGCCGAGCAGATCGCCGATCGCGAGACCACTCACCGCGCCGGCCTGCCGGTCACGACGCGGATACGCACCGCCTATGACCTCGGGCGGCACCTCGACCGAACGGAGGCCTTGGCCCGCCTCGACGCACTGATGTGGAATCAGCGGTTCGACGTCGCCGAGGTGCTGGAGCTGGCCGAGCGCAGACCGCGCGCCCGCGGGTTGACCCAGCTGCGGCAACTGCTGCCGCTCGTCGACGGCGGAGCCGCCTCGCCGCGCGAGAGCAGGATTCGACTCTGGTTGGCGGACTGTGGCTTTCCCCGGCCGCACACCCAACACCCCGTGGTGGTCGGATCACGGCCGGTGGCGTTCCTGGATCTGGCTTGGCCCGACTACGCGGTGGCTGTGGAATACGACGGGGACCATCACCGCAAGGACCGCAGGCAGTACGTCAAGGACATCGAACGGTTGCGCATGCTCGACGAACTGGGCTGGATCGTCATCCGGGTGATCGCCGAGCAGCGGCCGAAAGAGTGGCTTAACCGGGTCGAGAACGCGCTGCTGAATCGGGGCTGCCGGTTCGACGTCACCGACCTGCAGAGGTTCGTCCGGCTGACAGCGGCCTGACCGACGCGGCTACACCCGCCGGGGCGCGGCCAGTCGTTCCCGACGCAGCTGCGCCACCTCCGGTAGCTCCAGCGGCGACAGCGGTCCGACCACCTTGCCCAGCAGGTGATCTGCCAGCTCGGGATTACGCGCCAGGCAACAGCCGTGCAGATAGGTGGCGATCACGCTGCCCTGCACCGCGCCGTCGATGCCGTCACCGGCGCGGTTGCCCGCCCCCTTGGACACCGCAGCCAGCGGTCGGGCCTCCGGCCCGAGAACTGTTCCGCCGCGGTGGTTCTCGAACCCCGTCAAAGGCTCGGTGAGCGCGTCGATCAACGGTGTCGCAGCCACCTCGCCGATGGTGCGCTCGGGCTGTGGTGACGTGGTGACGTCCAGGACGCCGACGCCGTCGACGCGTTCCCCGGCCGACGTCTCGTACCAGTGACCCAGGACCTGGATGGCCGCGCAGATCGCGAGCACCGGAGCGCCCCGCGAAACCGCCTGCTGCAGGCCGGGATAGCGGATCAGATGCTTGGTGGCCAGCCGCTGGGCGTAGTCTTCGGCGCCGCCGAGAGTGTAGAGGTCCAACTCGGCGGGCACCGGGTCGTCGAGGGTGATCTCCACGATCTCGGCGGGGATTCCGCGCATCCGCAGGCGTTCCCGCAGCACCACCGAGTTGCCGCTGTCCCCGTACGTGCCCATCACGTCGGGCAGCACCAGCCCGATCCGCACCGCCGACTCGTTCATGGCAGCCGCCGGTTCAACTGAAGGAATGCCGTGTAATTGGCCAACACCTCGACGTGCCCGGGTGGGCACGAGTCGATCGCCCGCATCGTGTCATGTACCAGGGTGTGCTCGACGCCCGCGTAGCCGAGCCGCACCGCCAGGTCGGTGCCGCGCTCGCCGGCGGCCACCACCGCCGTCGACTCGAAATGCTCGAACCGCACGTCCCACAGCCACGACAGGTCCTCCCCGTCGGGGACCTGGCCGTTGACCGCGATCACCACGCCCGCCGCGTCGCGGTCGACCATCGACAGCGCCTCCTGCCAGCCGGCGGGGTTCTTCGCCAGCAGCACCCGGGCCGTGTGCGCGCCGAGGCGCACCGTCCGGTACCGGCCCGCGACCTCGTCGACGGCGGACGCGGCGGCCACCGCGGCAGCGGGATCGGCGCCCAGGGCGACCGCCGCGGCCACCGCCTGCGTGGCGTTGCCGCGGTTCACCGCGCCCGGCAGCGTGAGCGTCATCGGCAGGGACAGTCCGTCGGGGCCGTGGATGTGGGTGTCGTCGAACCACCAGTGCGGGGTGGGCCGCTTGAAGTCGCACCCGGTGGAATACCAGTGCGCCTGCTCGCGGACGATGATCTCCCCCGAGCGGGGACAGCTCACCGAATCACCCGCCCACCCGCCGCCGGCAGCCACCCACACCACGTCCGGGCTGTCGTAGGCGGCCGAGGTCATCAGCACGTCGTCGCAGTTGGCGACGACGACTGCGCCCGGGTGGTGGGCCAGCCCGGCGCGCAGCGTGCGTTCGATGTGGTTGATCTCGCCCACCCGGTCGAGTTGGTCGCGCGACAGGTTCAGCAGCACCAGCACCGCCGGGGACACGGCATCCGACACGTGCGGGACGTGCATCTCGTCGACCTCGAGCGCGGCCAGCGACGCCGTCGGTGCCGCGGCGAGCGCGGCGACCAGCCCGGCGTCCATGTTCGCGCCCTCGGCATTGGTGGCGACGTCGCCCATCGTGGCCAGCGCGGCGGCCGTCATCCGCGTGGTCGTGGACTTGCCGTTGGTGCCGGTGATGACGACGGTGCGCCGACCCTGGCCGAGCTGGCCCAGGATGGATCGGTCCAGTGTCATCGCGACCAACCCGCCGATCATCGCGCCGGCGCCCCGGCCGGTGACCCGCGACGCCCACCGCGCGGCGGCACCGGCCGACAGCGCGACGCGACCGCGTGGGGTGACCATTCCGGGGAGTTTAGAAGAAGCGCCGACACGCGGCTGATGGAGCAGGCCTTGTCAGGGGTGCGTGCCATGCTCGAAACGTGAGCTCAACCGGTGGATGCGAGTGGGGAAGACCCGCCGACCAGCCCGGAACCGGCTGGGCTGTGGTGGACGTCGAGACGTCCGGTTTCCGGCCCGGTCAGGCGCGCATCGTCAGTGTCGCGGCGCTGGCACTCAGCGACGACGGCAACGTCGAGAAGAGCCTGTACAGCCTGCTGAACCCCGGCGTCGACCCCGGTCCCACCCATGTGCACGGCTTGACCGCCGAGATGCTGGCCGGTCAGCCGACCTTCGGTGACGTGGCGGCCGACCTCGTCGAGGTGCTCCGGGGGCGCACGCTGGTCGCCCACAACGTCGGGTTCGACTACTCGTTCCTGGCCGCCGAGGCCGAGCTGGTGGACGTCGAACTGCCTGTCGAGAACGTGATGTGCACCGTCGAGTTGGCGCGACGGCTCGATCTCGGCCTGACCAACCTGCGCCTGGAGACGCTGGCGGGACACTGGGGAATCAGCCAGATGCGCCCCCATGACGCCCTGGACGACGCGATGGTTCTGGCGCAGATTCTCAAACCCGTGCTGGTCCGCGCCCGGGAACGCAGGGTGTGGCTACCGGTGCACCCGGTCACGCGCCGGTCGTGGCCCAACGGTCGGGTGACCCATGACGAGCTGCATCCGCTGAAGGTGGTGGCGGCGCGGCGGCCGTGCCCGTACGCCAATCCGGGCCGTTTCGTGCCGCAACGGCCGCTGGTGCAGGGCATGCGCGTGGGCCTCGCCGGGGTGCAGGGCCGCACCTACGAGGAGGTCCTCGAACGCATCCTGCACGCCGGCCTGGCCTACACCGACACGGTCGACCAGCACACCTCGCTGATCGTCTGTGACGAGACGAGCCCCGAGCAGGGCAAGGGCTACCAGGCTGCCTTGTTCGGTGTGCCGCTGGTCTCCACCGCCGATTTCATCGACCTGCTCGACACGGTGGTCGGTGGCGCCGACATCGAGGCGTTCACCGACGCCACCACTGTCGACGACCAGTTCACTTTGTTCTGAGTGCCGCCTTCGGCGACGTGTTCTGAGTGCCGCTCTCAGCTCAGCGCCTTGGCCTTCAGCGTGTCGAACTCGGCCTGCGAGATCGTGCCGGTCTCCAGCAGGTTCTTGGCGTCGGCGATCTCCTGAGCCGGTGACCTGCCCGCCGCGTGCTTGATGTAGTCATCGGTCTCCCGCTTGGCCGCCATCGCCTGATCGCGGGCCCGCTCGGCCATGCCCTTGCCGCGGGCGATCAGGTAGACCAGCGCCGTCAGGTAGGGCAGCACGATCAGGAAGATCACCCAGATCGCCTTGACCCAGCCGGAGGTCTTGTGGTCGCGCCAGAACAGGTCGACCAGGATGTTGAACAGGATCATCAGGTACGCGATGAACGCGAAGATGACCAGCGTGGTCCAGAGGAAGTCCCAGAACGTATTCCACATGACGGCTGCTCCTTAACCGTGGACGGCGCTGTCTGCGCCGGCGTCAGTTAACCACGGGCCGCGGGAGCGACGTGGCACGGTTCGCCGGGTTGTGACGGCGTTGTGATGAGGGTCATCGGCTGTTCAGACGGTGGTGCAGCACCGTCGCCAGCGACTCGCCGCCGGTGCGGTAGCCCCTGATGGGGATGTGCGTCGCCGGGTCGAACACACCGACCCTGCCGAGCTGGTGCGCCAGCCGGCAGCGAAAGCCCGGCTGTGCGTCGGGCCGGAACACGATCCGCACATGCGACTTCGCCAGGAACCCGACCGGCGTGAACTCGGCGACGTCCGCCCATCGGTACTCGCGCCCGGCGTGGGTGAACCCCCGCTCACCCAGCACCAGGCCATCGGTGGCCAGTGCCTGCACGGCCGCGACGAACACGGTGCCGAACAGCGCCAGCGCGACCACCGCCAGCGGCAGATAGACCAGACCGGCGACCCCGGCGACGGCAGCACCCCCGAGCAGCAGCGCGGCGGTGATCGCGACGCTGGAGCCGACCAACTGGAACAGCCAATGCGACCGGACCAACGGCAGGACGGTTGTGCTCACCGCTGCCGTGTCACTCAGCCCTGCGCGAGCCGCGACGCGCGGTTGACCGCCGACACCACCGCGCGCAGCGACGCCGTCGTGATGGACGTCGCGATGCCCACACCCCACACGGTCCGGCCGCCGATCGAGGCTTCGACGTAGGCGGCGGCCTGCGCCTCCTCGCCCGAGGACATCGCATGCTCGGAGTAGTCCAGCACGTTGATGTCGAAGCCGACCGCGCCGAGCGCGTCGCAGAACGCAGCCAGCGGCCCGTTGCCGGCGCCGATGATCTCGCGCTCGACTCCGTCGATCTTGACCACCGCGGTGATGGTGTCGGTGCCGCCGTCGACCTCGGCGGCGTCGACCTTCTGGCGCATCCGCTCCAGCGGGGTGATGGGCGCCAGGTACTCCTCGTAGAAGGCGTCCCACATCACCTTGGGCGACACCTCGCCGCCCTCCCCGTCGGTGATCTGCTGGATCGCCTGGCTGAACTCGATCTGCAGCCGTCGCGGCAGCGCCAGCCCGTGATCGGCCTTCATGATGTAGGCGACGCCGCCCTTGCCGGACTGCGAGTTGACCCGGATCACGGCCTCGTAGGTACGCCCGACGTCCTTGGGGTCGATCGGCAGGTAGGGAACCTGCCACAGGATGTCGTCTACATCCGAATCCTGTTCGTCGGCAGACACTTTCATCGCGTCCAGCCCCTTGTTGATCGCATCCTGGTGGCTGCCGGAGAACGCGGTGTACACCAGGTCGCCGCCGTACGGGTGACGCTCGTGCACGCCGAGCTGATTGCAGTACTCGACGGTGCGGCGGATCTCGTCGATGTTGGAGAAGTCGATCTGCGGGTCCACACCGCGGCTGAACAGGTTGAGACCCAGTGTTACCAGGCAGACGTTGCCGGTGCGCTCACCGTTGCCGAACAGGCAGCCCTCGATGCGGTCGGCGCCCGCGGCGTAACCCAGTTCGGCCGCTGCGACGGCGGTGCCGCGGTCGTTGTGCGGGTGCAGGCTCAGGATGATCGAATCCCGCGGGGTCAGATTCCGGTTCATCCATTCGATCGAGTCGGCGTAGACGTTCGGCGTGGCCATCTCCACCGTGGCAGGCAGATTGACGATCAGCGGAACCTCGGGCGTCGGCTGCACGATGTCGGCCACCGCGTTGCAGACCTCGACGGCGTACTCCAGTTCGGTACCGGTGTAGGACTCGGGAGAGTACTCGAAACGCCATTGGGTTTCCGGGTACTTCGCGGCCTCCTCGACGCACATCCGGGCGCCGTCGGTGGCGATCTTCTTCACCGCGTCACGGTCGGCGCGGAACACCACCCGGCGCTGCAGGATCGACGTCGAGTTGTAGAAGTGCACGATCGCGCGCGGCGCGCCCTGGCAGGCCAGGAAGGTGCGCTCGATCAGCTCGGGGCGGCACTGTGTCAGCACCTGGATGGTGACATCGTCGGGGATGGCACCTTCGGTGATGATTTCGCGGACGAAGTCGAAGTCGGTCTGGCTGGCCGACGGGAAACCGACCTCGATCTCCTTATAGCCCATGCGCACCAGCAGGTCGAACATGCGGCGTTTGCGGGCCGGGCTCATCGGGTCGATCAGCGCCTGGTTGCCGTCGCGCAGGTCCACCGCGCACCACATCGGCGCGGTGTCGATGATCTTGTCCGGCCAGGTGCGGTCGGGCAGCCGGATGGGCTCCACTTCCTCGTCGAAGCTGCGGTAGCGGCCGACGGGCATCTGAGAGCCGCGCTGGGTGTTCCAGGTGGGCTGGCCGGGATGAGGTGCACCGGCGGGGGTGCTGATGGTGCGGACGGACGCGAACGCGTCGGTGCTGGTGAAATTCTCGGTCATGATGTTGCGCTCTCGGGTCTAGAGGACTTCGACCGGCGCATCGCGAAACACCCGCGACGGGAAGCCGGTCTGATCAGACCCCGTCGCGGCGTCCGAGAAGGAGCACCCGCTGCACGCGGTTCACTGTACTCCGGGGCTGCGAGATGCCCAAATGCGTCCCCGACCCCCGTTGAGACTGCGGTCAGCGCGCCCGCCACTCGCACTTTCCCGCGCTGGCTGCAGTCTGAACGGGGAAAGTCAGACCTGGGAGTCGGGGAACGCGATCACCGACAGGAACCTGATCGGCACCTCGACCAGGTCGACGGGGCCGTGGGCGCCTTCGCCGTCGAGTTGCAGCGAGTCGCCGGCATGCAGCCGGTAGACCGTGCGGCTGTGGCTGTAGTCCATGACGCCTTCGAGCATGTAGATGAACTCGGTGCCCGGGTGCTGGAACAGCGGGTAGGTCTGGCTCTTCTCCGACAGCGTGACGTGCAGGCACTCCAGCCGCTTGTGTTCCCCGCGCAGCGAGCCCAGCAGCTGGTACTCGTGGCCTTCGCGGGTGCCTTCACGCACGATGCGCGCGCCGGTGCCGGACTTGGTGAAGGCGGCGGGCCGTTCCACGTCTGCGCCGCGGAACAGGCTGGTCACCGGCACATCGAACCCCTTCGCCAGCAGCGCGAGGGTGGACAGGCTGCACGAGGTCTGCGCGTTCTCGATCTTGCTCATCATCGCCTTGGAGATTCCGACGCGCGCGGCGGTCTCGGCGACGGTCAACCCCTGCTGCAACCGGAGCTGACGCACGTTGTGGCCGATCGCCGCTTCGATCTCGAGTTCGTCGACGGGGGCGGCGGGGTCCCGGTCGCGGGCAGTGCCGGACCTGTTGCGAAGCAACGAATCGGATTCTGTGCGAAGCAACGAATCGGATTCTGCGCGAAGCGGCTCGTTGCCGTCGGAGGAGTCCACAGCTAGATGTCTAGCGCATCTCTCCCGCTCCGACGTAGGGGTAGGGGGTGGTGAGCAGCTCGCCGTCGGCGAAGCGGGAGAACCGGAAGTCCGATTCCGGGATGCGCGGGTCGCTGCTGCGGCCGTCGATCACGAGGTCGGCGACCAGCTGGCCGACCGCCGGCGCGATCTTGAAGCCGTGTCCGCTGAAGCCGGCAGCGATCACCAGCCCGTCCAGCGGGCCGGGGGAGATCACCGGGTTCCAGTCCGGCGTGACGTCGTAACAGCCGGCGTAGCTGCTCGAGATCGCCGCGTCTGGGAAGCCGGGGAAGCGGGTGCCGACCTTGTCGACGGTGACGTCGACGAATGCCTCGGTGGCCCGGTTGAGATAGCTGTCCGGGTCGGCGTCTTCGGTGTGCGCGAGGTCGCTGTTGCCGAACAGGATCTCCCCACCCACCTCGGGGCGCACGTACTGCAGCGACACCAGATCGGAGAACACCGGAAGCCGGCTCACGGCGGCGCTGTCGATGCCGGGATCGATCAGCACGATCTGTTCGCGGACCACCCGGATCGGCATGTCGATGCCGTAGGGCGCCAGGAACGGCCGGGTCCACACCCCGGTCGCGACGACCACGGTGTCGGCCGAGATCTCGCTGCCGTCGGCCAGGCGCACGCCGGTGACGCGGTCACCGTCGACCAGCAACCCGGCGACCGGGCTGCCCTGGCGCACCCGCGCTCCGGCGGCGCGCGCTGAGGCGGAGAACGCCTGGGCGGTCTGGTAGGCGTCGCCGTAGCCGCCGCGGGACTCCCAGCCGAACGCCGCGAACGGGGTCAGGTCGGCGTAGGGCCACAGGCGGGCCACCTCGGCGTGGTCGATCTCCTCGGTGTCCACTCCCACGGACCGTTGCGCGGCCAGGCTTTTCCGCAGCGCGTCCACGTTGGCGTCGGCGACGCCGACGACGTACCCGGTCTGCCGGAACCCGATGTCGGCGCCGAAAAGATCGTGAGCGTTCTCGAACACCTCCAAGCCGACAGCGGCCATCGCGGCCAGTGAGCTGACGCCGTAGTGGCAGCGCACGATCCCGCTGGACTTGCCCGTCATCCCGGAGCCGACCGTGCCGCGTTCGGCCACCACCACATCGGTGAGGCCGCGCCGGCTCAACGCCCACGCCGCCGCGCAACCTTCCAGACCGCCGCCGACGACGACGACCTCGGCGGTCTCGCTCACTGCTTTTCCCCCGGGATCCAGTCCGTCCCAGCCAGCGGAACCCGGGCCATCGCGGCGGCCTCCACGTTGACCGCGACCAGGTCGTCGGGTTCGAGATGGCACACGTGGGCCTTGCCGCAGGCCCGCGCGATGGTCTGCGCCTCCATCGTCAGTACCCGCAGATAGTTCGCCAGCCGGTGACCGCCGGCGATTGGGTCCAGGCGGGCGGCCAGCTCGGGATCCTGCGTGCTGATGCCGGCAGGATCGTTGCCATCCTGGTAGTCGTCGTAGAAGCCGGCTGCGCTGCCGATCCTCTCGTAGTCGGCGGCGTAGCGCGGGTGGTTGTCGCCGAGCGCGATCAGCGCCGCGGTGCCGATGGCGACCGCGTCGGCGCCCAGCGCCAGCGCCTTGGCGACGTCGGCGCCGTTGCGGATGCCACCGGAGACGATGAGCTGCACCCCTTTCCGGTCTGCCGCGCCCCCGGCGGCGGGGCGGTGGACGCCCAGTTCCTGCAGCGCCTGCACGGCCTGGGGGATGGCGGCCAGCGTCGGGATGCCGACGTGCTCGATGAACACCTCCTGCGTGGCCGCGGTGCCGCCCTGCATACCGTCGACGACCACGACGTCGGCACCGGCGTGCACCGCGAGCTTGACGTCGTAGTAGACGCGCGACGCGCCCACCTTGACGTAGATCGGCTTCTCCCAGTCGGTGATCTCACGCAACTCGTTGATCTTGATGGTGAGGTCGTCGGGCCCGGTCCAGTCCGGGTGCCGGCAGGCCGAGCGCTGGTCGATGCCCTGCGGCAGGGTGCGCATCGCCGCGACGCGCTCGGAGATCTTCTGGCCCAACAGCATTCCACCGCCGCCGGGTTTCGCGCCCTGGCCCAGCACGATCTCGATGGCGTCGGCCTTTCGGAGGTCGTCGGGATTCATCCCGTAGCGGGACGGCAGATACTGGTAGACCAGCGTCTTGGACTGCCCGCGTTCCTCGGGGGTCATCCCGCCGTCGCCGGTCGTGGTGGACGTGCCGACCTCGCTGGCGCCGCGCCCGAGCGCCTCCTTTGCCGGCCCGGACAGGGCGCCGAAGCTCATGCCGGCGATCGTGACCGGGATATCCAGGTGCAGTGGGTGTTTGGCGAACCGATCGCCGAGCACCACGTCGGTGGCGCAGCGTTCGCGGTAACCCTCCAGCGGGTAGCGTGACATCGACGCGCCGAGGAAGAGCAGGTCGTCGAAATGAGGCAACGCCCGCTTGGCGCCCCAGCCGCGGATGTCGTAGATGCCCGTGTCGGCGGCGCGCTGGATGGCGGCGATCGTGGTGCGGTCGAAAGTGGCCGATTCGCGCAATCCGAGCCGGGCGCGGGAATCGGGGTTCTGTGGCGTCATCAGTAGGCACTCGTGTTGTCGGCGTGAAAGTGATACAGCGTGCGCGCGGACCCGTAGCGGGTGTAGGCGGAGGTGTCGTCGTCGTCGAATCCGGCGGCCTTGAGCAGCTCGCCGAGTTCTCGATGATGTTCGGGATCCATGGGTTTGGCAATGCAGTCCGCGCCGAGGGAGGCGACATCACCGCGCACGTAGAGGCGTGCCTCGTAGATCGAGTCGCCCAGCGCCTCTCCCGCGTCACCGCGGACCACGAGCCGTCCGGCCTGGGCCATGAACGCGCTCATGTGCCCGACACTGCCACCCACCACGATGTCGACGCCCTTCATCGAGATGCCGCAGCGGGCCGCGGCATTGCCCTCGATGACCAGCAGGCCGCCGTGCGCGGTGGCGCCGGCGGACTGCGAGGCGTCGCCCTTGACCCACACGGTGCCGCTCATCATGTTCTCGGCGACACCGGTGCCGGCGTTGCCGTGGATCACCACGTCGGCGCGCTGGTTCATACCGGCCGCGTAGTAGCCGACGTGCCCGTCGACCGTGACGGTCACGGGCGCGTCGAGGCCGACGGCGACGTTGTGCGCACCGGCCGGGTGCCTGACGACGAAGTCGCCGGTCAGATCGGGGGCGTGCAGTGCGGCGTTGACATCGCGAAGCGGCGTGTGGCGCAGATCGAATTGTGTTGCGGGCACTATCTGCTCCACGCGTACACCACCTCCGGCTCGGGTTCCCAGATGCGGGCCTTCTCGACGCCGGGCAGCCCGGCCAAAGCCCGGTATTCGCTGCCCATCGCCACCCAGTCGTCGGTCTCGGCGATCACCGCGGGCTTGCAGGCGATGGCGTCGCGCACCACGGCGAAGGAGTCGCGGTTGGACACCAGCAGCGTGTAGAAACCGTCGAACGTCGCGCACAGCGCCTTCAGGGCGGTCTGAACGTCGAGTCCGTCGGCGAGCTGTTTGGCGATGAACCTGGCACCGACCTCGGTGTCGTTCTCGCTGTCGAAAGCGATTCCCGCCGAGCGTAGTTCGCGCCGGACGGTGGCGTGGTTGGCGAACGACCCGTTGTGCACCAGGCATTGGCCGGGGCCGACCGCGTAGGGGTGGCAACCGGCCGGGGTCACCGCCGACTCGGTGGCCATCCGGGTGTGCCCGACACCCTGCCAGCCCTGCGCCTTCGTCAAGCCCCAGGCGTCGGTCAGTGCGCGGGGATGACCGACCCCCTTGAGCACCGCCATGTCCGCGCCGAACCCGGCGATCAGCGCCCGCGGGTAGGCCGACCGTACAGCTGCCAGCAGCCGTTCGGACTCCACGGCAGCCGACAGCTGGAAGCCATGGCCGACGGCGACTCCGTCGACGTCGGAACCCAGTTCGGCCGCGACCGCGGCGGTGACCGCGGCGATGTCGGCGGTGGTTCCGGGGGCGAGTTCGGCGATCGAGACGCAGCCCTGTCCCGGCGGCGACCAGGCCGGGTCGCCGTAGACGGCGACGCCGGCCGAGTCGCTGCCGCGCTCGCCCATCTCGCAGAGCATGCCGGTGAGCAGTTCACCGAGTCGGGGGTTGAGCTCGGGGTTGCGCAGGTGCAACCCGACGATGCCGCACATGTGTTGATTCCCTTCTGGTTTCGGGCCGCTCAGAACGCGGTCAGGTAGTTGTCGATCTCCCACGGGCTGACCGCGCTGTGGTAGGCGAAGAACTCCTCGCGTTTGACCCCGGCGAAGTAACCGGCGACGCCGTCTCCCGCGGCGTCGAGCACACCGGTGACCACCGGGTCGGCCTCGAACTCCTCCACGGCGTGCAGCAGGGTCGGGGGAAGGGCCTTGGTGCCGTTCCCGCCGCCCACCGCGCCGGGGTCGATGCTGCGTTTGATGCCGTCGATGCCGGCGCCCAGCGCCGCCGCGATCGCCAGATAGGGGTTGGCCGATCCGTCGCCGCCGCGCAGCTCGATGCGCTCGCAGTCGGGCACCCGGATGTAGTGGGTGCGGTCGTTGCCGCCGTAGGTGGGCAGTCGCGGTGCCCAGGAGGCGCCGGACGACGTGGACAGGGCGCCGGTGCGCTTGTAGGAGTTCACGGTGGGGGCGACGACGGCCTGCAACGCGCAGGCGTGGTCGAGGACGCCGCCGATGAAGCCGTAGGCCGTTTCCGACAGCCCGAGTCCGCGATGGTCCTCGGCGGCGGGGTCGGCCGGGAAGACGGGGTTGCCGCCGCTGGTCAGCGACAGGTGCAGGTGCAGCCCGCTGCCGGTCTTGTCGGCGAACGGCTTGGGCATGAACGTGGCGATCATGCCGCGCTCGGCGGCGATCATCGACAGCAGGTAGCGCAGCGTGACGACCCGGTCGGCGGTGGTGAGCGCCTCGGCGAACTTGAAGTTCTGCTCGAACTGGCCGTTGCCGTCCTCGTGGTCGTTGGCGTAGTTCGACCAGCCGAGGGTGTTCATCGCGGCGGACACCGCGGTGAGGTGCTCGTACATCCGGGTCACCCCGCGGGCGTCGTAGCACGGCTGAGCGGCGGTGTCGGCTGCGTCGGCGACCGACACGCTGCCGTCCTGGCCGCGTCGGAGCAGGAAGTACTCGACCTCGGCGCCCACCCACGGCTCGAAGCCCGCGTCGGCGCACTGTTCGATCAGCGACTTGAGGATCACCCGCGGGGCGTACGGCCAGGGCGCACCGTTGACGTACGGATCGCAGTGCACGATCGCCAGGCCGTCCTTGATGAACGGGATCGGGGTGAACGATGCCGGGTCGGGCATCGCCATCAGGTCGGGGTCCTTGGGTTCCTGGCCCATCGCGCCCACGGCGTATCCCGCGAACCCGACGCCCTCGGTGGCCAGCATGTCGACCGCCTCCACCGGGACCAGCTTGGCGCAGGGCTTCCCGCGCAGGTCCACGAACAGCGCGAGGATGAACTTCGTTTCAGACTGTGTGCACAACTCGGCCAGTGTGGCCAGGTCTTCCGGCATATCGACCACCCTTTGTCTCTTGTTGTGAATCAACGTATCACTAAAGGAAACATGCTGCAGTGCGAGCGATCACTGCACGTCGAGCGGGTGGTCGGCCGGACCAGGCCGGCGGGTGAGGCGGGTGGTGCCTCAGAGCTGCGCCCAGTTCAGGACGACGTCCTCCAGGGGCGCGCGCTGACGGGGCTGGCCGTCACGTTCGGCGATCTCCGGCGCCACGTCGGCGTAGTCACCGAGGCGGCCCACCGCGATCACCACCAGTGGACGCAGCTGCTCCGACAGCCCGAACGCCGAGCGGGCGCCCTCGGTGTCGAACCCGGCCATCGGATGCACGATCAATCCCCGCGAGACCGCTTCCACGGATAGATTGGCCAGCGCCGCGCCGGCGTCGACGGCGGCGTAGCGCGCGGTGCGGTCGTCCTCGCCGTCGTCGACGCACACCAGGACCAGCGCGCTGGCGACCGTGGCGTAGCTGTTGCCGCGCCGCAGCAGCCCGGCAAGTGTGGTGAACGCCTCGTCTGCCCGCCGGCCGACCAGGAACCGCACCGGTTGCCGCCGGCCCCAGGTGGGCGCCCAGCGCGCCGCCTCCAGCACCCCCACGAGGTCCTCTTCTCCCAGGTCCGCGGTGGGATCGAAGGCGCGGGGACTCCAGCGCGCGGCGATGGCCGGATGGACCGGAACCGAGGTGTCGGCCGTGCGATCGGAGGGCGCGTCAGGCACCGCACGGACGCTACCGGCCCCGACCGGCGGTGGAAATGCAGGTGGGGGGTGCCTCTATCCTTTATGTGATCTCCCCCCGAACTGGAAAGGTTTTCTTGTGGCGCTCGTCGTACAGAAGTACGGCGGATCCTCGGTGGCTGACGCCGATCGCATCCGCCGTGTGGCCGAGCGCATCGTCGAGACGAAGAAGGCCGGCCACGATGTCGTCGTGGTCGTCTCGGCGATGGGCGACACCACCGACGAACTTCTCGACCTGGCCAAGCAGGTGTCGCCGGCGCCGCCGGCGCGCGAACTCGACATGCTGCTGACCGCCGGTGAGCGCATCTCGAACGCGCTGGTGGCGATGGCCATCGAGTCCCTCGGTGCGCAGGCCCGGTCGTTCACCGGATCTCAGGCCGGCGTCATCACCACCGGGACGCACGGCAACGCCAAGATCATCGACGTCACCCCGAGCCGGCTGCGCGACGCGCTCGACGACGGCCAGATCGTGCTGGTCGCCGGGTTCCAGGGCGTCAGCCAGGACACCCGCGACGTCACCACGCTGGGCCGTGGCGGTTCCGACACCACGGCCGTCGCCGTCGCCGCGGCACTGAAGGCCGACGTGTGCGAGATCTACACCGATGTCGACGGCGTGTTCACCGCCGACCCGCGCATCGTGTCCGACGCCCGGCGGCTCGACACGGTGTCCTTCGAGGAAATGCTGGAGATGGCCGCCGCCGGCGCCAAGGTGCTGATGCTGCGCTGCGTGGAGTACGCCCGCCGCTTCGACCTGCCCATCCATGTCCGCTCGTCGTACACCGACCGACCGGGCACCATCGTCAAAGGATCGATCGAGGACATCCCCATGGAAGACGCAATCCTGACCGGAGTCGCCCACGACCGCAGCGAGGCCAAGGTGACCGTCGTCGGGTTGCCGGACATCCCGGGCTACGCCGCCAGGGTGTTCCGCGCCGTTGCCGACGCCGACGTCAACATCGACATGGTGCTGCAGAACATTTCCAAGGTCGAGGACGGCAAGACCGACGTGACCTTCACCTGCTCACGCGAGAGCGGCCCGGGCGCGGTGGCCAAACTGACCGCGCTGCAGGACGAGATCGGTTTCACCAAGGTGCTCTACGACGATCACATCGGCAAGGTGTCACTGATCGGCGCCGGCATGCGTTCGCACCCCGGCGTCACCGCCACGTTCTGCGAGGCGCTGGCCAACGCCGGCATCAACATCGAGTTGATCTCCACCTCGGAGATTCGGATCTCGGTGCTGATCAAGGACGCCGAGCTGGACCGTGCCGTGGCGGCGCTGCACGAGGCGTTCGGCCTCGGCGGCGACGAAGAAGCGGTCGTCTACGCGGGAACGGGGCGGTAGGCATGGGGCGAGCGAAGCGACGGGAGGTCTGAGATGGTTTCGATAGGTGTGGTCGGCGCGACCGGCCAGGTCGGTCAGGTCATGCGCACGCTGCTCGCGGAGCGCGCTTTCCCTGCCGACGAGGTGCGCTTCTTCGCCTCCGCGCGCTCGGCCGGCAAGAAACTCGAGTACCGCGGTGAGCAGATCGTGGTCGAGGATTCCGAGACAGCCGACCCGTCCGGCCTGGACATCGCGCTGTTCTCCGCCGGGGCGACGATGTCGCGCGTGCAGGCACCGCGGTTTGCCGCAGCCGGGGCCGTCGTCGTCGACAACTCTTCGGCGTGGCGCAAGGATCCTGATGTGCCGCTGGTCGTCTCGGAGGTCAACTTCGAACGCGATGCCGGGAACCGCCCCAAGGGCATCATCGCCAACCCCAACTGCACCACGATGGCCGCGATGCCGGTCCTCAAGCCGCTGCACGACGAGGCAGGGCTGGTGCGCATGATCGCCTCGACCTACCAGGCGGTCTCGGGCAGCGGTCTGGCCGGCGTCGAAGAACTGTACGGTCAGGTCAGCGCCGTCGGCGCGGACAGCCGTGAGCTCGTCCACGACGGTCGCGCGGTGGACTTTCCGGCGCCCGACAAGTACGTCGCGCCGATCGCGTTCAACGTCCTGCCGCTGGCCGGTTCGCTCGTCGACGACGGCTCCGGGGAGACCGACGAGGACCAGAAACTCCGCAACGAGAGCCGCAAGATCCTGGGCATCCCGGAACTGGCGGTGTCCGGCACCTGCGTGCGGGTACCGGTCTACACCGGGCACTCGCTGTCGATGAACGTCGAGTTCTCGCAACCGTTGTCGGTGACGCGAGCCACGGAGATCCTCTCCGCCGCGCCCGGGGTGACGATGGTGGACGTGCCCACGCCGCTGGCCGCTGCCGGGGTGGACGAGTCGCTGGTCGGCCGCATCCGCCAGGATCCGGGTGTGCCCGACGGACGGGGTCTGGCCTTGTTCGTCTCCGGCGACAACCTGCGAAAAGGCGCTGCACTGAACACCATTCAGATCGCCGAGCTGCTGGTCGCCAAGCTCTGATCCAGCCGTGCGCCGCAACCGCATCGCCGCCGGGGTGCTGTCGGCCCTGCTGATGTGGAACGCGGCACCAACGGCGGGGGCGACACCGGTCGAGCTGCCGCCGTTGCTGCCGGGCCAGGTGCTGCGGATCGGCCCGGCCGCCGGTACCGGAACGCTGACCGCCGACTACGGCATCGGCGCGACGGATCTGTGCGAGTTCATGGAGTTCCCGAGCGGGATCCTGCAGGTCTGCGGGGACAGCTTCGCCGGGCAGGGCGTCGGGTACGGCGGTTGGTACTCACCGGTCGCGCTGCACGTGGTGGGTGACTCGCTCGACGACGGGGGCGGGGTGCGCTACGACGGCGTCACCGGGGTCGCCACCCCGCTGCTGGCCGACCCCGCCCCGCCGGGTACCTCCCAGCTGCCCGCCGGTGTCATCGAGATCAACCGCGAGAACTACCTCCTGGTCACCACCACCGAGGCCCTGCGGCCGCTGAGCTCCCGGCTGGTCAAAGCGCTTCCGGGCCGCGGCAACTGGCCGACCGTGCCGGGCTCGGAACGTGACGCCGAATACGCACAGGGCCGCCAGACCCAGATCAGCGGCTACTACGATCCGATCCCCACCGCCGACTCCGGACGGGGCTGGGTGTATCTGGTGGCCAACAACTTCGACCGCAGCGGGCCCGTCGTGCTCTACCGCGCCAGCCCCGATTCGTTCACCGACCGTGACACGTGGCAGGCCTGGACCGGCGCACAGTGGGGTGGCGAGCCGGCGCCGCTGTGGGACGACATGGTGGGGGAGATGAGCGTGCGCCAACTCGACGGCCGCACCGTGCTGTCCTACTTCAACGCCACCACCGGCAACATGGAGATCCGGGTGGCCAACGACCCGACCGGGCTGAGCACGGCTCCGGTGACCACGGTCGTCGTCGCCGCGCCGTGGCCCGACCCGGCCGAAGTGCTGCCGCCACCGCAGGACAACCGCCTCGCCCAGCCTTGCGGCGGGTACATCGCCCCGACGTCGACGCTGGATGCGGTGCGGGTGTTCGTCAGCCAGTGGAACACCACGCCGCGCGGCGGCACCCCCTACCGGGTGATCCAGTACGCGGTGAACCC
>CAXEZH010000380.1:0-5015 GCA_964000695.1 uncultured Mycolicibacterium sp. | reverse complement strand
CGATCCTCGCTCCGGCCATCGAGCGGTCGGCGCCCGGCGTCACCAGATCGGTCGCGTACCTGTTGCGCTCGGCCGTGCTCATCCACACCCAGGGTTATCTGCGAGGCATCGACGACCTGCAGAGTGCGTTGGCCGATGCCTCCGGTGACGCGATGCTGACGGCGTTCGTCCGGACGATGCTGGCGTTTGCGCAGGTACGCGCCGATCTGTACGACGAAGCGACAGCGAACGCGCGGGAAGGGTTGGCCGAGGCGGAGCGGCTCGGGGTCGATCAGCTCATCAGCTCGGCGCTGGCCGTCAACGCGTGGATCGACTGTCTGTGCGGCAGAGACTATGACCGGGCGGCCATGCAGCGGGCGCTGGAGCTGGAGGCGGTGGAACTCGATGCGCCGGTCACGTTGAGTGCCAGCGCCATCAACGCCGTCCTGCTGGTGTGGACCGGTGACGTCGACGCCGCGGCGGTGCAACTGCAGGCCGTTCGGGACCGCCTGCTCGACCGGGGCGCCGACACCGAGATGCTCTGGGTGTCGCTGAACGCCGTCATGCTCGGCATCCTGCGCGGCGATTACGCCGCGGCCGCCGCCGATGCGCGCGACACCGTCGAACGCGCCGAACGACTGGGCGGTGCGCACGTGATGAGCATTGCGCTGACGATGCGCGGTGCCGTGGCCGCCTACACCGGCCACGAGGAGGCGGCCAGCACAGATCTGCGCAAGGCGCTCGAACTGGCGAACAGTTGCCGGTCCCCGTATGCCGATCTCGCCTCGGCACTGCTGGCTTTCCTCGAGGTGTCGGTCGGGGCGTACGAGGCCGCGCTGGACACGTTGGAGCCGATGCTGCGCGTCTTCGACAGCGTTCCCGGCGCTGAGTTCGCCAGCAAGGGGTACCTGCCCGACGCGGTGGAGGCCCTGGTGGCGGTCGGCCGGTGGGAGCAGGCCGAACCGCTGGCAGCGGCCCTGGAAGACACCGGCCGTCGATTCCATCGGCCCTGGCAGCTGGCGGTGGGTGCGCGGTGCCGCAGCATGGTGCTGCTGGCGGCGGGCAAGGTGTCCGAGGCCGAAACGGCTGCCGCCGAGGCGATGAGGCACCACCAAAGTCTCGCCATGCCCTTCGAACGAGCGCGGACGCAGCTGGTGTGTGCCCAGATTCAGCGCCGCAGGCGCCGCAAACGAGCTGCGGAAGCGCAGTTCGGCGAGGCGCTGGCCACCTTCGAGCGGCTCGGCGCGGCACTGTGGGCGCGCCGGGCCGAAGCCGGGGCGGGGCCGATCGGCGTCGATGCGGACGCCGGGCGCGCATTGACCGGCACGGAGCGGCGCATCGCCGAGCTCGCCGCGTCAGGCCTGACGAACCGAGAGATGGCCGCAGAGCTGTATGTCAGTCCGAAGACCGTGGAGGCCCACCTGACCCAGGTGTACCGCAAGCTGGGTATCCGCTCGCGTGCCGAGCTCGGTCGGGTCATGGGCCGCTCGGTGCACTGAGGACGCCGAATGGTCACCGCAGCAGGGGATCTCGGGGCAGTCCCAGGATCCGTTCGGCGATCGTGTTGCGGGTGATCTCCGACGTGCCTCCGGCGATCGTCATGGCCCGATTGCCCAGATAGCTGAGTGTCAGCTGCGGCGCCTGACCAGCAACGGCGGCGGTGCCGGCCAGCTCGAACGCCAGCTCGGTGAGCCGCTGCCCGGACTCCGCGACCAGCAGTTTCGTCACGTTGCCTTCCGGGCCCGGTTCGGCGCCGGCGATCGCGCGGGTGGCGCGGCGCAGATTGAGCAGCCGCAGGGTGTGGATCTCGGCGATGACCTCACCGGCCTGCCGCACATACCGCGCTGCCGTCTCGGGCGCGCCGTCGAGCAACGTGATCAGGTGATCGGGGGTGGTCCCGGTTGGTGCGCCCGACCCGCCACCGATCGATATCCGCTCGTTGCCTAGCGTCGCGCGGGCCACCAGCCAGCCCTTGTTCACGTCGCCGACCACATCGGAGTCGGGAACGAACACGTCGTCGAAGAACACCTCGTTGAAGTGGGAGTCCCCGGTGATGCCCCGCAGCGGATTGACCGTGACTCCCTCGGCGCCCATGTCGATCGCCATCATCGTCACGCCGGCGTGCTTGGGGGCATCGGGGTCGGTGCGGACGGTGGCGAGCCCCCACTGGCACAGGTGCGCCAGGCTGGTCCAGACCTTCTGACCGGTGACGCGCCAACCGCCGTCCACTCGTTTCGCCGAGGTGCGCACCGCGGCAGCATCGGAACCTGCACCGGGTTCGGAGAACAGCTGGCACCACATCACCTGCCCCCGCAACACCGGCTCGACCCAGCGTTCACGCTGGTCCTCGGTACCGGCCTGGGCGATGGTCAACGCGACCCACCCGGTGATGCCCATGTCCGGGCGCTCGACTCCGGCGAACTCCTCCTCGATGACGAGCTGTTCGAGCACGGTGGCGCCCCGCCCCCACGGCTGCGGCCAGTGCGGGACCAGATAGCCGGAGTCGACCAGGAAATCGCGTTGTTGTTCGGCGGGCAACGTGCGGCCTCGGGTCGCGGCCTCCCGCGCCGCAGCCCGATGGTCCTCGGCTTCCGGGGGCAGCGTGAACGAGGCGCCGTGCGCCTGGCCGCTGCGCCGGCCCTCCACCACGTCGAGCAGCGGGTCACCGCCGTCGGCCATCAACGCCGCGAGCGTGCGCGCCCGGCGCAGATACAGGTGTGCGTCGTGCTCCCAGGTGTAGCCGATGCCGCCATGAAGCTGGATGTTGTTCTGCGTGGTGGACACCTGCGCGCGGATCGCCAGCGCGGCGGCGACAGCACCGGCGAACCAGGCGCTGTCGAGGTCGTCGGCGCGAGCGGCGTCCCACGTCGCGGCCGTGGCGACCTCGACGTCGACGAGCATGTTGGCGGCGTGGTGTTTGACCGCTTGGAAGGTGCCGATGGTCCTGCCGAATTGTTCGCGGACCTTGGCGTATTCGACCGCCATCTGCAGTGCGGCCCACCCGACTCCCACCGCCTCGGCGGCGGTCAGGATGCGCCACACGGTCCTGGCGTTGCGTGCTGCCCCCCGCAGCACCCGATCTGGGGGCACGGCCACCCCGCGCAGTGCCACCGAGCCCAGGCTGCGGGTGGTGTCCAGGGAATCCAGTGCGGTGACGGTGACGCCGTCGGCGGCCGCGTCGACGACCACGAGATCGTCGCCGGCGGTCAGGACCAGCAGGTCGGCGTCGGGCGCGCCCAGTACGGTGGCGTGCTCGCCGGTGGCGACGAAGTCGGCGCCCACGGACACGGTTCCGGCCACGCCGAGCGCCGCTACTGTCTGACCGGTCGCAAGTTGCGGGACTAGTTGGGCGGCAACGGTGTCGGGCGCGCACCGATCGAGGACTACCGCGGCGCAGACGGTGGGGAGGAACGGTCCGGGTGCCAGGTGGCGGCCCAGGCACTCCAGCACCACGGCCACCTCGCCGAGCCCGAACCCCGACCCACCGTGCTCTTCGGCAAGGGCCAGCCCGGTCCAGCCGAGTTCGCTTGCTGCCGACCAGATATCGGCCGGATGCGTCGCGCCGCCGGCCAGCGTCGACCGCGCCTGTGCGAGGGCATCCAGCCGCGCCAGCTGCCCGGAGACGGCTTCGGCAAGGTCCTGGTGCTCTTCGGTGATCGCGAGCGCGGACGTTTCCGCGACGGACGGCGAGGTTCTGGCCACGATGACACCCTCTTCGGTGAAGTTGACAGTCGTCAACTGACGCTATCGCGCAGGTCTCCACAACGACCGAGGTGTGACCCACATCACCAAGTAGTAACGTCTGAAAAACAGTAGACAACTTGGGCCGGATTGTCTGTTTGGTATCCGGGGTTGGGGGTACGCTCGCGCAATGACGGAACGACCGGCCACCCGGTATCCCGGACCGACGCTGACTACCCGTTTGCACTGGTTGTTGAACGCGGGTCCGTCCGATTACATGCTGGCGTTGAGCGTGGCGTCCGCGTCGCTGCCGGTCATCGGCAAACACCTCGAGCCACTCGGCGCGTTGACGGCGGCCGGAGTGTGGGGGGCCAGGCACGCCCCCGATTTCGTCGGATCGCTGGCCAAGTCCCTCGTGGCGCCTGATGACGCGGAGAAGAAGCAGCAGGACCGGGACTGCACCAACGCCGTGACGCAAGCCGCGTTACGCGGCCTGGTCTCCGCCAAGGACCTGGACATCGACTGGCCGCTGCCCGAACGCACGCCGCCGGTGTGGCGGATGCGCGACCACCGGCGTCACGTGCACAAGACCTCGGTGCGCTACGGACCGCGGCCCAGCCAGCTGCTCGACGTGTGGCGCCGCGACGACCTGCCCGCTGATGCTCCGGTGCTCATCTTCGTGCCGGGTGGGGCATGGGTGCACGGAAGCCGCATGTTGCAGGGCTACGCCCTGATGTCGCATCTGGCCCAGATGGGCTGGGTGTGTCTGTCCATCGACTACCGCGTGGCGCCCCACAATCCGTGGCCGGCGCACATCACCGACGTGAAGACGGCGATCGCCTGGGCTCGGGCGAACGTCGACAAATACGGCGGTGACCGCAATTTCGTCGCCATCTCCGGGACCTCCGCCGGCGGGCACCTGGCCGCGCTGGCCGGGCTGACCGCCAACGATCCGGACATGCAGGGCGAACTGCCGGAAGGCTCGGACACCTCCGTGGATGCCGTCATCGGCATCTACGGACGCTACGACTGGGAAGACAAGTCCACCGTGGAGCGGGTGCGCTTCATGGACTTCCTGGAGCGGGTCGTCGTGAAGCGCAAGTTCGACAAACACCCCGACGTGTTCCGCAAGGCCTCGCCGATGGCCAGGATCCACTCGGAGGCTCCGCCGTTCCTGGTGGTGCACGGAACCGGGGACAGCGTCATCCCCGTGGCGCAGGCCCGCAGCTTCGTCGAGCGGCTCAAAGAGGTGTCCCGATCGGTGGTCGGCTACGTCGAGCTACCCGGCGCCGGGCACGGTTTCGACATGACCGACGGGGCCCGCACCGGGGCGGCGTCGACCGCAATCGGATTGT
>CAXEZH010000379.1:0-12075 GCA_964000695.1 uncultured Mycolicibacterium sp. | reverse complement strand
GTTGCACGGCGACCTGGCGGCCGCGTTCGTCGACAATGCGTTCGTCCTCATCGGCCTGCCACTGCTGTTTGCGTGGATGATGCTGCGGCGGTACCGCGGGCAATCCGCTGCGAACACCCCGGTGTTCGTGGTCGTCGTCGTGGCCGCCGTTGCGTGGACCATCGTGCGTAATCTGCCCGGATTCCCGCTGGTCCCGACTGTTCTCACCGGGTGAGCGCCGACGTGCGCTGATACACTCGATCGACGGGCCGGCGCCGTCCCTGATGTGTTTCTCAGGACTGCGGAGGTGCGCCCTTCATGCTTTTTTCGGCTCTGCCCGACGCTCAAGGCCTCTACGACCCGGACAACGAATCCGACTCGTGCGGCGTTGCCATGGTCACCGACATCCAGGGGCGACGTTCGCACTCGATCGTCGCCGATGGGCTGACGGCACTCGAGCACCTCGAGCATCGCGGAGCGGCAGGCGCCGAGCCCAACAGCGGTGACGGGGCCGGCATCCTGATCCAACTGCCTACCGAACTGCTCGCCGCGGTGGTGGACTTCGAATTGCCCACACCCGCGAAGGACGGCACGAACACCTTTGCCGCGGGCATCTGCTTCCTGCCGCAGGATCTCACCGAACGGGCCGCCGCATGCCAGATGGTGCAGGACATCGCGGACGAAGAAGGACTGCAGGTCCTGGGCTGGCGTGAGGTGCCCGTCGACCCCGAGGGCGCCGAGGTCGGCCAGACCGCACTGGGATGCATGCCCTACATGTCCCAGCTGTTCGTCGCAGCACCCGAGCGTAATGGAACCCGCTGTGGCGGAATCGATCTCGATCGTCGCGTGTTCCCGCTGCGCAAGCGTGCCGAGAATCAGGGCGTCTACTTCCCGTCGCTGTCCAGCCGCACCCTGGTCTACAAGGGCATGCTCACCACGATGCAACTGCCGCAGTACTTTCCGGATCTGCGGGATGAACGCTGCGTCAGCGCCATAGCCATCGTCCACAGCCGGTTCTCCACCAACACCTTCCCGTCGTGGCCGCTGGCGCACCCGTTCCGTTTCGTCGCCCACAACGGCGAGATCAACACCGTGCGCGGCAACCGCAACCGCATGCGAGCCCGGGAAGCCATGCTGGCGAGCGCGAAGATCCCCGGTGACCTCAGCAGGCTCTCGCCGATCTGCACGCCCGGAGCCTCCGACTCCGCGTCCTTCGACGAGGTTCTCGAACTGTTGCACCTCGGCGGACGTGATCTTCCGCACGCCGTGCTGATGATGATTCCGGAAGCGTGGGAGAACAGCTCGACGATGACGCCCGACGAGCGCGCGTTCTGGCAGTTCCACGGATGTCTGATGGAGCCGTGGGATGGGCCGGCGTGCGTCACGTTCACCGACGGAACGCTGGTGGGCGCGGTGTTGGACCGCAACGGACTTCGGCCCGGACGGTGGTGGCGCACCATCGACGACCGCATCATCCTGGCCAGCGAAAGCGGCGTGCTCGACGTGCCGTCGGCCCAGGTCGTGGCGAAGGGGCGGCTGCAGCCCGGCAAGATGTTCCTCGTCGACACCGCCCGGGGCCGAATCGTCTCCGACGACGAGATCAAAGAACAGCTGTCCAGCGCCGAGCCCTACGCCGAATGGCTGCACGCCGGGTTGTTGGACCTCAAGACGCTGCCCGAGCCGGCACGCGTGGCGCCGAACCATGAATCAGTGGTGCGCCGGCAGGTGTCCTTCGGTTACAGCGAAGAAGATCTGCGCATCCTGTTGACCCCGATGGCGGCCTCCGGGGCCGAGCCGCTGGGCTCGATGGGCACCGACACCCCGGTCGCTGTGCTCTCGCAGCGCTCGAAGCTGCTGTACGACTACTTCATCGAACTGTTCGCCCAGGTGACCAATCCGCCCCTGGACGCCATCCGCGAAGAGGTGGTCACCTCGATGGCGCGCATCATGGGGCCCGAGCAGAACCTGCTCGAACCCTCTGCGGCGTCGTGCCGTCAGATCATGTTGGGCTGGCCGGTCCTCGACAACGACGAACTCAACAAACTCGTCCACATCAACGATTCCGGAGACCATCCCGGCCTGCGCGCCGCGGTGCTGCGCGGCCTCTACGACGTCGAACGCGGCGGCGAAGGCTTGGCCGAGGCGATCGAGGAGCTGCGGCTACACGCCTGTGAAGCCATCGCCAAAGGTGCACGCACACTGGTGATCTCCGACCGCGACTCCGACCACACCAAGGCGCCGATCCCGTCACTGCTGGCGGTCTCCGCGGTGCACCACCATCTGGTGCGCACCAAGGAGCGCCTCAAGGTGGCGTTGGTCGTCGAGAGCGGGGATGCCCGCGAGGTGCACCACATCGCGATGCTGATCGGCTTCGGTGCCGCCGCGGTCAATCCCTATCTGGCCTTCGAGTCGATCGAAGACCTGATCCGCGAGGGCGAACTGACCGGCATCGAAACCTCGACCGCGGTGCGTAACTACCTCAAGGCGCTCGGCAAGGGCGTGATGAAGGTGATGAGCAAGATGGGCATCTCCACCGTCGCGTCCTACACCGGAGCCCAGGCGTTCGAAGCCGTCGGCATCGATAAGGACGTCATCGACGAGTACTTCACCAAGACGCCCACCCAACTCGGCGGGATCGGGTTGGACGTCATCGCCGAAGAGGTCAAGCTCCGTCACCGCCGGGCCTATCCCGAGAACCCGACCGAGCGGGTGCACCGTCGTCTCGAAGTCGGCGGAGACTACGCCTTCCGCCGCGAAGGCGAACTGCACCTGTTCACCCCGGAGGTCGTGTTCCTGCTGCAACACGCCACCCGCACCGGCCAACACGACGTTTTCGAGAAGTACTCCGAGGAGGTCAACAGGCTCGCCCGCGAGGGAGGTGCGCTGCGGGGGCTGTTCGACTTCAAGAAGGGTGTGCGCCCGCCGGTGCCGCTCGAGGAGGTCGAATCAGCCGATGCGATCGTCACCCGCTTCAACACCGGTGCGATGAGTTACGGATCGATCTCGGCCGAAGCCCACGAAACCATGGCGATCGCCATGAACAACCTCGGCGGTCGCTCCAACAGTGGTGAGGGCGGTGAGGACGTCGACCGTCTCTACGATCCCCAGCGGCGCAGCGCCGTCAAACAGGTCGCATCCGGTCGGTTCGGGGTGACCAGCGACTACCTGGTCAATGCCACCGACATCCAGATCAAGATGGCGCAGGGCGCCAAACCCGGTGAAGGGGGCCAGCTTCCGGGCTACAAGGTCTATCCGAACATCGCCAAGACCCGGCATTCCACCCCCGGGGTGGGCCTGATCTCGCCGCCCCCGCACCATGACATCTACTCGATCGAGGATCTCGCCCAACTGATCCACGATCTCAAGAATGCCAACTCCGACGCCCGCATCCACGTCAAGCTGGTCAGCTCCGTCGGTGTCGGGACAGTCGCTGCCGGCGTGTCGAAGGCGCACGCCGATGTCGTGCTGATCTCCGGCTACGACGGCGGCACCGGCGCGGCGCCGCTGACCAGCCTCAAACACGCCGGCGCGCCGTGGGAGATCGGATTGGCCGACACCCAGCAGACGCTGCTGCTCAACGGCCTGCGCGACCGGATCACCGTGCAATGTGACGGCGGGATGCGCACCGCGCGCGACGTCATGGTGGCGATGCTGTTGGGCGCCGAAGAGTACGGTTTCGCTACCGCACCGCTGATCGTTTCCGGCTGCATCATGATGCGGGTCTGTCACCTCGACACCTGCCCGGTGGGGGTGGCGACGCAGAACCCCGAGCTGCGGGCGCGGTTCAACGGCAAGCCGGAGTTCGTCGAGAACTACTTCCGGTTCATCGCCGAAGACATCCGCAAGCATCTGGCCGAACTCGGGTTCCGCAGCATCGACGAGGCCGTGGGTCACGCCGAGATGCTCGACACCGCCGAGGGAGTCGCGCATTGGAAGAGCAAGGGGCTGGACCTGTCTCGGGTCTTCGCCGTCCCCACCGACCCCTACGGTGGCGCGGAGGCGCAGCGGCGGCGGGTACGTGAGCAGGATCACGGGCTGGACCTGGCGTTGGACCGCACGCTCATCCAGCTCGCCGAGGGCGCTCTCGAGGACGCCCACCCGGTGCGCCTGGAGCTACCGGTGCGCAACGTCAACCGCACCGTGGGCACGCTGCTGGGTAGCGAGGTCACCCGCCGCTACGGCGCGCAGGGCCTGCCGGACGACACGATCCACGTCACGTTGACCGGATCCGCCGGGCAGTCGATCGGTGCGTTCCTGCCGCCCGGCATCACCCTCGAATTGATCGGCGACGCCAACGACTATGTCGGCAAGGGCCTTTCAGGCGGACAGATCATCGTCAAGCCGCAGGATGACGTGTTGTTCCTGCCCGAGGACAACGTCATCGCCGGCAACACCCTGCTTTACGGCGCCACGTCGGGCGAGGTGTATCTGCGGGGACAGGTGGGGGAGCGGTTCGCGGCGCGCAACTCCGGAGCGCTGGCCGTCGTCGAGGGTGTCGGCGACCACGCGTGCGAGTACATGACCGGCGGCCGCGTGGTGGTGCTCGGCAAGGTGGGACGCAACATGGCCGCAGGCATGTCCGGCGGCATCGCCTACGTGCTGGGGCTGGATCCGCGGCGGGTCAACACCGCCATGGTGGAGCTGCAACGTCTGGACTCCGAGGACCTGGCGTGGCTGCGCGACGTGGTGGCTCAGCACGCCCGCCACACCGGCAGCACCGTCGCGACGTCGGTGCTGTCGGACTGGCCCCGGCGCAGCGCACAATTCACCAAGGTCATGCCGCTCGACTACCAACGCGTGCTGGAAGCCACGCGGATGGCCAAGGCCGAGGGCAGAGACGTCGACACCGCGATCATGGAGGCCAGCCGTGGCTGATCCGCATGGATTCCTCGAAGTGCACCGGGTGGACGCGGCCAAGCGTCCCGTCGACGAGCGGGTCGGTGACTGGCGCGAGGTCTACGAGCGTCAGGATCCGCATGAACGCGCCGGGGAGGTCTCCCAGCAGGCCCGCCGGTGCATGGACTGCGGAATTCCGTTCTGCCACTCCGGAACAGCGGGTTGTCCACTGGGCAACCTGATTCCGGAATGGAATGACCTGGTGCGGCGCGGCAGGTGGGATGCCGCCAGCGACCGCCTGCACGCCACCAACAACTTCCCGGAGTTCACCGGCCGGCTCTGCCCGGCCCCGTGCGAGGCCGCGTGTGTGCTGTCGATCTCCGAGGAGCACACCGGCGGCAGTGTGACGATCAAGCGGATCGAACAGACGATCGCCGACCAGGCCTGGATGGACGGCATCGTCGAGCCGCAACCGGCAGCCATCTCCACCGGCAAGCGGGTGGCCGTCGTCGGGTCGGGACCGGCGGGGCTGGCCGCGGCCCAGCAGCTGACCCGCGCCGGGCATGATGTCACGGTCTACGAGCGTGACGACCGCATCGGGGGACTGATGCGGTACGGCATCCCGGAGTACAAGCTGGAGAAGTCGGTGCTCAACCAACGGCTCGCTCAGATGCGCGCCGAGGGCACCCGCTTCGTCACCGATTGCGAGGTCGGCGTCGACGTGCCCGTCGAGCAGTTGCGGGCCCAGCACGACGCCGTCGTGCTGGCGGTCGGGGCGTTGCGGGCCCGCGACAACGACGTCGAAGGCCGCGACCTCAACGGGGTGCACCTGGCGATGGAACATCTGGTGCCGGCGAACAAGGAGTGCGAGGGCGACGGACCCAGCGGCATCTCGGCCGAGGGCAAACACGTCGTCATCATCGGCGGTGGCGACACCGGGGCGGACTGCCTGGGCACGGCGCATCGGCAGGGCGCCGCCTCGGTCACTCAGCTGGACTACAACCCCGAACCCCCCGAGTATCGCGACGACTCCCGCACCCCGTGGCCGATGTGGCCGATCGTGCTGCGGACCCGTCTCTCGCCGGCGCACGCCGAGGGTGGCGACCGCCGCTACCAGGTCGCTGTGCAGCGCTTCCTCGGTGACGACGAGGGCAATCTGCGTGCGCTGGAGATCGCCGAGGTGAAGGTCGAGCGCGACGAAACGGGACGTCGCCGCATCTCCCCGGTCGGGGACTCGCTGCAGATCCCGTGCGAGCTGGCGCTGCTGGCGATCGGATTCGAAGGCGTCGAGAAGATGGCGCTGCTCGACGGCCTGGGCATCGAGCTGAACAAGCGCGGCGCGGTGCCGTGCGGGTCGGACTGGCAGACCGAGGCGCCCGGAGTGTTCGTCTGCGGCGATGCGCACCGCGGGGCCTCGCTGATCGTCTGGGCGATCGCAGAGGGGCGCGCCGCCGCGCACGCGGTGGACACCTACCTGATGGGGGAGTCGGATCTTCCCGCGCCGGTCAGGCCGGGTGCCCTCCCGCTGGCCGTCGTCTGAATCGATTCGCGACTATGCTCAACGACCGTGACTAGACGCGGAAAGATCGTCTGTACGCTTGGCCCCGCCACCGCCTCGGACGAAGCCGTCAGAAAGCTCGTCGAGTCCGGAATGGACGTCGCCCGGCTCAACTTCAGCCACGGCGACTACCCCGATCACGAAGCCAATTACAAGCGGGTCCGGTCGGCCTCGGACATCACCGGCCGCGCCGTGGGCATCCTCGCCGACCTGCAGGGCCCCAAGATCCGGCTGGGCCGGTTCGCCGACGGTCCCACCTACTGGGCCAACGGCGAGACGGTGCGCATCACCGTGGAGGACTTCGAAGGCAACCACGACCGGGTGTCGACGACCTACAAGCGCCTCGCCGAGGACGCCAAGCCCGGGGACCGGGTCCTCGTCGACGACGGCAACGTGAGCCTGGTCGTCGAGCACATCGACGGCAACGACGTGGTCTGCTCCGTGACCGAGGGCGGCAAGGTCAGCAACAACAAGGGCATGTCCCTGCCCGGCATGAGTGTCTCGGCGCCGGCGCTGTCGGAGAAGGACATCGAGGACCTCGAGTTCGCGCTGCGCCTCGGGGTGGATCTGGTCGCACTGTCGTTCGTGCGCTCGCCTGCTGATGTCGAGCTCGTCCACGAGATCATGGACCGGGTCGGTCGGCGGGTGCCGGTCATCGCCAAGCTGGAGAAGCCGGAGGCCATCGACAACCTCGAGGCGATCGTGCTCGCGTTCGACGCGATCATGGTGGCCCGCGGCGACCTGGGGGTGGAGCTGCCGCTGGAGGAGGTGCCGCTGGTGCAGAAGCGGGCCATCCAGATGGCCCGCGAGAACGCCAAGCCGGTGATCGTGGCCACCCAGATGCTGGAGTCGATGATCGACAACTCCCGCCCGACCCGCGCCGAGGCCTCCGACGTTGCCAACGCCGTGCTCGACGGCGCCGACGCGGTGATGCTGTCCGGTGAGACGTCGGTGGGCAAGTACCCGTTCGAGACTGTCCGGACGATGGCCCGAATCGTCTGTGCGGTCGAGGAGAACTCGGTGGCCGCGCCGCCGCTGACGCATGTCCCGCGCACCAAGCGCGGCGTGATCTCCTACGCAGCCCGTGACATCGGGGAGCGCCTGGACGCCAAGGCGCTGGTGGCGTTCACCCAGTCGGGTGACACGGTGCGCCGGCTGGCCCGGCTGCACACCCCGCTTCCGGTGCTGGCGTTCACCGCGCTGCCCGAGGTGCGCAGTCAGCTGGCGCTGACCTGGGGCACCGAGACGTTCATCGTCCCGCACATCGAGACCACCGACGGAATGATCCGGCAGGTCGACCGGTCGATGCTGGAGATGGGCCGCTACAAGCGCGGCGATCTGGTGGTCATCGTCGCGGGTGCTCCGCCGGGCACAGTAGGCTCCACGAATCTGATCCACGTCCACCGCATCGGGGAGGACGACGTCTAGGAAAGAGGACGACGATCAAGCGGCGAGGTACGAGCCGCGTTGAGGAGTCCGACCGGATAGGAAAGAGGGACTGCGTCAGTGTCGTCAAAGGCCGACTTCGACGAATTGCTGGCGATCCTCGATCTCGACCAGCGTGACGACAACACCTTCGTCGGTGTTCATCCGGGCAAGAACCCGGTACGCACGTTCGGCGGCCAGATGATGGCGCAGGCGTTCGTGGCCGCGGGACGCACCCTGAAGCATGCGGTGCCACCGAGCGCGATGTCGGTGCACTTCATCGCCGGCGGCGACCCGGACATCGACCTGGAGTTCCACGTGACGCGGTTGCGCGATGAGCGCCGCTTCGCCAACCGGCGCGTCGATGTCATGCAGAAGGGTCAGCTGATCACCACTGCCATGGTGTCCTACCTGGCGGGTGGCCGCGGCCTCGAGCACGCGGTGACGGCGCCCGAACTCGGCGACCCTGCGGAGGTGGCGCCGCTGGATGAGCTGTTGCGCGGCTACGAACACGTGGTGCCGCATTTCGTGAACGCGCTTCACCCGATCGAATGGCGCTACACCAACGACCCGGCCTGGATCATGCGCGACAAGGGCGAGCGTCTCGAGCACAACCGGGTCTGGATGAAGGCGCACGGCGCGATGCCCGACGACCCGGTGCTGCATGCCGCGGCATTGGTGTATTCGTCGGACACCACCGTGCTCGACTCGATCATCACCACCCACGGGTTGTCGTGGGGTCATGACCGGATCTTCGCGGTCACCACCAATCACACCGTCTGGTTCCACCGCCCGGTGCGCTTCGACGAGTGGGTGTTGTACTCGACGAATTCGCCGGTGGCCGCCGAGTCTCGCGGCCTGGGCACCGGCCATTTCTTCGACCGCTCAGGTCAGTTGCTGGCCACCGTGGTGCAGGAGGGCATCGTGAAGTACTTCCCCGGTCGCTCCTAGGGCGTCGGGGTCACCGTGACGGAGAACTGGTCTTCGACGCGCCGGGTGAACTCCTCAGCGCACTCCTGAACGGCCGCCTGGTCAGAACCGGCGCGGGTGACGCAGTCGATGTAGTCGGTACCACCGACCGAATCGAACAGACCGATGTAGATGGGGATGAACACCAGCCCGGCGATGATCGCGACGAATCCGAGCGCGATCCCGGCGATCGCCACCCCGCCGTTGTCGGCTTCGCCGCGCTTGACCCGGCCGCGACCCAGAAAGCCGAGGATGACGGCGACGACGCCGAGGACGATGCCGCCGGCCACCGACCAGCACAGCAGCAACCCGATGATCGCCAGGATCAGTGCCGCGAGGCCGAGGCCGTTCTTCGGCTCGGACTGCGGGGGCCCCGGGTAGCCGGAATAGCCGGGGTAACCGGGATACCCGCCGTACGGCGGCGGTGGAGGCGGTGGGTAGCCGCCCGGATACGCACCGTACTGGGGCGGTTGCGGCGGTTCACTCATGACGGTGAGACTACCTCTCCGGTGCCAGGTCGACGGTCCGACAGTCGACATCTTTGCCCAGGTGATGGGTGGCGACGACCACGGTCCGATCGGGCCCGAACAGGGCGCCCGGGGTGAGCAGATCGACGAGGATCTGCTCGGCGTCCGAGGAGTCCAGGTGTTCGGTCGGTTCGTCGAGTAGTACCGCGGGAGCCGTCGTGATCAGCGCCCGTGCCAGCAGCAGCCTGCGGCGCTGTCCCGCGGACACGGCCGAGGCGCCACCGACGAGCACGGTGTTCAGCCCGTCGGGTAACCCGTCCAGCCACGGGCCGAGTCCGCTGCGCACCAGCGCGTCGCGCAGCTCACCGTCGGTGGCGTCGCCGCGGGCGACCAGCAGGTTGTCGCGGACCGTGGTGGCGAACAGGTGGGCGTCCTCGGCGAAGAACACTCCCTGCGCCGGGGCGGAGCCGGGCAGCAGGCCCGCGGTGCGCATCAGCAGCGTGGTCTTGCCGCTTCCGCTGGGGCCGACCACCGCGACCCGCGCGCCAGGGGAGAGGTCGAGGGCGACCGACGCCGGTCGCCGCTCGTCCTCGGCGTCGGGGTCGGTGAGTGCACCCAGACGCAGCGCGGCGATGCGCGCCCGCATCAGCGCGACCGCCGCGCCCGGCAGCGCCGCGGTCGCTTCGAACGCCGACAACGGAACCAGCATCAGGATCGCCAGCGTCGTCGGCGCCACCACATCGGAAAGCGCGACGCCGGCCAGCACCGCGCCCAGCACGCTGACCCCGATGGCGGCGGTCGGCATCGCAGCGGCGAGCGCGGCGGGTGCGGCCGCGTGGTCCACGGCGCGGCCCCAGCGGCGCTGTTCGTCACCGGCGGCCGCGATCACCTCGTCGAGACGACCGCTGACCCGAAGCTCGGCCGCGTGCTCGAGCGCGAGCATCGCCGCGGTGTCGCGCTGTGTGTGGTGCTCGACCGCCACCTGTTCGGCGGCCCACGCCGCTCGCGCCGACAGCGCGGGGGCGATGACACCTGCGACCAGCATGGACGCTGCCAGTACCGCCGCGGCGGGCACGGAGACCAGAGCGATGAGCACGACCGCGGCGCCGCTGAGCACCGCGGCGACGCCGATGGGGACAACGGCGCGCACCACGACGTCCGACAGCTCGTCGACGCTGGCGCCGATGCGCGCGACGAGGTCACCGCTGTGGCGGCGCATGACCGCGTCGATCGGGCCGGTGGCCAGCCGGTTGTAGAGCTGTTCGCGGGCGTTGCCCGCGGCGCGCAGCGCAGTGTCGTGCGACGCCAGCCGTTCGCAGTACCCGAGCACACCCCGGGAGATGCCCAGAGCCCGCACCGCGACGACCGCCACCGTCAGCTGCAGCACCGGCGGCATCTGCCAGGCGCGGGTGATCAGCCACGCCGACACTGCGGCCAGCGCGAGCGCGCTGCCCAGCGACAGCGCGCCGAATGCGATGGCCATGGCCACGCGGGGGAGCCGTGGCCGCAGCAACGACAGGGTCAGACGCAGCGCCTCAGTGTGGGACACCGACACCACCCATGTCGACGACCTGCGAGCCGATCGCCAGTACCGACTCGCGGTGCCCGACCACCAGCACCGTCGCACCGCGCTCGGCGCGCTCGGCGACGGCGTGCAGCACCCGGGCCTCGGTCGGCCCGTCCAGGTGCGCGGTGGGTTCGTCGAACAGCAGCACCGGCGCGGGGGAGCCGAGCACCCGGGCCAACCCCAGACGTTGACGCTGCCCCAGCGACAACCCCACCCCGCCGCGTCCGATGCGCGTCTGCAACCCGTGCGGGAGACCGGCCAGCACCTCGTCGAAACACGCTGCCCGACAGGCGGCGTCGAGGTCGGGCAACGGTCCGAACAACTCCAGGTTCTCGCCGACGGTGCCGGGCACCAGCACCGGGCGCTGCGCCAGCCACGCCAGGCGGGTCCACCATTGCCGCACGTCGAGGTCCTCGATGGCGGTGCCGTTGATCCGGATCCGTCCGGCCGGCACCGGGCCCAGCCCCAGGATCGCCTGCAGCAGCGTGGACTTGCCGATGCCGTTGGGGCCGGTGAGCACCGTGACCAGCCCGGGCGTGACGGTCATCGCCGGCGCGTCGACCTCGATGGTGACCGCGTCGCCGGTGACGGGTACGCGGCCAGTGCCCGACGCCGGCGCAGTGTCGATGAGGTCGAATGCAGCCTGCACCGCGGTCTTTCCGTCCTGGGCGGAGTGGAACGCCGCACCGACCCGGCGCAACGGCCAGAACACCTCGGGCGCCAGCAGCAGCGCCGTCAGGCCGGCGGTCAACGTCATCTCGCCGTACACCAGTCGCATCCCGACGCTGACGGCGACCAGCGCCACCCCGAGGGTGGCCAGCACCTCGAGCACGAGCGCCGACAGAAAAGCGATGCGCATGGTGGCCATGGCCGAGCGCCGGTGTGCGACGTTCAGTTCCGCGATGCGGGCGGTGGATCCCGCGGCGCGGCCCAGCGCCCGCAGGGTGGGCAACCCGGCGACCAGGTCCAGCAGCCGCGACTGCAGCGTCGACATCGCGGTCAGCGCCGCCGCCGAGCGTTCGGCGGTCGCCAGCCCGATCAGCACCATGAAGATCGGGATGAGTGGCAGCGCGACGAGCACGATGAGCGCCGACTGCCAGTCGAAGACGGCGATCACCGCCGCCGTCACCGGGGTCAGGATCGCCGCGACGAACAGTGCGGGCAGATAGGTGGTGAAGTACACCCGCAGTCCGTCGAGTCCACGTGTCACGACGATGGCGGCATCGTCGCGGCGGCGGGCCAGGTCCCGGGGCGGCATCGCTGTCACGGCGGCC
>CAXEZH010000378.1:0-26316 GCA_964000695.1 uncultured Mycolicibacterium sp. | reverse complement strand
AGCCGGGCGAGCTGATGGCCAGATGCACGTCACCGGGGCGCACCCCGATCCACGCCATCGTCGACAGGTGCCCGACCGGATAGCTGACCTGGGAATGCTGGACCAGCTTGGGATGGCTCGTGGTACCGGAGGTGAAGTAGACCAGCAGCGGGTCCTCGACCGCGGTGCCGGGGTCGAACGAGCCGGCGGGCTCGCTGGTCTCGGCGTCGGCGTAGGCATGCCAGCCCGGTACCGATCCTCCCACCGTGACACCGGTGAACTGGGCGTCGAGGCCGTCGAACTTGCCGGTGTCCGACGCGTTGGCGATGACGAAGCGGGCCCCGCCGCGGGCCAGGCGGTCGGCGATGTCGTCGCGACCCAGCGCGGCCGTGGTCGGCAGGATCACCGCGCCCAGCTTGGCCACCGCCAGCATCGACTCCCACAGCTCCACCTGGTTGCCGAGCATCAGGATGACGCGGTCGCCCTTGCCGACCCCCAGCCCGCGCAGCCAGGTGGCCACCTGGTCGGAGCGCCGCGCCATCTGCGCGAACGTCACCTTCTGCTCGGTACCGTCCTGCTCGACGATCCACAGCGCGGTGCGGTCATTGCGGTAGCTGATGTCACCACCGGAGCGGCTCCGGCCGGCGACAACGTCGAACCAGTCGGTGGCCCAGTTGAACTGTCCGGTCAGTTCGGGCCACTGGAAGGTGGCCACGGCCTTGTCGTAGTCGGTGATGAGGTCGACGAGCTGGTCGCGCGCGGTGCGATATCTGTCCGTGTTCGACATGGCTAATAGGATCTAGGTCACACTCGCCGGTCCACTACCCCCGAAAGTGGGTGAGCTCCCCTGACCCCGATTCCGCCGGCACTGCTGCGCCCCCGCGACGCCGACGCGCTGCGGGCGACGCTGCGCGCGGTGGCCTCCGAGGGAGACGTTCCGGTGCTGTTCGGCGGCGAGGTTCACGGCGACACGCTGCTGCTCAGCGAGTTCGTCGGCACCCGCACCCAGAACCTGCGGGGTCTGGCGGTGCGGTCGAGGTCGGGGCTCGGCGGAGCCAGCATGGTGGCGGCCCGTCCGATGTCGGTGGCCGACTACCGCCGCGCCGTCACCATCACCCACGACTACGACCGGCCGGTGCTCTCCGAGGGTATCCGCGCGGTACTCGCGGTGCCCGTGCTGGTGGACGGTCGGACCCGCGCCATGCTCTACGGCGCCTACCGCTCGTCAGCGCCGTTCAGCGGTCGCGCCGCCGACCTGATGATCACCTCCGCCCGCGCACTCGGCGACGAACTTCGCATCCGCGACGAGGTGGACCGTCGACTGCGACTCGCGAACGCCCAGACCTCGGCCGGCGCCCATCCGATCGGCGTGGAACAGGTCCGTGAGGTCCATGCCGGGCTGCGCAGTCTCGCCGCCGACTCCCCGCCCGCTCTGCAGGAGCGGCTTCGCGTTCTGGCCGGCCAGCTTGCCGCCGCACTGGCCGGGGAGACCGCATCGACCGCTGCGGTGTTGACCGTGCGGGAGCTCGACGTGTTGGCCGAGGTCGCCCTCGGATGCACGAATGCCGAAGCTGCGCAACGGCTGTCGCTGAAACCTGAGACGGTGAAGAGCTACCTGCGCAGCGCGGCGACCAAGCTCGGCGCACGCACCCGCCATGAAGCGGTGTCCAAGGCGCGGCGCGCCGGGCTGCTGCCGTGAGGGTTCACGCCAGCGCCTCCTGCCACGCCTGGTGCAGCTTGGCGTAACTGCCGTTCGCGGCGACCAATTCGGCTGGCGAGCCGTCCTCGATGATGCGGCCGTGCTCGAGCACCAATACCCGGTCGGCGATCTGCACCGTCGACAACCGGTGTGCGATCACCAGCGCGGTCCGGTCGGCCAGCACCGTCTCCAAGGCCCGTTGCACCATCCGTTCGCTGGGAATGTCCAGCGACGAGGTGGCCTCGTCGAGGATCAACACCGCAGGATCGGCCAGGAACGCCCTGGCGAACGCGACGAGCTGGCGCTGTCCTGCTGACAGCCGTCCACCCCGCTTGGCGACATCGGTGGCGTAACCCTCCGGCAGGGCCTCGATGAAGGCGTCGGCGCCGACTGCCCGCGCCGCGTCGCGCACCTCGTTGTCGGTGGCCTCGGGACGACCGAACCTGATGTTGTCGGCGATCGTGCCGCCGAACATGAAGTTCTCCTGGGTCACCATCACGACATGGTGACGCAGCTCAGCCTGTGCGACGTCGCGCAGATCCACCCCGTCGAGCGTCACCGACCCCGCGGTCGGGTCGTAGAAGCGCGTGACGAGCTTGGCGATCGTGGTCTTGCCGGCACCTGTCGTGCCCACCAGCGCCACCGTCTGCCCTGCCGGCACCGTCAGATCCAGGCCGGGCAACACCGGCCGGCCCGCGACGTACTCGAATCGCACATCCCGCAAGGCGATCTCACCGCGCACCGCGTCGAGCCGACGTGGTTCGTCCGGGTCGTCGATGGCCGGCCGCTGCGCGAGCACTCCCGCGAGTTTCTCCAGTGCCGAGGCCGCCGACTGGAACGTGTTGAAGAACTGCGAGATCTCTTGCATGGGTTCGAAGAACATCCGCAGATACAGCAGGAACGCCGTCAACGTGCCGATCGTCATCTCGCCGTTCAACACGCGGTAGCCGCCGTAGAGCAGCACCACGCCGGTGGTGATGTTGCCGACCAGTTTGACCCCTGGCATGAACACGGCCAGCAGCCGGAACGTGCGCTCGTTGATCACCCGGTACCGGTCGGCGACGTCTTCGAAGATCTCCTGGTTGCGCGGTTCCCGCCGATAGGCCTGCACAGCCTTGATACCGGTCATCGTTTCGACGAACTGGACTATGACCAGCGCGGCGATCTCGCGCACCTCGCGGTAGGTCTTCGACGATTCGCGATGGAACCACGCCACCAGCACGACCAGCACCGGGAACGCGACCAGGCACATCAGCCCCAACTTCACGTCGAGGGTCAGCAGCAGTATCGCCGTGCCGAACAGCGTCAGCACCGCGGTGATCAGGCTGTCGAAGCCCGTTTCGAGCATGTCCTGGATGGCTTCGACGTCATTGGTCGAGCGGCTGACCACCCGCCCGGACGTGTAGCGGTCGTGGAACGCCACGTCGAGTCGGCCGAAATGCCGGAACAGCCGGCGCCGCAGCTCGAGCAGGACCTTTTGACCGGTGCGCCCGGATCGACGCAGGAACACCATCCGGCTGGTGGCCTGCACGATGACCACGACCCCGAGCGCTGCGACGATGGTCAGCAGCGTGCGCGCCGAACCACCGTCGACCAGGGGCGGGATACCGTGATCGATGCCGCGCTGCACCAGAATCGGAACCGACAGCCGGGCAGCGTTTTCCACCACCACGATGACGGCCAGCAGTGCGACCGTCCACTTGTACGGTCGCAGCAGTGAACCCAGCAGCGCCCGCGCCTCCCGTCGGCGGGGCTCCGTCTCGTCGATCGGAAGGTCGGCCTGCTCGGTGAACTTCCCGCGCCAGTCCGACACGTCGGTGTGCTCGTCGCGCGAGCGTTTCTCACTCGTGGTCACGGACGCCGCTCCAGGATCTCGTGCTCGAGCCGGTTGCCCTCGTCACCGTCGTCCGGCTCGAAGATCCGCAGCCGGTCGATGCTGGTGCGGTCCTCGGGCCAGCGCTCGTCGGACCACTCGCACTCGCGTTCGGCGCCGTCGTCGAGTTCATCGTCCGCGGCCAGCAGGTACCGGTACTCAGGCACCTGGGCGAGCAGTTCGGCGTGGGTGCCGACATGGGTGATGGTGCCGTGCTGCAACAGCGCGACCCGGTCGGCGAGCAACACGGTCGAGGCGCGGTTGGCGACCACGACGCCGGTCACCGACTCCAGCACGCGCCGCAGCGCGGCCTCGACCACGGCCTCGGTGTGTACGTCCAACGCCGACAGCGTGTCGTCGAGTACGAGGATCTTGGGCGCCGCCAGAATTGCCCGCGCCAGCGAAAGGCGTTGCCGCTGACCGCCGGAAAGGCTCATGCCCTGCTCCCCGATGCGGGTCTGCAGGCCGAACGGCAGGTCGTAGACGAATTGCGCTGCCGCGACCTCGATGGCGCGGTGCAGTTCGGCCTCGCCGGCATCGGGGCGACCCAGCGCGAGGTTCTCTGCGACCGACATGGAGAACAACGTCGGGTCCTCGAACGCGGTGGCCACTGTCTGCCGCAGCGCATCCAGCGACAGCTCGCGGATGTCCGCGCCGTCGATGCGGATCTGACCCTCGGAGACGTCGTAGAGGCGCGACATCAGCCCGACCAACACCGACTTACCCGAACCGGTGGCACCGACCAGGGCCAGTGTCTCCCCGGGTTCGACGGTGAGGTTGACATGGCGCAGGGCCCACGCCGAGCCCCCGCCAACTTCGTCCGTTCCGACGGACGGTGCCTCACTGTCCGGCCCGCCGGACGGGAATCGAAAGCCCACGTCGACCAACTCCAGGCGGCCACCACGCGGTGCCTGGTCACGCGGTCCGTCGGTGATGTCACGCGGCGCGTCGAAGATCTCGGCGATGCGGTTGGCCGCAGTGAACGACTCCTGGGTCATCGACAGGAGGAAGCCCAGCGAGGCGATCGGCCACACCAGCGACAGCATCATCGTGATGAAGGCGACCAGCGTGCCCAGCGTGACCGAGCCGTTGCCGGCGGCGTATGCGCCGAAGCCGAGCACCACGATCAGCGTCAGGTTCGGGATGATCTCCAGCAGCGTCCAGAACTTCGCCGACACCGACACCCGGCTGAGCTGGGTGTCGTAGAGATCGGTCAGCTGCCTGTCGAAGCGGTCGTAGACGTAATCCTCGCGGCCGAACGACTTGATGACCCGCAGCCCCAGCGCGGACTCCTCGACGTGCGTGGCGACATGGCCGGCCTGGTCCTGCGCCTGCCGCGACAGGCGGGGGTACTCCTGCTGGAAATGCAGCACCGTCAGTGTGATCGGCACAATCGACACCGCGACCACGACGCCCAACGGCCAGTACATCACCAGCAGGATCGTGGTGATGACGGTGATCTGCAGGATGTTGAGCAGCAGGAACGTCAGCCCGAAGGACATGAACCGGCGGATGGTGCCCAGGTCGTTCATGATCCGCGACAACAGCTGCCCGGACTGCCAGCCGCCGTGGAACGACATCGGCAGGATCTGCAGACGCGCGTACAGATCTTTGCGGATATCGGCCTCGACACCCATGGTGGCTCGCGACACCAACCAGCGCCGGATGAACCACAGCACCGCCTCGGTGATGCCCACACCCATGGCGGCCGCGCCCAGCAACCACAATCCCTGCTGGTCCTGATGGCGCACTGGACCGTCGATGACGGCCTTGGTCATCAGCGGGATCGAGATCGTCGCGCCCAGGCTGGCGAGCGCGGTCAGCAGCATCGCGATCCAGCGCACCCGGTAGGGCATCAGGTACGGCAACATCCGCCACAGGTCGGAGCTGGAACGGGCTCGTCGCGGTGGCGGTGCGATCGCAGGCGCTTTGTCCAGCGCGGTCTTGCGGGCGTCAACCACTTAGGAGATCTTCCCATTGCCCGCAACTGGTTAACCCTTTCGCCGGAACGGAGTTGCGTGCGCAGTAGGCAGCGTGTGGACCGCGGGGAGTGCAGCTGCGGCGTTCGGTGCCGAACTGGGTGTGATAGAGCCCGGCGTAGCGACCGCCGCGTCCCAGCAGCTCCTGGTGGGTGCCGCGCTCGACGATGCGGCCGTCCTCGACGACCAGGATCATGTCCGCCGCGCGCACCGTGGACAGCCGGTGGGCGATGACGATCGACGTCCGGCCGCTGAGCGCCTCGGCCAACGCCTGCTGCACAGCGGCCTCGGATTCGGAGTCCAACGACGCGGTGGCCTCGTCCAGAATCACGACCTGCGGGGACGCCAGCAGCAGCCGGGCGATGGTCAGACGCTGCCGCTGCCCACCCGAGAGCCGGTAACCGCGCTCACCGACGATCGTGTCCAAGCCGTCGGGCATGTCGGCGACCACATCGGCCAGCCGGGCCCGCCGCAGTGCCTCCCACAGCTGGTCGTCGGTCGCCGGCGGTCCGGACAGTTGCAGGTTGGCCCTGATGGACTCATGGAACAGGTGACCGTCCTGAGTGACCATGCCGACCGTGTCCTTCAGCGACGCGAAAGTCACGTCGCGCACGTCTCGCCCGTTGAGCCGGACGGCGCCGGAGGCTCCGGTCTGATCGGACGGCTCGCCGTCCACCTCATACAGGCGCGCAATCAGTGCAGCGATCGTCGACTTGCCCGCTCCGGACGGACCGACCAGTGCCACCATCTGGCCGGGCTCGGCGGTGAATGACACCCCATGCAGCACCTCGTCGCCGCCCCGGTCGTCCAGTTCGGCCACCTCCTCCAGCGAGGCCAGGGAGACTTTGTCCGCCGACGGATAGGAAAAGTGCACGTCGTCGAACTGCACGGCGACCCCGCCGTCTGCCCGCCGGGGCACCTCGACCGCGTCGGGCGCCTCCTGGATCAACGGCACCAGATCGAGCACCTCGAATACGCGCTCGAAGCTGACCAGCGCGCTGGCGATCTCCACCCGCGCGTTGGCCAGCGCCGTCAACGGCGCATACAGCCGGGTCAGCAGCAACGCCAGCGCGACGATCGAGCCCGCCTGCAACTGTCCGCCCAGAGCCAGTGCGCCACCCAGGCCGTACACCAGGGCCAGCGCCAGCGCCGACATCAACGTCAGCGAGTTCATGAACGTCGACTGCAGCATCGAGGTGCGGATCCCGATGTCGCGGACCCGTCCGGCACGGACCCCGAACTCGCGGGACTCCGCGCCGGGGTCACCGAACAGCTTGACCAGCGTCGCGCCGGGCGCCGAGAACCGCTCGGTCATCTGGGTGTTCATGGTCGCGTTGTGGATGGCCGCCTCCCGCGAGAGCCGGGCCATCGACGCGCCGATGCGACGGGCCGGGATCAGGAAAAGCGGCATCAGGGCCAGCGACAGCAGCGTGATCTGCCACGAGATGCTCAGCATCACCACCAAGGTCAACGTGAGCGTGACCAGGTTGGACACCACTCCGGACAACGTGTCGGAGAACGCGCGCTGCGCCCCCAACACGTCGTTGCCGAGCCGGCTGACCAGCGCACCGGTCCTGGTGCGGGTGAAGAACGCCACCGGCATGCGTTGGACGTGGTCGAACACCGCGGTGCGGAGATCGAGGATCAGGCCTTCGCCGATCGTCGCGGACAGCCAGCGCGTCACCAGTGCCACCCCCGCCTCGGCCACCGCGACGACGGCGATGACCGCGGCCAGCATCACCACCACCGATGTGACGCCCGGGCCGGTGATCTCGTCGACCACCCGCCCGGCCAGCAGCGGTGTGGCCACTGTGAGCAGGGCACTGACCACGCTGACCGCCAGGAAAACCGCCAGCTTGCGGTGATGCCGCTGGGCGAACCGCCAGATCCGGCTGAGCAGGCGTCGGTCGGCCAGCGAGCGCAGCTCACCGCCGCGCGCCCGCGTCTGCCGGTACAGGGATTGCCGGGCAACCGTTTCCAAGCTCATGTTTTCACCGTAAAACCTGAACAAAGATTCAGGTCAAAGGCTTCCAGGCGTGCCGCGTGAGCCACAGCACGCCGCGGTCCGGAAAGGGCGGGCATCCCACACGCGCCGACGTGCCGAGGTCGGATTTCGTGCCGCACCGGCCACCGGGCGTTGCCTACGCCGGGCAATGGCCTTCATCGGGCAAGATGTCGGGCATGGACAGTGGTGTGAGCTCACCTCGCGTGCTCGTCGTCGACGACGATCCCGACGTCCTGGCTTCCCTGGAGCGGGGGCTGCGGCTGTCTGGGTTCGAGGTCTTCACCGCCGTCGACGGGGCAGAAGCGCTGCGCAGCGCCACCGAGACCAAACCGGACGCGATCGTGCTCGACATCAACATGCCGGTGCTCGACGGCGTATCGGTGGTCACCGCGCTGCGCGCAATGGACAACGACGTACCGGTCTGCGTGCTGTCCGCCCGGTCCTCGGTCGACGACCGGGTCTCCGGTCTGGAAGCCGGCGCCGACGACTACCTCGTCAAACCGTTCGTGCTGGCCGAGCTGGTCGCGCGGGTCAAGGCGCTGCTGCGTCGGCGCGGATCGACGGCGACGTTCTCGTCGGAGACGATCACCGTGGGACCGCTGGAAGTCGACATCCCCGGCCGGCGCGCCCGCGTCGAGGGCGTCGACGTCGACCTGACCAAACGCGAGTTCGACCTGCTGGCGGTGCTCGCCGAACACAAGACTGCGGTGCTGTCCCGGGCGCAACTTCTCGAGCTGGTGTGGGGCTATGACTTCGCCGCCGACACCAACGTCGTCGACGTCTTCATCGGCTACCTGCGACGCAAATTGGAAGCCGGCGGCGCGCCCCGGCTGCTGCACACCGTCCGCGGCGTGGGGTTCGTCCTCAGGCAGCAATAGGATCGGCCGCCGAACGACATGGTCGCGCTGTCCCGGATCTTTCGTCGCACACCGTCGCTGCGCACGCGGGTCGCGTTCGCCACCGCCGTCGCCGCCGCGATCGTGGTCGGCATCGTCGGCACCGTCGTCTGGATCGGCATCACACAGGACCGCAAGGAGCGGCTGGACCGTCGCCTGGACGAGGCGGCGGGTTTCGCCATTCCTTTCCTGCCGCTCGGCCTCGACGAGATCCCGCCGTCCCCGAACGACCAGGACGCCGTCATCACGGTGCGCCGCCCCGACGGGCAGGTCAGCTCCAATTCCAAGGTGGTCCTCCCCGAGCTGGACCCCGGATACGCCGACACCTTCGTCGACGGGGTGCGCTATCGGGTCCGCACGGTCGAGCTGTCCGCGCCGGAGCCGATGTCGGTCGCCGTCGGCGCCACCTACGACGCGACGATCGCCGACACCAAGAACCTGCACCGTCGCGTCCTGATCATCTGCACCCTAGCGGTGGCCGCCGGCTCGTTCGGCGGCTGGCTGCTGGCGGCGTTCGCGGTCCGCCCGTTCAAGCGACTGGCCCAACAGACACGCCAGATCGACGCCGGCGACGAGCCCCCCGACATCGACATCCGCGGCGCCACCGAGGCCGTCGAGATCGCCGACGCGCTCAAAGGCACGTTGGAGCGCATCTGGGAAGAACAGGGCCGCACCAAGGCGGCGCTGACTTCCGCGCGGGACTTCGCCTCGGTGTCGGCGCACGAACTGCGCACCCCGCTGACCGCGATGCGCACCAACCTCGAGGTGCTCGCGACGCTCGACCTGGGCGAAGAACAGCGCAAGGAAGTGGTCGGCGACGTCATCCGCACCCAGACCCGCATCGAGGCCACCCTCGGCGCACTGGAGCGGCTGGCGCAGGGCGAGTTGTCCACCGCCGACGACCACGTGCCGGTGGACATCACCGAGCTGCTCGACCGCGCCGCCCACGACGCGATGCGCGTCTATCCCGATCTGGACGTGTCGCTGGTCCCTGCTCCCACGGTCATCATCGTCGGGCTGCCGACCGGTCTGCGGTTGGCCGTGGACAACGCGATCGCCAACGCCGTCAAACACGGCGGCGCGACGCGGGTTCAGCTCTCGGCGGTCAGCTCCCGCGAAGGGGTGGAGATCGCCATCGACGACGACGGGGTCGGTGTGCCCGAGGAGGAACGCACCGTGGTCTTCGACCGGTTCTCCCGGGGGTCGACGGCGTCGCACTCGGGATCGGGTCTCGGTCTGGCCCTGGTGGCGCAACAAGCCGAGTTGCACGGGGGGACGGCGTCATTGGAGGCCAGCCCGCTGGGCGGGGCTCGGCTGCTACTGAAGCTGCCCCCACCGAGTTAGCGGGTGGCCGGCAGATCGGTGCCCACCGAGTTAGCGGGTGGCCGGCAGATCGGTGCCCACCGAGTTAGCGGGTGGCCAGCAGATCGATGACGAAGATGACGTCATCGGGTGGCCAGCAGGTCGATGACGAAGATCAAGGTCTTGCCCGACAACCGGTGCCCGCCACCGGCCGGGCCGTAAGCCTGCGCGGGCGGAATGGTCAGCTGGCGCCGGCCGCCCACCTTCATGCCGGGAATGCCGTCCTGCCAGCCCTGGATGAGACCCCGCAGCGGGAACTCGATGGACTCGCCGCGATTCCAGGAGCTGTCGAACTCCTCGCCGGTGTCGTACTCGACGCCCACGTAGTGCACCTCGACGTTGGCGCCGGCGACCGCTTCCGCGCCGTCACCGACGATGATGTCCTCGATCACCAACTCAGACGGTGGCGGGCCGTCGGGGAACTCGATCTCAGGTTTGGATGCCATGCCTCAGCCTAAACCTGCGCGCACCTCGTCGGGCTGCAGCCATTCGGTCGGCCTCAGCAAGACCACCTCCGGGATGATGCACGCGGCCGACAACCTGGTGGTCATCGCGACCACCTCGGCCACGTCACTCGGCGTGATCATCGTGGACGCGGCGATCTCATCGCGGTAGCCGTCGGCCATCGGGGTGTCGACCAGGCCCGGACAGATTGCGGTCGCCTTGATCCCCGACGGGGCCAGTTCGTCGTGCAGTGCTTCGGTGAAGCCGACGACGGCTGCCTTGGTCGCCGAATACGACGACAGGGTGGCCTCGCCGCGCTTGCCCGCATTCGATGCCGTGTTGACCACCTGCGCGCAACCCCGTTGACGCACAGAGGCTTTGAGCAACGGCAGGGCCTTGTCGGTGAGCAGAACGACGGCGCGGATGTTGACCGCGAGCTGGTGGTCGAGGAATTCGGCCGTGATGTCACCGACCAACCGGTGCCCGGATACCCCGGCATTGTTGACCAAGATGTCGAGTGAGCCGTGCGTGGCGGTGTGGAAGGCGACCACGTCGTCGAGGAAGGCTTCCTCGGCGACCGAGCCGGCCAGCTGCTGTACCGGCGGCCCGGACCCCTCGGCAACCTGACCCGCGGCGGCGGCCAGCTTGGCGGGGTCGCGGGCCACCATCGTGACGGCGAAGCCTTCCCCACGCAGCGCCCGGGCGACCGCCAGACCGATGCCGCTCGATGCTCCGGTGACCAGGGCGCTGCGCTCATTCATGCGGCAATTACATCCTGTGCGGAGATCCGGCGCTTGGCGGGCCATCGGCGGGGCACACTGGAGACGTGGCCAAAGACGAAGACATCCTCAGCCAGGTCAATCAACTCGTCGCTCAAGAGCGTGAGCTTCGCGACAAGCTGCAACACCACGAGATCGACGAATCCGAGGAACACCGCCAACTCAAGGCGATCGAGGTGCAACTCGACCAGTGCTGGGATCTGCTGCGCCAGCGCCGCGCGCTGCGAGAGACCGGTGGGGATCCGCGGTCGGCGCAGCTGCGCCCGGAAGGCGAGGTCGAAGGCTACCTCAGCTGAGGTCTACTGCGAGCCGTCCGGCGGGCAGTTGATCGACACATAGGCCGTCGGTGGCGCTGAGGTGTCGATGCTTGTGACGGTGCACTCCGACAGGGGGATGTTCGAGGGCTGCCCGGCCACCCAGTTGATCTGTACCTCGAAGCCTTGATCCTTGAGTCCTTGGATCGTCGCGCTGGGTGATTCCGACCCGGCGACAGGCTCGGGTTCGGGCTGCGCCAGCGCGACGGGAGCCGCGATCAGGAGCGCGCTGACAGGCGCCACCGCGAGCGCTGCTGTCCTCACCAAGCGTGCCATGTCAGGCCTCCTCCGCTTCTATACCTGTTCCGAACCTGATTGTCCGTCAACAGAGTCGTCATCGCCGGTGTTTTCGTTACCGCCGACGGTCGAGTCCACACCGGACTCGCCGGACTCGCCGGACTCGCCGGACTCGCCGGGCTCGTCGTCCGGCGCCGAATCGTCGGTTGCGCCCAGCTCATCGGAGGCCGAGCGCTCTTCGGCCGGCTCGACGCGGTCGTCCTGTTCCTCGTTTCCGTGGGTGGTGTCAAGCTCGCTTCCGGTACCGTCGCTCGGCTCGTCCGGTGCGCCGTCGTCGCTCCGCTGCTGTGGCGGATCGACGCCGGCTGACGCGGCGAGGTCTTGTTCGGGCTCCTTGGCTTCGAGTTCGGCCGGCAGTGGATCGTCATCATGCTCGGCCCGGTCGCCGCGAGAAACGACCAGTGCAGCGGCACCGTCGATGTCGGTCTGCGCGGTGGGGATGGGATCTATCGAGCGCCCAACCAGTTTCAAAATGGTGTTCACCGCGGTGATGATGTTGTTCAACGACTTGACGATCGCGTCCGACTGACCGGTGATCAGCTGGAAGGGGACGGTGAACAGCAGCGACGGCACCACAACGAGCAGATACCCGGCGGCCGAGATCGCGTTGATGACGTCGATCGGCGCGAGGTCCCCGGTGACCGCCACTGCCGTCGGCGCTTCACCTATGCTCCGCACTTCTGCAACAGATTCGCTGTCCTCCAACAACATCGGCGTTGCACCCGACCTCGGCGAAATCGGGATGAACGCCGCCGTCGGCAGGTAGGGAACCGCGACGTGTCTAGGCCCGTCGCCCTCGGCGTCGGGTGTCACAGGTGCCAGCACCACGCACGCGGACGTCACGACGACCAGCGAGCTGCGACTGAGCCTGCACAAACTCATGACTCTCCCTACGGTTGCGGCGCGGCGGGTGGCAAGGAGGGGATGTCCTCCAGCGGCTTACCCACGCCTTCGACGGGCCGCTGTCCGAGCAGGGCGCCGTCCAGACCACCCTCCTGATAGCTGTGGTAGAGCCTTTTCAGGTAGTCGCTCGCCGTGATGTCGGCGGCCTCCTGGCCGGGGTCGACACCGAACAGCTCCCCCTCACCTGGAGCAGAGGGCACGAGATGCTGGGGCAGCAGATATTGGTTGTTGAACGGATACAGGTGGGGCGCTTCGGCTGCGGCCGTTCCGGGGGCCGACGGCGCGTCGTGCTGGCCCAACACGAACTCGCTACCGGTCTGCCCGGAGAGGTCCGGCAGCGCCGGTAGCCCTCCGATCGAGACCGGCGCTCCGGCTTGGGCCAATGGAAAGAGGGGGTTCGCCGGCGGCGGGGGCGGCGCAGGAGCAGGCTGATCAACCGGCGCCACGGGCTGGCTGTGCGCGGTTGCCGCCGACGCCACAGCGCTCGCCAGCAGCAGGCCCGCGAGCAGGGTTCTCACCTCACACCACCTTCGGGACGCCGTAATAGGCCACGATGTCATCGGCGGTCTCGGTCGAACTCGTCAGAACCGCGTAAGACCGCAGAAACGACTGACCGATGCAGCCGTCGATCTTGACGTGGACGTCCTTGACGGTCACACGGGGATCGGTCCCGGTGAAGTCCTTCTGAAGCAGTTGCACGTTGATGATCTCCCCCGGTTGCGGGAAGACCTCGATCTGCGCGGTCACCGGAAGGCGGGTATTGCCCAGACCGGTGGGCGTGACGGACGGGGTGATGCCGATGGACCCGTTCAGCTTCACGACGTTGAGGCTGATGCCGCAACCGATCTGATATCCCACCTCGAGCGTCCCCCCACTGAGTGGACTACCGCCGGCGCCGGCGATGCTGCCGACAAAAGTGGCGGCGACGAGGTACTCCCGCGACGACAGCGCTGTGGTGAGCGGGGCAACCGCGACCTGGGACTCGTCGCGAGCTGAGACCGTCAACTCCCAGCCGTCGGGCGTGACGACGGTCCCGGGCGGGCCGGACGGCACCGCACCGCCGGGGGCCGGTGCGACATCGCCGACCGGTTGCACGCCTGGGTCGGGCTGAGCCGACACCGGCGGTGCCGCAACACCGGCTATCCCGGACAGAGCTGCGGTGAAGGTCATCACCGCGGCGAAGGTACGCATGTCAGACCACCTTGACCTCTCCGGCGTAGGTGAGGACGTCGGACGTGTCTGCCGTCGATGCGGTCAGCGTGGCGTAGGACTGCAGGAATGACTGTCCGACGCAGCCGTCGATCTTGACGCGGAACCCGGTCACGGTGACCCGGGCCTCGGTGCCGGTGAATTCCTTCTCCCCCACCGGAACCAAGGTGACGGTTCCGGGACGCAGGTTGATCTTCGCCTGCCCGTTGATCGGAAACTCCACCGCGCCGATCACCGCATCGGGTCCGATGTTCGGGTTGGCGCCGACTGTTCCGAACAGCTCGACAGGCCCACCGATGATGCCGCAGCCTATGCGGTAACCGACCACGAGAGATCCGCCGGTGAGCTCGGCGCTTCCGTCACCTGTGACGGTGCCGGTGAAGGTACCTCCGACGAGATACTCGCGTGAGGTCAGCGCGGTGGTCAACGGCGCCACCGCTTCCTGGCTTTCGTTGCTTCCGGCCACCGTCAACGCCCACCCCTCGGGAGTCTCCAGGTATCCGGACGGGGCGGACGGTACCGCGCCGACGGCCGGTGGGGGCCCTACCTCCAAAGGTGCCGGAGCGGGCGGTTCCACGAGCGGTTGCGCAAAACCGTTCGCCGTCGAGGACATCAGCGCTACCGCGGCTGTCGCCATTGCGAACCCCCACCAAGCACGCATGTAGGAGCCTTTCCCCAATGTCAATTACTCCTGCATGATCAGGGCAGCGAGTGTCCAGACAGCAAACGGCTGGCGAATATTTCACTTTCCGCGCCGTCCGCCGGATCGTTGAACCACCGCCGGTCCGAAATCACCTGGTATTCATAGTCTCGCAGAGGATCGTCAGAGGGGCCGCCGACTTTTCGGACCCGAGTCAGAGGGGGGTGCATCATCGTCGGTCTGCGCTTCTTCACCTCGACCGTGGTGGTTTCGCTGGCATTTGCACCCATCTCGTCTGCACAACCGCCACAGGCCGCTCCCGAGGCCATATCCGCTTGTACACAGTTCGCGCGGGCGCTGGACCTCGCCGCGCTAAGTTATTCGGATTTCGCCAATGCCCTTGCGCTCGGCCAGGTCAACCCGAACTACGGCCACCCGACCGTCGCCATGAGCAACACATCCGGTCGTGCGGGTCTGCGCGAAGCCGCCGAACTAGCGCTGGCCGCGTCGCGCACGCCTGGTCTGGCTCGGGACGTCGCGACCCCCATGCGAGCCTGGTCGGTCCGCGCGGTCAAACTCCTGGTGCTCATGGGGCTGCGCGCTGACGTCGACCGCTTCAACGCCGCGGCGACCACGCTCAACGAGCACACCGAAATCGCGCAGATGGCGTGCGCACGCGCCGGGAGCCGCGCGTAGCCCGGACGTGCACACTAGGGGTCATGCGTGACTTCGACGTCGTCATCGTCGGGGGCGGTCACAACGGTCTGGTGGCCGCCGCCTACCTGGCTCGGGCCGGTCGCCGCGTCCAGGTGCTCGAGAAACTCGACCACGTCGGGGGTGCTGCGGTGTCGGCGCACATCTTCGACGGTGTCGACGCCCGACTGTCGCGCTACTCGTACCTGGTGAGCCTGCTGCCTCGCCGGATCGTCGACGACGTCGGCGCCCGGATACCGCTGGCCCGCCGCACGTACTCGTCGTACACACCCAACCCGGCAGACGGAGGTCGTACCGGTCTGCTGATCGGTCCGCAGTCCACGTTCGGCGCGGTGGGCGCGGCGGCCGACGAGGCCGGCTTCACCGACTTCTACCGTCGCTGCCGAGTCCTGACGACGCGGATGTGGCCGACGATGCTGGAACCGCTTCGCACCCGCGCGCAGATGTTCTCGATGGTGACCGACACCGGAGCCGACGCGAAGCGCACCTGGCGTTCCCTCGTCGATCGCCCCATCGGCGAGGCGATCACCGAGGCCGTGGACTCCGACCTCGTCCGCGGGGTGATGGCGACCGACGCGCTGATCGGGACGTTCGCCCACACCGGTGACGACAGGCTGCTGCAGAACGTGTGTTTCCTCTACCACCTGATCGGCGGGGGCAGCGGGGACTGGGACGTCCCGATCGGCGGGATGGGCGCGGTCACCGCCGCACTGTCAACCGCCGCATCCCACGCTGGCGCCGAAATCATCACCGGCGCCGAGGTTCTGAGCATCGATCCGGACGGTCGGGTGCATTACCGGCGCGGCGACGACGAGTACTCGGTGACCGGCGAGCAGGTGTTGGCCAACGTGGGGCCGGCCGTGTTGGCCCGGCTGCTCGGCGAGGACGATCCCGGCGTCACCCAGGGCGCGCAGGTCAAGGTGAACCTGATGTTGCGCCGGTTACCTCGTCTTCGCGACGACTCAGTCACCGCTGCACAGGCTTTCGGCGGTACCTTCCACATCAACGAGACACACAGCCAACTCGACGCCGCGTATCGCCGCGCCGTCGCGGGCTCGGTTCCGGCCCCACTGCCGTGTGAGATCTACTGCCATTCGTTGACCGACCCGACGATCCTGTCGGAGCCATTGCGCGCCTCCGGTGCGCAGACACTGACGGTGTTCGGGCTGCACACCCCGCACAGTCTCGTTTCCAGCTCGCCGCCCGACCAGCTCCGCGAGACGCTGACCTCCGCGGCGTTGGCGTCGCTGAACGCGGTGCTGGCCGAGCCGATCCAGGATGTGGTGCTCGAGGACCGTGCGGGGCGACCGTGTATCGAGACCAAGACAACCTGGGACCTGCAGAGCACGCTGGGAATGACGCACGGCAACATCTTTCACGGTGCGCTGCAGTGGCCGTTCGTCGACGACGACGCACCGCTGCGCTCACCCGCGCAACGGTGGGGCGTGGCCACCGGCCACGACCGGATCCTGCTGTGCGGTTCCGGATCCCGTCGCGGTGGCGCGGTCTCGGGCATCGGCGGCCACAACGCGGCGATGGCGGCTCTCGGCCGCTGAGAGGTGCGGGTCTAGGGCCCGGCTGCTGTGTCGAGGATTCGTCGCAGCGCAGCAAGATCGTCAGGGGCGAGCGACCTCAGCGACTGGGGCGCGGGGTCGTGAACCCCCTCGATGAGTCGCACCATGTCACGGCCGGCGTCGGTCAGCGACACCACCTTGCAGCGGCGATTGTCCGGGTCCACCTCACGCACGACCAGACCTCGCTCCTCCAGATCGTTGACGGCGACGGTCGCCGCCGGAGCGTCGACGGTGGCCGCTGCGGCGATCTCCTTGACCGTCATCGGATGGCGACTGAGCCGCTTGAGGATTCGGATCCGGCTGAACGGCAGCCCGGAGCGGTCGACGACCGCGCGGCGCCATCCGTCGCGGTTGTCGAGTACGAACGCGGACATACCGCGCCACACTTGGTCGGCCAGGTCGTCACCGGACATCGGCGGCCTCCGTGGGTCGATCCGTGCCCAGCACGAGTGGAGCCAGCCGATCGGCCGAGCGTTGGGCGCGTTCAGATGTCGAGTACAGGCCGGTGGCCAGGATCACCAGACCCAGGGCGATGCAGAAGAACCACAGCGGGTGGGCAGCTTTGGCGAATTCGGTGCCGTCGGTCGCCATCGCGCTCCCGGCGATCGAACCGCACAGTGCCACGCCGATCGACACTCCGACCTGTCTGCTGGTGGACGTGACGGCCGAGGCCGCGCCGGCGCGGTCCAGCGGCATCCCGCTGACCGCCGAGTTGGTGATGGGAGCATTGACCATCGAGAAGCCGATGCCGAACACAGCGAAGACGATCAGCAGCTCCCACACTGGTGTCGTCGCCGTCAGAAACGTCAGCATCGTCGAGGCCGCGACGATCAGCGTCCCGGCCAGCACCAGCGAGGGGCGGGCCCCGTAGCGCCCGACCAACCGTCCCGACAGCGGCGAGAACATCAGCGCGCCCACCGCGATGGGCAGGTAGATCAGCCCGGTGTGCATCGCCGAGAAGCCCCGCTCGCCTTGCAGATACAGCGACATCATGAACAGGAAGGCACCCCAGGCGGCGAAGGCGCAGATCGCGTTGATCACCGCGGAGGTGAACGGGATGCTGTAGAAGAATCGCAGATCGAGGAACGGGTCGGTGCGGCGCGACTCGTAGCGCAGGAACGCCACGAACGCGAGCAGGGCGACTGCAGCGCTGATCACGACGCGTGCGTTGCCCCACCCCAGAACGGGTCCCTCGATGAGTGCGTAGACGACTCCGAACAGGAACAACACGGCCAGCAGCTGACCGATCGGGTCGACGGTGCGCATGGTGGCCGACTTGGATTCCGGCACGAAGACCGCCGTCAGCACGATGGCGGCGGCACAGATGGGCAGGTTGATCCAGAACACCGACCGCCACGAGATGGTCTCGATCAGAAGGCCGCCGACGATGGGCCCCAGCGACATCGAGATGCCGACCACCGCGCCCCAGATTCCCAGGGCCCGGGCGCGTTCCACCTTGCCGGTAAAGATCTGCGAGATGATAGACAGCGCAACAGGATTCAGCATCGACCCGCCGATGCCCTGCAGTAAGCGGGCGGCGATGAGCGTTTCGATGGACGGCGCGAGGCTGCACGCCAGCGACCCGACGGCGAAGACGGCCAGCCCGGTCTGGAACACGCGTCTGCGGCCCAGCCGGTCGCCGGCCGCGCCGGCGAGCATCAGCAGCGACGCGAGTACCAGCGTGTAGATGTCCACGACCCACTGCAGCTGCGCCGGAGTCGCCGACAGATCGGTGCGGATCGACGGGAGCGCGACGTTGACGATGGTGGCGTCCATCGACACGATGAGCAGGCTCAGGCAGCAGGAGACCAGGATGATGGCCTTGCGCCGCGGCGTCATCGTGCCGACAGTTTCATTCACACAACTATTGTGAAACTACAACAGTTCGGTTGGCAAGCGACAGGAGTGTGACGCTCGCGGTGATTGGGCTAGCGCGAGTCGATCGCTACGTACGGGCGCTCGGTGTAGCCGGTGTAGATCTGACGCGGACGCCCGATCTTGTTGGGCTCGCCATGCATCTCGCGCCAGTGCGCGATCCAGCCCGGCAGGCGGCCCAGCGCGAACAGCACGGTGAACATCCGGGTCGGAAATCCCATCGCCCGGTAGATCACCCCGGTGTAGTAGTCGACGTTCGGGTACAGCTTGCGCTCGATGAAGAAGTCGTCGGTCAGCGCGATCTCCTCGAGCGTCTTGGCGATGTCGAGGAGCTCGTCGTCACCGCCGAGCTTGCCGAGAATCTTGTCAGCCTGCTCCTTGACGATGCGCGCCCGCGGATCGTAGTTCTTGTAGACGCGGTGGCCGAAGCCCATGAGCTTGACGTTGTCCTCGCGGTTCTTGACCTTCTTGACGAATGTCTTGACGTCGAAGTCGGCCTGGCGGATCTTCTCGAGCATCTCGAGCACCGCCTGGTTGGCGCCACCGTGCAGCGGACCCCACAGCGCGTTGATGCCGCCGGAGATCGACGTGAACAGATTGGCCTGCGAGGAACCCACCAACCGCACCGTCGAAGTCGAGCAGTTCTGCTCGTGGTCGGCGTGCAGGATGAACAGCATGTCCAGCGCGCGCACCATCTCCGGGTCGAGCTCGTAGGGTTCGGCGGGGAAGCCGAACGTCATGCGCAGGAAGTTCTCGACCAGCGTCAGCGAGTTGTCCGGGTACAGGAACGGCTGTCCCTCGGACTTCTTGTAGGCGTAGGCTGCGATGGTCGGCAGCTTGGCCAGCAGCCGGATCGTCGACAGCTCGACCTGCTCGTCGTCGAACGGATCCAGCGAATCCTGGTAGTAGGCGCTCAACGCGTTCACGGCGCTGGACAGCACCGGCATCGGGTGGGCGTTGCGCGGGAAGCCGTCGAAGAACCGCTTGAGGTCCTCGTGCAGCAGGGTGTGCCGCTGGATCTGCGTGGTGAACTTCTCCAGCTGCTCCTTCGACGGCAACTCACCGTAGATGAGCAGATAGCTGACCTCGATGAACGTCGACTTCTCGGCGAGCTGCTCGATGGGCACGCCGCGGTAGCGCAGGATGCCCGCATCACCGTCGATGTAGGTGATCGCCGACTTGGTCGAGGCGGTGTTGACGAAGCCACCGTCGAACGTCGTGTATCCCGTCTTGGCCAGCAACGAACCCAGCGCGATGCCGTCGGCCCCCTCGGAGGCCTTGACGATGTCGAGCTCGAGCTCGCCACCGGGGTAATTGAGGATGGCGTGCTGCTCGGCTTCGGCGTTATCGGCCACTGGAATCCCTTCGCTGTCGATCAGGTCTATCCGGAGGTCACAAGTCTGTCTTCGCGAGGCAGTCTGCCCACCACGAAACAAGTCTGCCTACCAAAAGGTAGTCCCATTCCAGCAGTCACGCCCGCGGGGGGCACCGGCGGGGTCAGACGAGTTGCCGAAGCGGAGCGATCTGGCCGACGAAGTCGGTGTACGTCGCCTCGAAAGCGTCGATGAGGTCGTCGACGGTGATGCTGACGGCGTCGGTGAGGTCGCGCGTGGCGTCCTGCAGCGCGGTCATCAACATGCCGCCCCAGACCGCGGCGACGAGCTTGACCCGACGGTCGTCGACGGTGGTGCCCATGCGCTGCGCGACGACGGCGTCGACCGGGTTGGCGCGGTACTCGATCGCGGCGTGCCGCAGCGCCGAGGAGGTGACGACGATCCGCAGGATCTGCAGCAGCCGCGCTGACGTGAAGCCGCCCGCCGGAGCGGTCTTGGTGGCCTCGGCCATGCCGACGTAGGCCTGCCGCAACGCTTCGAAGTGGTCGATGTCGGCGGGTTGGCGGGCGAGTTGGGCCGCGGTGTGGTCGAGCACCTCGTCGATGAGCGCCAGCGCGATCGCGTCCTTGGTGGCGAAGTACCGGCTGAACGTGCGTGGTGACACGTCGGCGATGGCGGCGATCTGGTCGACGGTGGTTCCGTCGAAGCCCTGCCGATCGCACAGACCGACCGCCGCGTCGATCAGGGTGGCGCGGGTGCGCAGCTTTTTGCGTTCGCGCAAACCCAGAACGGGCGCCCCCCTGTTGTCGGCCACCTCGACAATCTATCCCGCCTGACGTCGAGATAGATGGGAATCCGCTTTGCGCGAACCCCCGTGAACCCCTGCGGTTGACACCTACGGCTGCAGCCGCGCCACCCGACCGCCGCTCAGCAGAACCCTGTTGTGTACCCGATTCTCGCGGCCCTGCCAGAACTCGACGACCTCGGGAGCTATCAGGTAGCCACCCCAGTGCGGCGGTACGGGCACGTCCTCAAAGCTGGCGAACCGTTCGGTGACCTCGGCGAGTTGGCGCAGCAGGTCCTCCCGCGACGCGATCGGGCGGCTCTGCGCCGACGCCCACGCACCGAGCTGTGAGCCACGGGGGCGGGTGGACCAGTAGTCGGCGGTTTCCTGCGCCGACACCTTGAGCACGGGGCCGCGCACGTGGACCTGGCGGCCGAGCTGATACCAGGGGAACGTTGCTGAGGCGTAGGGGTTCGCGGCAAGTTGCCGGCCCTTGTCGGACTCGTAGTTGGTGTAGAAGGAGATTCCCGTCTCGGACACGCTCTTGCACAACACAGTCCTGGTCACCGGCCTGCCCTCGGCGTCGACCGTGCCGACCACCATGGCGTTGGGTTCCGCGACACCGGCCTGGTGTGCTTCGGCCAGCCACGACTCCAGCAGCGAGACCCAACCAGATGCCGGATCGGCTCCGAGCCAGGCGGGGTCCAGATCGGCGCTGCCGTCCTTCTCCGCCGATCCGTACTCCACCCGCATCCGCGCCAGATGATCAGAAGTGCTCACGGGACAACGTTACGTCGGGCGCTGCGACGGAGGCGGTGCTCAGCCCCGGCGACGAAACCCGACCTCGGCACCGCCCACGAAATTGGACCGTTGACACCGCCGAAAAAGCCGGGTGCAAGAATCCACCCCATGACTGCGGTGCCGAAGGATTTCGCCCCCGGGTTGGCGGGCGTGGTGGCGTTCGAAACCGAGATCGCCGAACCCGACAAGGACGGCGGAGCCCTGCGCTACCGCGGGGTCGACATCGAAGATCTCGTGGCCCATCGGGTGACGTTCGGCGACGTGTGGGCCCTGCTGGTCGACGGCCGGTTCGGCCACGGGCTGCCGCCGGCCGAGCCCTTCCCGCTGCCGATCCACAGCGGCGACGTGCGGGTGGACGTGCAGGCCGGATTGGCGATGCTCGCGCCGATCTGGGGTTATCCCCCGCTGCTGGACATCGACGACCAGACGGCCCGCGATCAGCTGGCCCGCGCGTCGGTGATGGCTTTGTCCTATGTCGCGCAGTCAGCCCGCGGCATCTACCAGCCCGCGGTGCCGCAGCGCACTGTCGACGAGTGCGACACCGTCACCGCGCGGTTCATGACCCGTTGGCAAGGCGAGCCGGACCCCCGCCACGTCGAGGCCATCGACGCCTACTGGGTCAGCGCCGCTGAGCACGGCATGAACGCCTCCACGTTCACGGCCCGGGTCATCGCCTCCACCGGCGCCGATGTCGCCGCCGCGCTGTCCGGCGCGATCGGTGCGATGAGCGGACCGCTGCACGGCGGCGCGCCGGCCCGGGTGATCCCCATGATCGAAGAGGCCGAGAAGAACGGCGACGCCCGGGCCGTGGTCAAGGGGATCCTGGACCGCAACGAAAAGCTGATGGGCTTCGGGCACCGCGTCTACCAGGCAGAGGACCCGCGGGCCCGCGTCCTGCGCGCCACCGCGAAGCGGCTCGCGGCGCCGCGCTACGAGGTCGCCGCGGCGCTGGAGCAAGCCGCGCTCACCGAGCTCCGGGAACGCCGTCCCGATCGGGCCATCGAAACCAACGTCGAGTTCTGGGCGGCGGTCATCCTGGACTTCGCTCAGGTTCCGCCGCAGATGATGCCGGCCATGTTCACCTGCGGACGCACCGCCGGATGGTGCGCGCACATCATGGAGCAGAAGCGGCTGGGCAAGCTCGTGCGCCCGTCGGCGATCTACGTCGGGCCGGGCCCGCGCAGCCCGGAGTCGGTTGACGGCTGGGATCAGCTCCACCGCTCATGACGACAGGCACCCGTGGCCGGCGCGGCGTGTTCGAAGCCGCAGCGGGTCACTTCGCCGATCTGGTCCGCTCGATCGCCGACGACCGGTGGGACGAGCCCGGACTGGGCGACTGGACAGTGCGTGACCTGGTCGGTCACACCTCGCGGTCACTGACCACGGTGAGCACGTACCTGCGCACCGAGGCGGCGTACGAGGATGTTTCGAGCGCCGTCGACTACTACGTCAGGATGCGCGACTACGCCGCCGGTATGGGTGCCGACGCCATCGTCGAGCGCGGCCGACAGGCCGGCCGCGACCTCGGTGCCGACCCCGCCTCGGCGATCGATCACCTGCTCGCGCGCGTGCTCGACGAACTCGACGGCGTCGACGATCCACTGATCGAGGTGATCGGCGGGCTGGGCATTCGGCTGAGCAACTATCTGCCCACCCGCACCTTCGAACTCGCCGTGCACGGCATCGACATTGCGCGGGCCGTCGGCGTCGACCGCGACCCGCCGCAAGAGGTGCTGGCCGACGCCGCGGCGCTGGCCGCTCGCATCGGCGTCGCGCTGGGCCAGGGACCGGCCGTGCTGCTGGGGCTGACCGGCCGGACCGATCTGCCCCCGGGATTCTCCGTGGTCTGAGCCGAGGACCGGGTGCCCGGACCGCGATGACTTCTGGCGTGTTCTCCGGTCAACCTGTTCGGCCATGCCGACCACCGAACCGCAAGGAGAACCCATGGCGATCGACAACACCCCGATGCTCGTGCCGCACCTCGTCGTCGACGGCGCCGCTGCCGCGCTCGACTTCTACGCCAAGGCGTTCGGCGCCGAGGAGATGGCCCGGTTGCCCGGGCCCGGCGGCAAGCTCATGCACGCTGCGTTTCGGATCAACGGACACATGGTGTTCGTCAACGATGACTTCCCCGAGTTCTGCGACGGTCGGTCGAGCGCGCCGACGGCACTGGGTGGCACGCCGGTGACGGTGCACCTGCACGGTCCCGACGTCGACGGCAGGTTCCAGCGGGCGGTCGATGCCGGCGCCACCGTCGTCAGCCCGCTCGAGGAGATGTTCTGGGGCGACCGCTATGGGGTCGTCCGCGACCCGTTCGGCCACCACTGGTCGCTGGCCGAGACCGTGCGTGAAGTGGACATGAACCAGGTCCTCGCCGAGATGAACGCCGACGGTTAGTCGGGCAGGTACTGCTCGAGCAGCCACCACGGCAGCGCGTTGGATGTCGTGATGCCGCTGAGCGCCGCGATGCTCGCCGGCTTCGGTGTCCGCTCCAACTCGGGAGTCTGCGGGTCAGATCCGTAGAGACCGAATTGCAGGTCGTATCCGTCGGCCCACTCCAGGTTGTCGACGAACGACCAGTAGGTGTAGCCACGGATGTCGGTTCCGTGGGCCACCAGATCCTGCACCACTGCGATGTGGTTGACCAGGTAGGACGGTCGCTTGGTGTCGTCATCGTCGGCGATGCCGTTCTCGGTGATCCACAACGGTTTGCCGTAGGACGCGGCAACCTCGAGGACCTCGCGGAACCCGCCCGGATCGGTCGGCTGGTCGAAGTCGCTGCACGTCGGCGAGTCCGCCGAGCAGCGGATGGGAAACCCGCGCAGGAACGGGAACCCCGGCACCGGCGCGACACCGAAGCCGAACATCGGCTGCGAGCCGTAGTACTGCACGCCCAGGAAGTCGACCTTGTCCGCCATGTGGGCGAAGAACTCTCCGTCGTCCCGGACGCCGTCGAAGTCGACGTCGACCCAGCCGTCGATGACCGCGTTGGGGAACCAGCCGTTGTAGTAGTGGTTCCACGCGTCGGCGGCCTGCACGTCCAACCGGTTCGCCGCGTTGGCCGGCCGCGCCGGAATCATGTTGTGGGTGAACCCGACGAACGCCGCGGGCCCGTCGGCGGCGGCCACGGTGGTGTCCCAGGCATGGATCGCGTCGTAGGCCGCGACGTGGCCGATGGCCTGGTTGACCAGGAACGTCGAGGCCAGGTCGGGACGCAGGACCCCGGGTGGCCAGTTCGGCACCACCCACGGGATCGCCAGGAACTCGGTCAGCACCGGCGAGAAGGGTTCGTTGACCGTGGCCCAGTTGTCCACCTGGTCGCCGTACTTCCACGCGAGGTACGCCGCGTACTTCTCGAACTCCTGCGGCGTCGTCGACGACAGCCAACCCGCGGCCGGTGCCGGCAGACCCAACTGGATCAACGGGCGGGCGACGAGCGGGTCGTGCACCCACAGCGGCAGGGTGAAGTGGTTGACCGTCACCATCGGTTCCAGTCCGTGCGCACGCAACGCGTCGAGCACCGCCCGGTAGTGGGCGACCTCGTCCTGATCGGCGAGCGCGTCGAGAGCCTGCAGGTCCGACAGGCTGACGGTGCCGTCCTCGTCGGAGATGTCGACCGCGGCGGTGGAGTCGGGGAAGATCCGGCTCCACTCGATGCCGATGCGGAAGGTGTTCATGCCGAGTTCGTCGCGGGCCAGCGCCGCGTCGCTCTCGTAGGACACGTACGCCCCCGGCCCGTTCTCGGGGACGCCGCCGACGAGCCCGAGCAGCCGGTTGAGCGGGTCGTGCACCCAGCGGTACCAGTCCGATGCCGGGTCCACTGGGGAGCCCGGACCGCCTTCGGCCTGGAACCCCGAATGGGCAACACCCCAATGGAACTCGTCGGGGAATGTGAGGTCGATGCCCGCGACAGGCTCGACGGTGACGGTGATGGTGCGCTCGATGCGGTCTCCGCCGCCGGGATAGAGCAGCTCGCCGACGATCGGCACGAACTTCAGTAGCCCGAACAGACCGTGTACGTGCAGTCCGGCGTGCTCGTCGCTGACGAGGACGGTGAATGTGTCGGTTCCGCCGAGCGCGGCCATCGCGTTCATGGGCCGGTAGACGAAACCGCCGTCGGCGGCGACGGTGACCGTACCGCCGTTGAGGGGTCTCCCGATGACCGTGTAGGTCAGTTCGTCTCCGTCGGCGTCCTCGACGCCCACGTTGCCGGTTACCACCACCTCACCGTCGACGGTGAGGCTCTGGGTGTGAGGCAGCGGGTTGGCCACGGGGCTGGGGGTGGAGTTGAAGAACTCCCGGCGCACCCAGGCGAGCAATCCCCACGCCGCCGGGTCCGCGGACGGAGCGGGTGCACCGGCGGTGAACGGCCGGAACACCGCGTCGACCACGCTGGTGATGAGGTCCTTGACGTAGGTCAGCCCGGTGCGCAGGTCGAACGCCGTGGGCCACGGCCGCCAGGAGGGCACCTCGGGGTCGACCACGGCCGGCGCGGTCGCCGCTGTGTCGGCCACGGCGACGGTGGCGGCGGCGCTCCGCTGGCCGGCGGTCGCCGTGTCACTCTCGATGAGAGACATCGGTACCGGGTCAATGTCGGTCACAGCAGCGCTGACCTCGTCGACGGGTGCGGTCTGCGCAGTGCGCCTGGCCGCGGCCGGCGAGTCGTCGGTTCCGTCGATGTCGCCGGAGACGTCGGCGCCCCCGGGGTCGTCGGGTTCCCGGGCCTCCTCGACGTCCGGCGCATCCGCACCGACGTCGGTCACGTCTTCGGCGAGCGGCGCCTCCTCGACGGTGCCCGCATCATCGGCCTCGTCATCGACGGCGGGCACGTCCTCGGCGACATCCGGGTCGGTCT
>CAXEZH010000377.1:0-3183 GCA_964000695.1 uncultured Mycolicibacterium sp. | reverse complement strand
TGGCGTCGCGGGGACGTCCCGGCGACGCATCCGCGGTGCACCGCTGGCTCAACGCCGCGTTGACCTCCGGCTCGGCACCGTGACCGCGCCACGCGGGCGACCGCGCGACGCCGAGGCCGACCGGGCGATCCTGCAGGCCGGCCTGGACCTGTTTCTCGAGCGCGGTGTCGAAGGGGCCAGCATCGAACAGATCGCCCGCCGCGCCGGCGTCGGGAAACCGACGGTCTACCGGCGCTGGTCGAACAAGGAAGACCTGATCTCGGCGGCCATGGAAACGCTGGTCGCCGAGGAATCCGGTTGGGCGTCGACCGCCGTGTCCGCGTCGCCCTACGAGGTGGTCGAGGCCGCCATCGAACGGGCTGCGGCCACCGCGGCCAGCCCCCGGTACCGGGCCCTGGTGGCCAGGGTGTTCGGCTCGGCGGTCAGCCATCCGGAGCTGATGGCCGCCTACTGGCGCCGCTACATCGCGCCCCGTCGCCGCCAGGCGGCCGCGCTCCTCGAGCGGGCCCGCGAGCTGGGCACCGTCGCCGCGGACGCGGACCTCGAGGTGGCCATCGACATGATGGTGGGCGCGGTCACCTACCGGGTGTTGCAACCCGCGCCGCCCGACGTCGACGAGATGCGGCGCTATCTGCGCGAGGTGTACCGACAGGTCGGCCTGCTGCCCCGCTCAGACCTCCGTGCCGGCCCTGGCCCGCAGCCGGCGACGGATGCGTGAGACGACGAGCCAACCGAGGGCGACCGCGACCGCACTGAGAACGAGGTACTGGAACGTCGCGGCGTAGGGCTCGACCCGGTGCCAGTTCGCGCCCAGCCCATACCCCGCGCCGACGAAGACGCTGTTCCAGATCAGGCTGCCCAGAAAGGTGAGCACCGTGAATACGGCGAAGTTCATGCGCTCGGTGCCGGCCGGGACGGAGATGAAGCTGCGGAAGAACGGCAGCATCCTGCCGAAGAACACGCCTTTGGTGCCGTGGCGGGCGAACCACGCCGCGGATTTGTCGATGTCCTCGACGTCGATCAACGGGACTCTGAGCACCAGCCTGCGCATCCGGTCATGGCCGAGCCGCGCGCCGAGCCAGTAGATGAACCAAGCGCCCACCACCGACCCGAGGGTGGTCCACAGCACGGCTTCGACGACCGAGAGCCGACCGAGGCTGGCGGCGAACCCCGCCATAGGGAGGATGACCTCGCTGGGCAGCGGCGGGAACACGTTCTCCAGGAAGATCGCCAGCCCGGCTCCGGGGCCTCCGAGGCGCTCCATCAAATCCACCGTCCAGCCGGCGAGACCGTCGAGTTCGGCGGTGCCAGGTGAGGACAATGAGCGACCTTTCGCGAGGGGACTCGTTCCGAGGGTACCTGTCGCTCAGCGCCGGCTCGCGTGCCAGCGTTCCAGCACCGCCGGAATCTCGGCCAGCAGAAACGCGTAGAAGTCGCGCATCTCGACCAGCCGGTCCCGGGCGAGGCCGGAGCCACCGGTCGCGGCGATCCCTTCGTCGGCCGCCTGCAGGAACGCGGCGATCGTCTGGTTCTGACCGGTGTAGAGCGTCGCCCAGGCATCCGGCCGCAACCGGAAGTGGTCACGTCTGCTGGCCGGAGCGGGCACCCGCTCGACCAGCCCGACCGACGTCAGGTTCTTCAGCGCCCCGGATATCGCGCCCGCGCTGGCCTGGAGTTCGTCCGCCAACTCGGACATCGTCACGCTGGATTTCTCGGAGAACAACAACGCGGTCAGCACCCGGGCGGTCATGCGTTGCAGACCTTGACCCGAGAGGACGAGGGCGAGGCGCTCCGCGGCTTCGTGCAGTCTCGGCGCGGGTGTCACCAGCCGACCTCCTGAATAGTTCAAAGACTTCAATAATTTCTGAAAATTCACTATAGTCTGACGCGGCGCTCCGGGAAGTCTGGTCGGAATTCCTGCCCGGCTGTCCAACCGAAGGACGACACGACTCGAGATGAACACCGAACCCGTCATCGCCGTCAGCGACCTGACCTACACCTATCCCAAGACGACCGAACCCGCCGTGCGCGGCATGGATTTCACCGTGGCCCCGGGAGAGATCTTCGGCTTCCTCGGCCCGAGCGGTGCAGGCAAATCGACCACGCAGAAGCTGCTGATCGGGTTGCTGCGCGGCCACGGCGGCCGGATGCTGGTCTGGGGCCGCGACCCGCTGGACTGGGGGTCCGACTACTACCAACGCATCGGGGTGTCGTTCGAGCTGCCGAACCACTACCTGAAGTTGACCGGCGCCGAGAACCTCCAGTTCTTCGCCTCGCTGTACGACGGAGCGACGCAGGATCCGCGAAACCTGCTCGAGGCGGTCGGCCTCACCGAGGCGGCGGACATCCGGGTGGGCAAGTACTCCAAGGGAATGCAGATGAGGCTGACGTTCGCCCGGGCGCTGCTCAACGACCCCGAGTTGATCTTCCTCGACGAGCCCACCTCGGGCCTGGACCCGGTCAACGCGCGCCGCGTCAAGGACATGGTCCTGGACCTGAAAGACCGGGGCCGCACCGTGTTCCTCACCACCCACGACATGGCCACCGCCGACGAACTCTGCGACCGGGTGGCGTTCGTCGTCGACGGCCGCATCGTCGCCCTCGACGCGCCGACAGAACTGAAGATCGCCCGCAGTCGTCGACTCGTCCGCGTCGAATACCGCGCTCCGGAGGGCACATTGCAGACCGCGGAGTTCCCGATGGACGGATTGGCCGAAGACGCCGACTTCCATTCCGTGTTGCGCACCCACCACGTGGAAACCATCCACAGTCGGGAGGCCAGCCTCGACGAGGTGTTCGTCGACGTCACCGGCCGGAGCCTGGCATGACGCGCTGGATCAGCGCCCTGCGCCTGGAGGCCACCCTGCAGGTGCGCCAACGGTTCGTGCATGCCGCGGTGATCTCCGGCCTGCTGTGGCTGGCGGTCCTGCTGCCCATGCCGCACCACCTGCGCAGCATCGTCGAACCCTATGTGCTGATCGGCGACATCGCCGTCATCGGCTTCTTCTTCATCGGCGGCTCGGTGTTCTTCGAGAAGCAGGAACGCACGCTCGGGGCGGTCGTGTGCAGCCCACTGCGCTTCGGTGAGTACCTGTCGGTGAAACTCGTGGCGTTGACCGTGATTTCGTTGCTCGTCGCGGTGGTGGTGGTGACCGCGACGCACGGCACCGACTTCCACCCGGC
>CAXEZH010000376.1:0-14694 GCA_964000695.1 uncultured Mycolicibacterium sp. | reverse complement strand
GGTCACCTCGGACTCGTAGGCCACCCCGGGCGCTGAGAGCGCACCGGTGAGGACCTCGGAGGGGTAGAGATCGGTCGGCTGCCAGAGCAGATCGCGTAAACCCGCCGGTCGGGAACTTACCGTGGCCTCGGTGATGATCGCTTTGGCCTCGTCGGTATAGCGCAGACCGGTGCCGGACAGCTCCACGCCGACCACGTCGCCCGCGGCGATCGCCATCCGCAGCGCCAACTCGCAACCGGCCGAGTGGCCGAGCAGAAAGAACCCCGCGCCACGGCTTCCGGTACCGAGCATCTTCTCCGCTGCGCGCAGTGCGGCACTCACCCGGCGGTCCGGGTCTGCGAACTCATCTGCGTACACCGCAGACGAGCCGTAACCCGGTCGGTCCAGAGCGATGGCGGTGATGCCCTCTGCCGCCGCGGCGCGCAGCAATGAAAGATGCGGGTTACCAGGGCAGTCGAAGTATGCCGAGGACGTCGCGCCGCCATGCACAGCGACGATGACCGCGCGCGGGTCTGGCGCGGCCGCGACGAGCCCCGACATCGGAACGCCGTCGACGACGACGACGCGGGGACGCGGGGCAGATCCTGTCACGAGTGCTCAGGCCTCGGTCCGTAGCAGCATCACACCGCTCGGAGTCAGACCGCCGCTGCTGACCACGGCCACCTGGGCATCATCGACCTGACGTGGTCCGGCTTCTCCCCGTAACTGGGCGACCGCTTCGTGGATCAGACCCATACCGTGGGTGCGGCCGTGAGACAACTGGCCGCCGTGGGTGTTCAGCGGAATCACGCCGTTACGCGCGATGGCCGCTCCTCCGTCGAGGAAGTCTTTGGCCTCGCCGATCCCGCAGAAGCCGAGCGCCTCCAGCCACGACAGACAGTTGAACGTGAAGCCGTCGTAGAGCTCGGCGACGTCGACATCGGCGGGCCGCAGCGACGTTCGTGTCCACAGGTGTGCAGCCTGGCCGAGTACCTGTGGTTCGTGCGTCAGTGTCGTCTGGTCCCAGTCGGTGCGTTCGATGATCTGGGTCCCGACCGCTTCGAAGTACACCGGCGGCCTGGGGCCGTCGCGGGCCGCGTCCACCGCAGAGACGACGACCGCGACCGCACCGTCACAGGGCACGTCGCAGTCGTACAGACCGAAGGGTGTCGTGATCGGCCTGGCGTCGAGGTAGTCGTCCATCGTCATCGGATCGCGATAGATGGCGGTCGGGTTCAGCGCGGCATTGGCGCGCTGATTGAGCGCGATCCAGCCCAAGGTCTCTTTGGTGGTGCCATAGCGGTGGAAATGGCGCTGTGCGTTGAGCGCCAACGTATGTGCGGCAGAGGTGGCCCCGAACGGCGCCTGCCAGTTGTTGACCCGCGTTCCGCCCGGGGGAGCCAGCCTGCCCTCCTTCATCAGCTGGTTGAAGGTCGCCTCCCACAGCGTGCGGAAGCACAACACGTGGCGGGCCATCCCAGTCGCCACGGCCATCACCGCGGCGATCACCGAGCCGCCCGGGCCGAATGTGTCCATGCCGCCGTTGAACCAGGTGGGGCGAATCCCCAGCGCGCCCTCCAGCGCGGTGACGCCGCCCTCACCCATTCCCATGGCATCCATGGCCGGATACGTCGACATTCCGTCGATGTCGGCCAGGGTCAGGCCGGCGTCGGCGATGGCTTGTTCGCATGCCTCGATGGTCAACGAGAGCGGCGACACCATCAGTCGCCGACCGATCTTGGACGCCCCGATTCCGGTGATGGCCGCCGCGTCCTCGAACTTCTCGGCGGTCAGCATCGGGCGGACGAACTTGGCGAAATCGCACGGCGCGATCTCATCGTCCGGCAGGGGCGCGGTCTCGGGTTCTGCCGTCGGCTTGAACAGCGGCAGCCACACGTCGTCGTTCTGCTCGAAGACGACTTGCACTACGCGGCCGAGTTCGAGGTCGTCGGGATCGCAGTCGATGATGTTGGTGGTCAACCGAACCCGCGGATCCTCTTCGATTGCCACCTGTGCGACCACGTATGGTGCCGGCAGCCCCGGTATGGAGAACCGATGGTTGACGGTGAATGCCGACAGCACCGCCCGACCGGATACCTCGCGCACACCCATGTTGCGGCTGCGGCAGTACCGGCATACCGGTTGGGGAGGATGTATCAGCGCTGCGCAGTCGCCACATTCCTGGATCCGCAGGACACCGTCGGCTCCCGACGTCCAGAAGAACTCGTTGTCGAAAGTCAGCTGGGGCAGGGGGAGGCGACTCATCGGGCTCCTCTGCTCTTCATCGTTGGCTCCTCGCCCGAGGGTTTGTCGCTGCGCGAGCGCTCATCGGGTGAATCCCCACTCGGCTTCGTTGGACTCGGTCTTCAGATGGTCGAGATCAGGCTCGGTCCCCGATGGTGGTGGTGCGTCATCCGGGCGGCGCTCGCCGAGTTCCATGATGGCGTGCACCGGGCAGTCCATGAGTGCCCGCTGCACCGCGTCGTGGTCACGCGCAGGGATGCGTCCGTCTCCGGCGAGAACGGCATACCCCCAGTCATCGAGCGGAAAGTAGTCGGGAGCGTGCTTGGCGCAGATGCCGAAACCGTCGCACAGCGTGCGGTCGAGTTTGACGCGCAGGTTCTCGGTCACAGTGACTCCACCTCGAAGGGCCGCTGGGCAGTGAATTCCGTTGTGCCAGAGGGGGTTTTCCCGCCTGCGAGATGTTGCGCGACATCGTCGGGAAACTGCGCGAGAAGGCTGGCGGCGATGTTCGTGGCGGCGTCGAGCGTGGCGCAGGCGCCACGCCCGCGCAGCACCACCGACCAGCGCTCGAGCCGCTCGACGTCCTCGGCGGTGGCCAGCCCGTCGCGCAGGGCGGCAGCCGCGGTCGCCATCGCCGCGGTGCCGTTGAAGCATGATCCGCACTGCCCGGCGTTTTCGCGGTCGAAGTAGGCCAGTACGGATGCCGCTACGGCGACCGGGCTCTCACTGGTCAGCACCGACACGGCCCCGCAGCCGAGGCCGCTGCCGACACCGAGGAGCGTTTGGTAATCCAACGAAATGTCGAGTATCCGACGGTCCAGTAGGCCGGCGAAATAGCCTCCGACCAGCGCCCCGCGCACGCTGGCGGTGTCGATACCATGCAGTGCGATCAACTCGGCTGCCGATACGCCGAGGGGGACCTCGTAGAGTCCCGCGGCACGACCTCCGCCCGTCACGGTGGCCAGGAATGTTCCCGGCGATGAGTCGGTTCCCACCTCGCGGTAGACGGCTGCGCCGTGGCGGTGCACGAAGGGCAGGTTGGCCAGCGTCTCGACATTGCTGACCAGCGTGGGCAACCCGCCAACCCCCTGCTCGAAGGGTCGGGGCGGTTTGTCCGACGGCTTGGCCGGGCCACCGTTGATGGCGTGGACCGCGGCAGTCTCCTCACCGGCCACGTACCCCGGCGCCACGAGGCGAATCCCGACAGCCACGCCACCGAGGTCCTCTTCGCTCGACTCGGCGATGGCCCGTTGGACAGACTCTGCCGCGACCGCGTCCGAGACGTACACGTGCGCGTGCGTGGCGTTCACGATCGCGGCTGCCAGCCGCAGTCCGTCCAGGACCAGGTGCGGGCGATTGCGCAGCAGCCATCGATCCTTGAACGAAGCGGGTTCACCCTCTTCGCCGTTGGCGACGAGGACGGTGTCCAGGCCCCGCGCTGCCGCGGCGCGGACCGTGGCCAGCTTCACTGCAATGGGGAAAGCTGCGCCACCGCGCCCCAGCACGCCGGCCTGAGCGATCTCGTCGAGCAGCGCCGCCGCGTCACCGAGGTGTTGGTATCCGCCGGAGCGTAGATATTCGGCCGCGGTCTCCACCCCGACACCCACCCTCAACAGACGTGAAGTCAAGCCAGGCCACACGGCCACTACCGGTTCGGTGTTCATGGCGGTGCTCATCGATACCTCTCGACCTCGCTGATCGGCACCTGCGCGTCGCGTGACTGGTGTCCCCTCACGGGAGCATTCCTCCAATGGCTAATCTTCTCAGCATGCGGACAGCGGTGGTGCGGGTCGGCGTCGATCCGGAGGGCGTCCTGACCCCCGAACAGCTCTCTGCCGGGATGGCCGTGCTGGGGCGGCTGGCCGCCGAGGGGCATGCTGAGGTCATCGAGAACGACCTCGCCGGGTTGCCGCCCAGGCGCAGGGAGGTCGAGGTGCTGATGACCGGCATGGACCCGGATGCGCTGCAATCCGCGGCGGCTGCGTTGTGCGCGAAAGCTTTTGCAACTGAGCCGGTGTTGGGGGTGCTGACCTTCGTGAGCCGAGGTAGCGATGAGGACGCCCGGGGTGTGCTCGCCGGGTTCGGCCTGACCGGCGTCATCGAGCGCCGGACAGGAGACGACGGATGGGACATCATCACCGTCACCCTGCCCAAGGCCGAACTCGCCCGTGTTCCCGAGAGCCGGATCCACACCGCGCTGGAAGCTTCGACCAATTGTGAGGTCCATATCATCACGGTGGACTGACCCTGTCATCACCGAGCCAGGAATTCGAGCATGGCCGGCGCCGCCTGAACCCACGTGTCGAACATGTTGAAACGCTTGACCTTCCCGGACGCACGGGCCTCGCCGGCACGTTCCCACGCGTCTTCGGGCCAGGGCGGGTCGATCAGTGTCGAACCCTTGATCAGGCAGCTCACTTCGAGCGAAGTGCGCTTGGGATGATCCAGATCATTCTCACCGCCGCGAATGATCAGCGTCGGAACTTTGATGTTGTCGAACATCTCGTCTTCGACTCCAGGGATGGTCTGCCCTGGTTTGGGCACGAAGGCGTTGAGCCAGCGCAGCATCAACTTCAGGAATTGATCGGGATCCTGGCTCAGGAAGCGTTCGCGGTTCGCCGGGTTTTCCGCGATGCGTTCCTTCCACTCGTCGACATTCACCACGCCCTTCATACCTGAACCCCGAACGGCCAGAATGCTGGGCACGATGTAATACGAGCCCAGTACGAACGATCCGTAGACACCGCCAACGATGTTCCACACCAGGAGTTTACGGACCAGTTCGGGGTAGAGCATCGCGGTCAGCATCGAATCGCGGGCTCCGCCGGAACCGCCGGCGATGACGCAGGGGCCGATGTCGAGGTTCGTGATCAAATGCCGCAGAGTCTCCGCGCGCATGTGTGATTCGCTCTGCCCGTAGAACTGCACGTCGGATTTGCCGCAGTTGGGGCGGTCCCACAGCACCACCCGATAGCCACCCTCGACGAGTTCTTCCGCCAACGGCCGCAGTCCCGGAATGTCCTTGCTGAATCGACCTCCCGGTGTCAGGACGATGAACTCTCCGGATTCGCCCAGAATCTCGTAGACGACGTTACCGCCGTTGATCTCGACGATTTGTTCTCCCGGCCTCAGCTCCAGTTCGGGTTCTCGCGTCGTCGTCATGCCTGCACCACGACGTCGTCGCCGACCAACCGTACCGGGTAGGTGCGGATGCTCCACTCGGGTTTCACCGCGGTGGTTCCCGTGGCCAGTTCGAATCCCCACTGGTGCCAGGGGCAGTAGATGAACTCGAGGTCACGGACCATCACGGCGTCGCCGGGTACGCTCTCGTCAACGATGTTTCGGCCGCGGGCCCGGCCCGTGCACAACGGTCCGCCTTCGTGCGGGCAGTAGTTGGCAATGGCGTAGAACGTGCCGCCGACGTTGTACACACCGACACCGTGACGCCCGATGGGAACCAGCTTGTGCGTGCCGGGCGGGATCTCGTCCACGGTTGCGACGACGTGTTCGCGTCCCTGCGCCAGCCGGGGCTGCCGCTGGGCGGCCGGGTCAGAGGAAGTCTGCTCGGTCAACGTCAGAACACCCTTACCTGACCCTCGAGAGCCGGTACGGTCTCCGGCAGGTGGTAGGTCTTGATGCCGTTACGGAACATGATGTTCTCCCGGGCATGCTCTGGAAGGTGTTTGACCAACCAACGCGGATCGTCGAACGTCCAGTGCGGGTAGTCGGACGAATACAGCAAGATCTTGTCGCACTCCATCCACTCGAATGCGCGCGTCAGCTCGGTCTTGTCCTCGGGGTAGTCCAGCGGCTGTGTCGTGAACTTGATGTGGTCCTTGACGTACTCGCTGGGCTTGCGCTTGATGTCCATCCACTTCTTGCGCGCTTCGTAGATGGCGTCCATCCGCCACATCAGCGGCAGAATCCAGCTGAACGCGTGCTCGACGAAGACGATGCGCAGGTTCGGGAAGCGGTCGAAGACCCCGTCGAAGATCAGGCTCATCACCTGGTTCGCCGCCAGCAGCGAGTACGTGACCATGAAGTCGTGGTTGTAGCTGGGGATGCCCACCGGCGGGAACGGAAGCGTCTCGTAGTAGCCCCGGGACAGGTGGCAGCTGACGGTGATGTCGTGCTTGGTGGCCGCGGCCCAGATCGGGTCGTATTGCGGATGGCCCCAGGACGGCCGGGGCTCGGCCTTGATGAGCACCTGCGACATGTAGGGATGCTCGGCCCACTTCTCGATCTCTTCGGCCGCCCCTTGCGGATCCTCGATGGCGACGCAGATCGACCCGCGCCAGCGCTGATGCCAGTTGTTGTGCGGGTCGAGCCAGTGGTTGGCCAGCCAGAGGTTGGTGGCGACGCAGAATGCGTGCGTGGCCTCCGGCAGCCTGGACTCGCCGTGGGTGGGTTCGAGGATGGCAATGTCGGATCCGGCCTCCAGGATCAGTTGCTTGAGTGCCAGATCGGGGTCACTGCAAGCGAACTCGCCATCCGGAGGGAAGGAATCGACGCGCATTGCATATGAGTGCGCGTAGTCCGGCGCGTCGTAATAGATCCCCTCGCCGCGCGGGTGGCTGAGGAAGTACTTGGTGCGCCAGGGTTCGGGTATGTAGTCGACGAGCTCGCCGCGTCGCGGCATGGGGTGCACGTCGGAATCCACGCAGCGCACCGGGATGCGCTCGGTGGGAGTGACCCTGGTGGTCGTCGAGTTGTTGGTGGTAACCGTCATCGGGAGCCTCCTTCGACTTCCTACTGTGCGACCAGGCCGGTGGGGATGTCCCGGGAAACGTCGATGCCGTAGAGATCCGCGGCGTTGCGCCAGCAGATTTTCTCGCGCTGCTCGAGGCTGTAGGCGGCGGGCAGCCTCGGCTCGCCCATGCCCCAGAGCGGATAGCTGGACCCGAACATGGTCATGTCGTCTTTGCCGGTGAAATCGAGCCACTCACCTGCGAAGTCGACGTCACCCGGCCCGTCGAGGCTGCCGTGGATGAAGTAGGTGTGGCCCGGCAGGTAGTCGCTGGGCATCTTCGGAGCCCAGGGGGTCTGTTCCAGGTGCGGCCTGCCGAAGCAGTCCATCCGCCAGATGAACGGAGTCAGCATGTCGGCGGCGCCGTCGGCCCACACCATCTTGAGGTCGAACTTCTCGAAGACGCCCTCGGCGATCATGTTCATCAGGTGGTACAGGTAGTTCATCGACATGAAGCCGAGGTACTGCTCATAGGTGCGTGTGGCCCCGGATGGTGTCGGGGATTGCATGATGCCGTTACCCATCTCGATGTGTACCGCCACGGGGAGCCCGGAGTCCACAGCGGCTTCCCACAGCGGCCAGAATTGCGGCTTGCCGTACAGCTCGCGGGACTGCAGTGGGATACCGATCTGAACCACGCGGGGGTGGTCTTTGTACTTGGCGATCTCGCGCAACGATCCGGCGATGTCGTCGGGGACCACTCGAATGGTGCCCCGGAAACGGTCGCCGAATTCCGGATGGTCCAGCCAGCGCGTCACCATCATCTCGTTGTGTGCGGCGGCCAGCGCGGTGCCCAGATGGCGGTCGGGCATGATGCCGCGGGTCATCGGATGCAATACCGCCACGTCGACGCCACGGTCGGCGAACAGGTGCTGGGCGACGATGTCGACGTCCGACCCGGGGTACTCCTTGTTCGGTCCCTTGGTGCCTTTGGCGTACTCCCCACCGGGAGCGCCGTACCAGTCCATCTCGTAGTCGGGAAACCCTCGGCTGGAAAACGGTTCGCGTAGGAAGTTGTCCCGCAGGTCTTTGTTGTTGCCGAAGAAGATGTGCACGCTGGCATCGATCAAGGGAATGCGGGCGGGTCCCTCGCCAGCCGGGGTGTCGTCATTGATCTCGATCACGCGAGTCCTCTCGAAACCGCCCGGCGGGCTGACCGACGCCGACGCTCACAGCAGCAGGCTTCGGTACCGGACATGGACCCAGTGTAGATCGTAGTTCTTCATTGGCAAGAATTATGTTCTCCAATCGGGTTGTTTACTTTGCGCAGGTCAGAGTGTCTGCAGGTCAGACGAGCCATGGCCGAGAGGCGAAACCGGATAGCCACATTGGGAGAACCGTTACCACGTCTAAAGAGAATGTTATTCTCAGTTCGACGTTGACGATCCCGGAGGCGCTGGATGCTGTTGGAATTCGATGCTGATCAGCGGCTGTGGCAGGAGACCGTGCGCGACGCGGTGTCCAAGCAGTGCCCTGCCTCGCTGATTCGCGACATCGCGGAGAACGGCGTCGACCCGGCGCCGCTGTGGAACAGCTACCTGGAGGCGGGCTGGACCGAACTGGCCGACTCGGAGAACGCCGTCGAACTCGCGATCGTGCTCGAGGAGTTGGGGCGGGCGACCGATCCGACACCATTTCTCTCGACGTTGACGCAGCACGCACCCTTGTTGGGGGATCGTTACGATCCGAAGCTCGCCGGTGCTGCGGTGCTCTCTGGTGTGTCGGCCGTGCGCGACGCGCGGGGATGGGTGCTCAACGGGACCGACCGGTTCGTCCTCGACGGCGACCGCGCGCAACGGTTCGCGGTCGTGACGCCTGCGGGCGTGTTCTGTGTCGACCCGCACGCCGACGGCGCGAATGTCACGTCACGCCGTGTCGATGTCTTCGACCCGATCCTGCACGTGGCCGAGGTGTCCTTCGCCGGCGTGCAGGTCGCAGACAGCGAGCGTCTGAGTGCCGATACCGAACGCGCGCGGCACGTCGCGCTGATGGGCATGGCGATCACCATGGTCGGTGCCTGTCAGCGCATCCTCGACCTGGTTCTCGAACACGCCAAGAGCCGTCAGCAGTTCGGTGTCCTGATCGGCACATTCCAGGCCGTGCAGCACAAGGCGACCGACATGTACGTCGCCATCGAACGCGCCCGCGCATTGGCCTATTTCGCTGCGCTGACCATTGCCGCCGACGATCCGCGCAGGCGCCTGGCCGCCGCGATGGCCAAAGCGTCGGCGGGAGAGTGCCAGTCACTGGTCTTCAAGCACGGCATCCAGTTGTTCGGAGCGATGGGTTTCACCTGGGAGAACGACGTGCAGTTCGCGCTGAAACGCGCGAAGGCGGGGGAGTTGTTGCTGGGCGGCGCTGCCGAGCACCGGGCAATGATCGCCGAGGAATATGGGAAGGACCTGTAGTGCAACTGGCATTCGACTCCGACGTCGAGGAGTTCCGCGCGGAGTTCTCGGCGTTCCTCGACGAGCACACCCCCAGCGCTGCCGAGACACTGGAACGACCCCGGTCCGTCTCGCACATGCCCCAGTGGGCGCGTGATTTTCAACGCCTACTGTTCGACAACGGCTGGCTGTTGCCTGCGCAACCCCCCGAGTTCGGCGGGCGCAACGCGACGGTGTTGCAAACCTTCGTCCACGCCGAGGAGCTGTGTCGGCGCCGTATCTATCACAGCTTCAATCCGCAGGGCGTCAACATCATCGCGGCGTCGCTGCTGACGTTCGGCACCGACGAGCAGAAACACCAGTGGGCCGTCCCGGTCCTTCGCGGGGAACGCACCGCCTCGCTGGGCATGAGCGAGCCGAGCGCAGGCTCCGACCTGGCGTCGTTGCGCACCAAAGCCGTCAGGGACGGCGATCACTTCGTGGTCAACGGCCAGAAGGTGTGGACCTCGGGCGCCCACGACGCCGACTTCCTGCTGACGTTCGTGCGGACCGATCCCGATGCGCCCAAACACAAGGGCATCAGCGTGTTGCTGATCCCGACCGACCTCGAGGGTGTGGTGTGCCGCCCGTTCGCCGACATGTGCGGCATCGACAATCTCGACTTCAACGAGGTCTTCTTCACCGACGTCCGAGTGCCGGCCGAGAACCTGGTCGGACCTCTGAACGGCGGGGGGGGCGTGGCCAACGGCTCACTCGGGCACGAACGCACGATGATGTGGCTGGGTTTCGCCGATCGAATCGCCAACGCCATCGCCGACTTCGAGGCCACCGGTCCACTGGAGCGCGATGCTCTGGCCACCAGCATCATGGATTACGAGGCCCTGCGCCTGCTGGGATCGGTCGGGATCGCCAAGGCGGCGCGAGGCGAAGTCGACGTGGCATCGGTATCCATCCCGAAGCTGCTCGGCGCCGAGGCCGAGCAGCGCGTCGAAGGGCTCGCGCTGGAGGCCAGTGGTCCCGACGGGTTGATTCATCCCGCGACGTCGGGTCCGTATGCCCACATGAACCTCGATCACTACTTCGCGAGCTGGTTCGAGCGATACGCGCGGAGCTTCGGCGGCACCATCGCCGGCGGCACGTCGGAGATACAGCGCAACATCATCGCCCAGCAGGTGCTCGGCCTGCCACGTCGATAGACGAACTTGCGGAGGGACATCGGATGAAGGTGCAGCCGGCGGCGTTCCTGCGAACCACGCTTCCGCTGGACCTCGCTGTGCTCGAACGTCTGGACAGCGGCCGCTACCACTCCATCTGGCTGCCCGACCACATGGTGAGCTTCTGGCCTGATTCGATCTGGACGCCGGAGTTCACCGACCTCGCGGTGGCCTCACCGTCACCACATCGCCACCTCGACGGCATGGCCGTCGCGGCTGCGGCGGCGGTGCTGACCGAGAACGTGCCACTGGTCACCAGCGTCGTCGACACCGTGCGCCGCCACCCCGCATCGCTGGCGCAGAGCGCGTTGACGATCGACCACCTGGCCAAGGGTCGGTTCATCCTCGGTCTGGGTAGCGGTGAGGCCGAGAACATCGAGCCTTACGGCTTCGACTTCGACCGACCGGTCAGCAGATTCGAGGAGGCGTTGCACGTCATCCGCTTGCTCTGGGACAGCGACGGGCCGGTGAGTTTCGACGGACAGTTCTATCGACTCCAGCACGCCCGTCTGGACACCGAGCCGTACGACGGTCGATTCCCGCCGATCTGGATCGGAGCCAGCGGACCCCGCTCCCTGGATATCGCCGGCCGATATGCCGACGGGTGGTGGCCCGCCGGGGCGTGGACTCCCGAGGACTACGCCCAGAAGCTGGCGCGGGTGAGAGGTTCCGCCGAGCGGGCCGGCCGCGACCCGATGGCCATCACGCCCTGCTTCATTCAGGTATGCGTGATGGGCAGCGACGATACCGCGCTCGCCCAGATCCTGGACGCGCCGCTGGTGAAGTCGTTCTTGCTGCAGGTGTCCGCAGAGTTGTTGGGTTCCTTCGGGTTCGACCATCCGATGGGTGAGGGCTGGCGGGGCTTCCACGACATCGACCCTGCGGTGCTGACCCGGGAACGGATCGTCGACTTCCTGGACCGGGTCGAGCCGGAGATGATTCTGGCCGTCGTGCCGCACGGAACGCCGAAACAGGTGGCGCAGACGGTCAAGGAATACGTCGACGCCGGCCTTCGGGTCCCCAAGATCCTGGACTACGGGGCCATGGCCGGCCTGGACTACGCCGCTACCTCGGCCGAGAACGTCCGAGCAGCCGAGGACGAACTGATCGCGCTGTGCGGGGGAGTCGCATGAGTGGACGCCTGCGTGCCGACCAGATGCTGGCCCGCGCCGAAACCGAGACCGGGTTGTCCGACTACGGGGATCCGACGCTGCCGCAGCGGTTCGGCCTCGTCGTCGACCACCTCAACACCCTCGCTATGGACGAGGCCGGCTGCCGTCGGGCCGAGGATGTCTGCCACGGTCTGCTCACCAGCCGCCTGCAGTTCTTCGAGGACCGCAATCGCTACCCCGTTGCCCGCGAGGTGATCCAAGCGCCGATGTTCGTCACCGGAGAGCCTCGCTCAGGCACCACGTTGATGCACGCACTCATGTCCGTCGACCCGAACGCGCGCGCGCTGCGATTCTGGGAGGTGATGTATCCCTCGCCGCCACCGGGCATCGCGGACGCGGACGACCCGCGTCGCGCGCGGGCCGACGAGGACTGGCGCGAGATCAACGTACAGATGCCCAAGTGGCTGCACAGCCATCCTTACAACGACATGCTCGGCGACGGGCTGCCGGAGGACGAGCGCACCTGGGCATTCGACTTCCGCGTGATGACCCCGACCGCCTGGTGGCGCGTGCCGATGCAGACGGTCGTCGGGGGGCTGCCCACCGATGCGGCCGCACAGTACCGCATCCACAAGGCGATGCTGCAGCAGTGTCAGTACCGAAGGCCGGCGAAATACTGGGTGCTCAAGGGCTTCCACGGGTTCCGGTTGGCCGAGTTCTTCGATACCTATCCGGATGCGAGCCTGGTGTGGCTGCACCGCGATCCCGTTCAGGTCGCCGCGTCCCGCACGATGATGATGGCGGACATCCTGGAGGGCATCGTGGGTCCCGTCGACCTGCATGCCGCGGCCAAGATGCATCTCGAGCTGACCCGCGCCAGCATCGCCAACACGATGACCCACCCCCTGGTCGACGATCCCCGCATCCTGCATGTGCGCTACACGGACTTCATCACCGATCCCGTCAGGACCGTGCGGCGCTGCTACCGATTCTGCGGTCGCGATCTGACCAGTTCCGCGGAGGCGGCGATGCATGAGTATCTGGTCCACAACAAGGGTGACCGGCACGGCAAATTCCGTTATTCGACAACGCTACTCACCGACATCGGCGAGGACCTCGGCGCGCTGCACGAGGAGTTCCGGCCCTTCCGGGAGCGCTTCGGGGTGGAGATCGAAACGCGTGACTGACCCGCGCGTCTCGGTGCACAGCGTCACGTTTCCGGGTGCGACGCTCGAGGAAATGCGTCGCCACTGGCGCGAGCTCGGTGTCTCGCAACTCAGCCTGATCGACACGCAGCTGGACGATCCGGGGCTGGCCGAAGTGATCGCCACCGAAGGCTATTCGGTCGAGACGGTGTTTCACCTGTTCACGACCCCCGACGCGTTACACCGGCGCATCGACGACGCGGCCCGGGTCGGCGCACGGGCTGTCTACATGCTCACCGGCGGTCGCGGGAAGGCATCGTGGGGCGAGGCGGCCGAGCGGTTCTGCTCCGTCGTGGCGCCTTGTCTAGAGCACGCCGACCGGGCAGGCGTGACGCTCGCAATCGAGAACGCGTCGGCTTTGTACGCCGACCTGCACATCGCCCACACCCTGGCCGACACCCTCGAACTGGCCGAGATGGCAGGTCTCGGTATCTGCGTGGACCTGTTCCACTGCTGGGCCGAAGCGCATCTGGACGCGCTGGTCGAACGGGCGATGCCACGGTTGCAGATGATCCAGCTGAGCGACTACGTCCTCGGTGACCGCGCGTTGCCGGCCCGGGCGGTACCCGGCGACGGCGTCGTGCCCGTCGAGGCATTCCTGGGGCGCGCGATCGCGGCCGGCTACCGCCACGGCGTCGACCTCGAGCTGATCGGGCCCCGCATCGAGCAGGAGGGTGGCCTCGCCGCCGCCCGCCGGGGTTGCGAGGTGGTGTCGGAGATGTTGTCCCGGATCGACACGGGCGGTGATCGTGGGATTCGGTGAGGGTCCCGACGACGCCGCGCTACGGCAGGCGTGGTCACACTTCTGCGCCAGGCTCGACGTGGCCGGGGAATTGATCTTCAAGGACCACAACCCGGTTTCGGGTATGCACCGCGTCGATGCGTTGCGATTCCTCACCCAGAACCTCGGGCAGGCGTTCGACCTGGCCCTCGAGACCCGCGACACCCGCTATCCTGCTCTGCACGCGTTCTGCGGGCCCAACCGCAAACTCGGCGGGGACTGCGCCGATTTCACCTATCAGCAGGCGTGGATCGACGGCGCGTCAACCTACCGGATCGTGGGTGAGCGTGGTGGCGCCCGATTTCTCAACATCACCGTGCAGGGTGCACGGCCGGACGGCCCGGGCTTGCTGCACGAACCGTTCGGCGACGTGCCGGAAGCGAACCTGTCCGCCGACCGGCTCGTGGTCGCCGACGACGGCACCTTCGAGGTGTTTTTGGGTGGTCCCGAGCGGCAGGGGAACTGGCTGCCCACCACCTCGGGGTCCCGCAAGGTGTTCATCCGCCAGGGCTTCGACTCCTGGGACGAGCAGCCGGCACGGTTGCGCATCGAGCGCGTCGACATGGACTCGCCGCGGCCGGTGCCGTCGACCGGGACGATGCTCGAAGCGATCAGCTGGGCGGGCGATTTCGTCACCGGGCTGATGCACGATTGGCCTGACTTCCCCTTCACCTACGGCGGGGTCGACGCCGAGCACCCGAATCAGTTCCCCGCGTTGGACGTCACCGGGGCTGACGCCAAGCGTGGCCGTGCTGCGACGAACATGCACTGGCAGCTCGCCGCCGGCGAGGCGTTGATCGTCGAGTTCGCCGCGCACGACGGGTTGTGGATGCTGACCAACATGGGCGTGTTCTTCAACAGCATGGACTTTCTGTATCGACCGGTCAGCTACACGCCCAGCCGCACCGCCGTCGACTCCGACGGCAAGGTGCGGCTGATCCTGGCCCACGACGACCCGGGCTACCACAACTGGATCGATACTCAGGGTTTCGAGCGCGGTAACCTCACCTACCGGCACATGCTCG
>CAXEZH010000375.1:0-8462 GCA_964000695.1 uncultured Mycolicibacterium sp. | reverse complement strand
CGGTCCGCGCATCGTGATGGCCCGCGCGGTGATGGCCGGATCAGGTTGTGGCTCAGTCACCCCCTGATCCCACCACAGCTGCCGGGCGATTTCGGCGTGGTTGTCGACGCTGAGCTGTCGACAACCACGCCGAGGTCACAGCTCCGTCGACGGGCTGAACACGTCCAGCTCACGGATGACGGTGACGACATCGGGAGCGTTCGTCACGTCGGTCAGCGTGAGGTAGATCTTGCCGTCACGAATCGAGGTGCTTCCGATGCCGTCTCCGGCAAAGACCACCGCGGCCCCGCCGGCGTCGACGGCATACACGGTGGTTGTCGCGGAGGTCACTGTTCCCGTGCTGGTGTCGAGGTCGTACGTCACGGCATTCACATAGGCGCGGCCGTCGGGACCGAACACCGCGGAACTGACCTGCCCCCCACCGAGGGGGATGTCGATCGCGGTTGACCCGATCAGCGCCACGGCAGTTCCGACGGTTGCCCCGGTGTCGTAATCGGTGATGGCAGAAGCGAAGACCGCCGAGTTGTCGGGTCCGGTCACCAGCACGACGGTTCCCCCGCTGCCCACCGGGATCGGATCCGTGGCCACGCCAGTGGACAGGTTGACCAGCGCGGCCGTGTCGAAGTCTTCGTGCATCAGCAGGCCGAACGGGGTGCCGTCCTCGCCGAACCGCAGCGCCCCGAGTGGGCCGTCGACCGGGATCACCCTCTCGGCGCCCGCCGGACCGTAGACCCGGAGTTCGCCTTCGAACAGCACATACGCGCGGTCGTCCGGGCCGACCGCAACGTAGGACTGCGCGGTGAGTTGCGGCTGCGTCACGTCGTAGATCGGCGCCGGGTCCCCGGGCAACGCGATGCTCGACTGCGTTCCGTCAGCGGCGATCCTGATCAGAGTGGCACCCGTCTCACCGTTGACGACCAGGTACGAGACGTGCTGACCGGTGGCCGGATTGCCGAGCGGCAGAGCATCAGCGGCGAGAACCCGAGAGACCCTGTTCGAGTCGACGATCAGCACCACGGGCCCCTCGGCGTAGCTGTTCACCGTCAGCCGGGCGGTGCCGTCGGCGAGCGCTGCCGCAGCACCGTATGGCGAGCCCTGCACCACAGTCGACACGACCGAGTCGCCGCTCGGCGGGATCACCAGGATGCCGACCTGATCCAAACGATAGAACGCACTCGTGGGGTCGGCGGACGCCATGAACGCCTGATACGCGGTGCCGTCCGGGCCGACGACGATACTCGGAACGGCCTGCGACGAGCCCGGCGGGATGTAGGCCGCAGCCGCGGCAAACCCGGTGTCGTGGGTGGAGAATTGTCCCTCGGGCGTGACCCGAACCACGGACATCCTCGGTATCGGACCCGTCCCATCACCGCGGTCGACGACGGTGAGCACCGTCAGGTAGGCGGTTCCGTCCTGGGCGAATTGTGCTGCCGTGTAGGGGCTTCCCAGGACCTCCTGGGTGGTCACCGACCCATCCGAGCGGACCAGCGAGATGGCCGTTTTCGCGGTGCCCGCCGCCAGCCCGGCGAGGTTGACGAGGAACAGATCGCCGCTGGGCCGCAGGATCGGCGCGCCGAAGGGAAGGGAGCCCGGGATGGGATCGGTCTCGAACGGCGCCCCCGCCGTCGGGATGATCACGACGGTCATGTCCAGCGACCCGTCGGAGCTCTGGTTGAACAGCGTCAGGTAACCGGTGCCGTCCGCAGCGAACTGAACCGGTCCGGCTGCAGCTCCGGGGAACTGCGTTCCGTCGATCGTGAAGGCTGGGGCGACATCGACAGTCACCGACACCGCAGTGGCGCCGCCGTGGGCGTCGTCGACGAGGACGGTGAAGGTGTCGACCTTGTCGGCCGCGGTGGCATCCGGTGCGGCCGCGGCGTCGCGCGCCGCCTGGGTCGGCACGTAGCTGAACTGACCCGTCGCAGTGTTCAGCGTGATGGCCCCGCCCCTGGCGGACGTGGCCGGCGCGCTGTAGGACAGCACGTCACCGTCGGGGTCGGATCCGGAGACGATGCCGGCGACCACACCGGTGTCCGAGTTCGGCTGCCCCGCAGTGTAGGTGGCGGCCGGCGCACTGTTGCTCGGGGCGATGGTGACGGTGACCGGGACCGCCAGCGTTCCGCCGCGGCCGTCGCTCACCGTGACGTCGAAGCTGTCCTGCTTGTCCGACGGCGATGCGGCCGATGCCGACGCTGCGTGCCGCGCCGCCTCGGTGGGTGTGTAGACGAAGCTGCCGTCGGCGTTGACCACCACCGACCCCTTCGACGTCGTCGTGGACCCGACGAAGGTCAAGGTGTCACCGTTGGCGTCGCTCGCCGACACCGTGCCGGTCACCACGCCTGCGCTTCCGGGTTGCCCCACGACGGCGTTCCCGTTGCTCGGAGCGCTGTTCGGTGCGGGCAGCACCGCTACCGACACCGTGACGGTGTCGGTGCCACCGTGACCGTCGCCCACGACGACGGCAAAGCTGTCCGACTTGTCGGCCGGGGTCGCGCCCGCCATCGCCGCGGCATCGCGCGCCGCCGGAGTCGGGGTGTAGCTGAACTGACCTGTTGCACTGTCCAGCACGACGGTGCCGCCCTTGACCGAGGTGACCGGCCCGGTGAAGGTCACTGTGTCGCCGTCCGGATCGGATCCGGTCACCAATCCGGCGACCACGCCGTCGACCGAATTCGGCTGTCCCGCAGTATAGGAAGCGACCGGCGCGGTATTAGCAGGGCTCACGGGGACGGTGACAGCGACAACCAGGGTGCCACCGTTGCCGTCGTCCACCGTGACGTCGAAGCTGTCCTGCTTGTCGGCAGTCGACGCACCCGACGCCGCGGCCTCATGGCGGGCATCCGCGGTCGGGGTGTAGGTGAACGAACCATCGGGGTCGACGACCACCGACCCTTTGGCGGTCGACGTCGTCCCGCTGAAGGTCAGCGCGTCACCGTTGGGATCCGTGGCGGACACCACACCGGAGACGACGCCGTCGGAGTTCGGCGGGGACGCGGTGAACTCGCCATCGACCGGAGCGGCGTTGCCGACCGCCGGCACGATGGTCACTGTGACACTGGCACTGTCCGTGCCGCCGTGTCCGTCGCTGACCGCGAAGCTCAACACATCGGTCTTGGCAGCGTCCGGCGCATCCTCGGCGCCGGCGGCCACCCGCGCGGCCAGCGTGGGCGTGTAGGTGAACGTTCCGTCCCCGTTGTCGACGAGGGCGCCTTTGCCGGTCGAGGCCGGTGCACTGAAGGTCAGGTCATCGCCGTCGAGATCACGGGCAGTCAGCGCCACCGTCACTTCACCGCTGTTTTCGTCGGGTGTGGTGGCGCGCACCCGTGTGATACGTGGATCGCTGTTGTGCGGCGCGATGTTCACCGTTACGGGCACGGTCAAGGCGCCACCGAATCCGTCGGTGACGGTCACGTTGAAGCTGTCGGTGGTGGCCTCGGCACCCGCGCCCTCGACTGCGGCGGCGTGGCGGGCTTCGGCAGTCGGGCGGTAGCTGAAGCGCCCCGACGAGTACACGACGACGCGGCCCTTGTCGGTCTCAGTCGACCCTGCGTAGGTGAGCCGATCGTTGTCGGCGTCGGTGGCGAGCACCCGGCCGGTCACGGTCGCCGTCCAGCTGCTCGGATCACCCTGGACGACGTCTTCGAGCTCGGGCCCCTCATTGTCGAGGGCGGCGATCTGCACGGTGAACCGCACGGTGTCGGTGCCGCCGTGCCCGTCGTCGACGGTGACGGCGAACGTGTCCTGTCGGTCCCACGACCATCCCGGCCGCCGACCCGCGTCCTCGCGCGCCTGCGGAGTCGGGGTGTAGACAAAGCTGCCGTCGTCGCCGAACACCACGTCGCCCTTGTCGAGCCCGCTGGCCCGGTAGCTGAGCACGTCCCCGTCGGCGTCGCGGGTGACGATCGTCCCCGTCACCGCGCCGGTGTCCATCGCGGGCAGCCCTACCGAGCCCGACGAGCGGGGGCGGGAGTTGGCAGCACGGATTCGGACAGAAACTTCGACCCCGGTCAGCCCGCCGTTGCCGTCATCGATGGTGACCACGAACGAATCAGTCGTGTCCGCCTCGGTGGCTCCGTCCTTCGCCGCCGCGTGACGTGCGGCATCCGTCGGCGTATAGGTGAAGCGACCGCGGGAATCGACCACCACGCTGCCCTTGGCCGTGTTCGTCGACCCGGCGTAGGTCACGCGGTCGAAGTCGCGATCGAAGCCGAACACCTGTCCCGACACCTTGCCGGTGAACCACCCTGGGGAACCCACCCAGGCCCACCCGGTCGGAGCGGCGTTGTTGTCGTCGATGGCCGACGCCCCGGGAGCGAATGCCCCTTCGAGTGCGGGTTTTTCGCGCTGTCCGAGCTGCCGACGCGCGAACGCCAACAAGCCCCACAGCAGTGGCGATTCGGCCGGAATGTCGGTGCCGAACGCGTCGAACGGCGAGATCACGGGTGATGCGATAGATGCCAGGTCGGCCTGTTCGGTGCTCGCCGTTGGAGGCGCCGACACGGGGCGCGTCTCTTCGACGATGCCGGGATCGGTTGCTTCCGCGCTGATCATCGGATCATCCGCGGTGAACGGCTCGGTGTCTCCGAGGTCGATGAGGACATCGTCGACGACCTCACTGCCCGGTTCCGGACGTGGCGGAACTGCTTCGAGGTGCTCCACGGGTGTGCTCGAAACTCGATCGGCCTCAGCGGCGTAGCGTTCGCTCCGATCCTCAACCGGTTCGACGAGCTCAGCCTCGGGATTGTCGAATCCGACGAGTTCTTCTGCAGCGGAGTCTTCTTCGTCCCCATCGGCAATGTCGGCATCGGAGTCGAATTCACTGTCGATATCAACGTCTTCATCGAGGCCGGGGTCGTCCCCGGCATCAGCTGACTCGTCACCATCAACCGACTGCGTATCGGCGGCGTCGAGGCCGGAGTCAGAATAGTTCGAATCGTCGGCTCCAGCTGTCGTCCGTTCGACCGACGAGCCGGCCGAACCTGTTTCCGTTTCAGCGCAGGCGATTCCAGACGTCGACGCGACTGCCGTGCCGATTCCCAGCGCGATGGCCAAGGCACCCACCCGACCGACATAGCGCGAATAACCCATGATGTCCCCCCAAACAATCGTGGCAGTTTGCCAGGCTAGACGTAGGGGGTGCGAAATCGGAAGCGAAACGACGAAACATCCGAAAATTTCGCCATATTTGAGGTCCGAAGACCCGGAGACGTCAGGTCAGGGCGAGAGCGCTCAGCATTGCTGCGCAGGTCAGCACATGCAGTGGCAGCCGCAGCAGGCTCCGTCTCGCCCACCGTGCGGCCGCCGATTCGTTCACATCGGCAGGATCGGTGGTTTCGAAGGCAAGTGCTTTCGGGGTGAGGTCGACCGCCGACCAGATTCGAACGACGACGTGACCGGCCACTGCCACCAGGAGCGCGGCGCGGACGTCGGGGTCGCCCCAGCCGGCCACCAGCGACACCACCAGCAGGACGTCGAACGCGAGGTGTGCGGGCCGCCAGAAACGCGCCCGGGAGATTCCTCCGTTGCGCGGCTGCACGATGCCCGGCCGCTTGGGCCAGAACGGATCGACCACCAACGCCTCGTAGACGGCTCCGCCCAGCACGGCGCAGCCGACCAGCGTCGTCGTCGCGATCACCAGGACAGCGGGGGTCCACACGTCTCCCGATTATCCAAATGCCAGGATGTGGCATGGCCCACATCCAGCCCTTTCGCATCGACATCCCCGATGCCGACCTCGCCGACCTGCGGGACCGGCTGGTGCGCACCCGCTGGCCGGAGCAGGAGTGCGTCGACGACTGGAGCCAGGGCATCCCATTGGCCTACGCCCGCGAACTGGCCACCTACTGGGCCGACGAGTACGACTGGCGATCACGCGAGGCTGCGCTGAACCGTTTCGACCAGTTCACCACCGAGGTCGACGGACTTCCCATCCATTTCATCCACCAGCGCGCCCCACGGCATGACGCGTTCCCGTTGCTGATCACCCACGGTTGGCCCGGGTCGGTCGTCGAGTTCCACAAGGTGATCGAACCGCTGAACGCCGCCGGTTTCCACGTGGTGTGCCCGTCGCTGCCCGGATACGGCTTCTCCGGCAAGCCGACGCACACCGGTTGGGGTGTGGAACGCATCGCCGAGGCGTGGGACGAGTTGATGGGACGGCTGGGTTATCAGCGCTATGGCGCGCAGGGCGGGGACTGGGGCGCTGCCGTGACCACTCAGATCGGCCGCAACCGCGGTCGCTGCGTGGCCATCCACACCAACATGCCGCTGGGTCGGCCGCCGAAGGGTCTGCGTGACCCCAGCCCCGACGAGTCGGCCGCCCTGGAGCGGCTCGACTACTACCAGAAGTGGGATTCGGGTTATTCGAAGCAGCAGTCCACCCGACCGCAGACGCTGGGCTACGGACTGGTGGACTCCCCCGTCGGGCAGATGGCGTGGATCGTGGAGAAGTTCTGGTCGTGGATGGACTGCGACGGCCACCCCGAGAACGTGCTCACCAAAGACGAGTTGCTCGACAACGTGATGCTGTATTGGCTGAACGGTTGCGGGGCGTCCTCGGCGCGGCTGTACTGGGAGAGCTTCGGCAGTTTCGGCGGCGGTGGCCCGGTGACGCTGCCCACCGGGGTGGCCGCATTCCCGAGGGAGGTGCTGCGCGCACCGCGGCACTGGTGCGAGGACAACTACACCATCACCCGGTGGACGACGATGCCGCACGGCGGGCACTTCGCGGCGTTCGAGCAACCCGAGCTGTTCGTCGAGGACGTGGCGGCCTTCTTCACCGAATACCGCTGAGCTCACAACCCCAGCAGCCGGGTGCTCTCCGCACGCATGTCCACCTTGCGGATCTTGCCGGTGACCGTCATCGGGAACTCGTCGACCAGATGCACATAGCGCGGAATCTTGTAGTGCGCCAGGCGTCCTGAGGCAAAGTTACGCAATGCCGCGGCGTCCAGCGGCTCGCGGTTGGCCTTCATCCGTATCCATGCGCACACCTCCTCGCCGTAGGTGTCGTCGGGCACCCCGATCACCTGAGCGTCCTCGATGTCGGGATGGGTGTAGAGGAACTCCTCGATCTCGCGGGGGTAGATGTTCTCTCCCCCGCGGATGATCATGTCTTTGATGCGCCCGACCACGTTGCAGTAGCCGTCGGGCCTCATGACCGCCAGATCCCCGGTGTGCATCCACCCGTCGGAATCGATGGCCTGGGCCGTCTTGTCGGCTTCGCGCCAGTAGCCGAGCATCACCGAGTACCCGCGGGTGCAGAACTCGCCGGGCTCACCCCGGTCGACGGTCTCGCCGGTATCCGGGTCGACGATCTTGATCTCCACGTGGGGGTGGGCCCGGCCGATGGATGCGGTCCGCCTCTCCAGGTCGTCGTCGATCAGGGTCTGGCAGGACACCGGTGACGTCTCGGTCATGCCGTACGCGATCGCCACCTCGGCCATGTGCATGTCCTCGATGCACCGCTTCATCACCTCGACCGGGCACACCGCGCCGGCCATGATGCCGGTGCGCAGCGACGACAGGTCACGGGCGGCGAAGTCGGGATGGTTCTGCATCGCGATGAACATCGTCGGGACACCGTAAACACCTGTGCAGCTCTGCGATTCGATCGCAGCGAGCGTGTGCCCCGGATCGAACCCGGGAGCGGGGATCACGATCGTCGCGCCGTGCGTCGTACAGCCCAGGTTGCCCATCACCATGCCGAAGCAGTGGTAGAACGGCACCGGGATGCACAGCCGGTCGCCGGGTCCGAGGCGGATCTGCCCGGTGACGAAGTAGCCGTTGTTGAGGATGTTGCGGTGCGACAGCGTCGCTCCCTTCGGGAAACCCGTTGTCCCCGAGGTGTACTGGATGTTGATCGGGTCGGTGTTGGACAGTCCCGCCTGGCGGGCCGCCAACTGCTCGACGCTGATCTGTGCCGCGGACTCTCGCAGTCGGTCCCAGTCGTCGGTACCCAGGAAGACCACCTGCTGCAGCGCCGAGGCCTCGGGCCGGACCTCGGCGACCATCGCCGCGTAGTCCGAGGACTTGAACGACGTCGCCGAGACCAGCATCGAAAGACCGGACTGCTCCAGAACGTAGGCCAGCTCGTGGGTCCGGTACGCCGGGTTGATGTTGACCAGGATCGCCCCGATCTTCGCGGCGGCGAACTGGACGAGCACCCATTCGACGCAGTTGGGCGCCCAGATGCCGATCCGGTCCCCCGCCGCCAGTCCCGCGGCCATCAGACCTCGCGCCACCGTGTTGATTTCGTCGTCGAGCTCGGAATACGTCCAGCGACGGCCGGTCGCGACCTCGACGAGGGCGTCGACGTGCGGATGCGCGGCGGCGGTGCGCTCGAAGTTCGCGCCGATCGTCTCCTCGAGGATCGGGATCTCGGTCGGGCCGGCATCGTAAGACTTCGTCGAGGTCATCACAGCAGCTCCTCGTAGCGGTACTCGGCAGGCAGTGGTGTGCCG
>CAXEZH010000374.1:0-43426 GCA_964000695.1 uncultured Mycolicibacterium sp. | reverse complement strand
GGCGCTGGCCAGGGCACCCATGTCGATGCCGGCCTGCACCCCGGGGCCGACGCGCAGCGCTTGGGCGCGGGCGACGACGCGTTCGACGAGCTCGTCGTGCACGGCGTCGGTGGCGATCACACGGCTGGTCCCGGTGCATGCCTGACCGGACAATCCGAAGGCGCCCTTGACGATCAGCGCTGCGGCCCGGTCCGGGTCGGCGTCGTCGGCCACCACCACCGGGTTCTTGCCGCCCATCTCCAGCTGCACCCGCCGGTGCGGTCCGACCCGCCCGTAGATGGACCGCCCCACGCCGGTCGACCCGGTGAAGGTGACGGCGGCGACCCGGTCGTCGGCGGCCACTGCGGCGCCCGCGGCGCCGTCACCCTGGACCAGCGCGATGGCGCCGGGCGGCAGCCCGCCGGCCAGCAGGGCCTCCACCAGGCGCTGCCCCATCAGTGGGGTCAGCTCCGACGGCTTGAACAGCACCGGGTTTCCGACGGCCAGGGCGGGCCCGAGCTTGCGGGAAGGAATGTTGAGCGGGAAGTTCCACGGCGTGATGGCCCCGACGATGCCGACGGGTTCGCGCACCGTGTACAGGAGCGTGTCACCGCCGACGGGATAGGTGGCCCCCCCGCATCGGGTGGCTTCGGCGGCGTAGAAACGCAGGTTCGCCGGCGTGCGGCTGACCTCCATCGTCGCCTCGGCGACCGTTTTGCCCTCTTCGCGCACCAGTTCGTCGATCAGCTGCGCACTGACCGCTTCCAGATGAGCGGCAGCGGATTCCAGCACGGCGGCGCGCCGTTCCGGGGAGGTCGCCGCCCAGTCGGGTGCGGCCTTGTCCAGGTGGTCGATCGCTGTCGCGACGTCGCGCGGGCCCGATGCCGGGAAGGTGCCGACGACGTCGGTCGGGTCCGCAGGGTTACGGCGGGTGAAGGTCTGCCCCGAGACGGCGGGCACCCAGGTGCCGCCGATGAAGTTCAGGCCGTCGGTCATGCATGCACCTCTTCGTCGTCGTAGACCAGATCCCACAGGTCGGTGTCCTCGTCGCAGAGCGCCGCGGTGTCGACCTCACGGCCCAGCAGTTCCCGAACCGCCATGATGTCCTCGCCGCGCTCGACGCTGAACGCCCCGCACACCGTCCCGCCCTGTAGGTAGACGGCGGTGAAGTCCATCCCGTCGAGGTCACCCCGGATCAGCGGGTCGCCCGATGCGGTACCGACGAACTGGAGGTTGCGGTCGTGCTGGTCGGACCAGAACCACGGCGGTTCGTCGGAGCCGGATCCGCGATCGAGGATGGCGTCGGCCACTGCGGCGCCCTGCCTGCTGGCGTTGTCGAAGTGTTCCAGGCGCACATGCGTGCCGGCCCGGGGCGAGTAGCGGCGCGCGACGTCGCCGGCGGCGAAGATGTGGGCGATGCTGGTGCGTCCGGCGGCGTCGGTGACGATGCCGTCGTCGAGGTGCAACCCGGTCGCCGCCGCGGCGTCGACGTTGGGCGTGATGCCGATCCCGACGACGGCCACGTCGGCGTGCACGGTGCTGCCGTCGGCGATGTCGACGACCACGCCGTCAGCGGTGGTGCGCACGGCGTCCAGCGCCGACCCCGTGCGCAGGTCGACACCGCTGTCGCGGTGCAACCGGCACACGGCCTCCCCCATGGCGGTCCCGATGACCCGTGCCAGCGGGAGCGGCGCCGGGTCGACGACCGTGACGTGCACACCCGCCGCGGTGGCGGTGGCGGCCAGTTCCAGACCGATGAACCCGGCGCCGACGATGGCCAGCCGCCGCCCCGGTGTCAGCAGGGGCGCCAACCGGGTGGCGTCGTCGAGCGTGCGCAGGTAGTGGATCAGCTCTGGGCGTGGGCCGGGCACGGGCAGCGTGCGTGGGCGGCCACCGGTGGCGAACAGCACCGCGTCCGCCTCGATGTCGGGGCAACCGTCGATCTGCACTGTTCTCGTCGCCGCATCCACCCGGCGTACCTCGACTCCGGTGACGATGTCGATGTCGTTGTCGGCCAACCACTTCTGCGGGAGAATCCACAGCGAGTCGAGACCCTCGGCGCCGCTGAGGAACTCCTTGGACAGCGGCGGCCGCTGGTACGGCGGGTGGGGTTCGTCGCCGAGAAGCACGATGCGGCCGTCGAACCCTCTCCTGCGCAGGTTGCGGGCGGCGACGGCGGCGGCCTGCCCGGCTCCGATGGTGACGACGGTGCGCCGGGTCATGCCCGCGCCTCCTGTTCTGCCTCGGCGGCGGCCTCGGGGCGCTTCGGCGTCGGCTGGACGTAGATGGTGCCGGCGTCGTCGACGCGCACCGGGTAGGTCGGCTGGCAGCGGTCCTGGTCGGCTTCGTAGCCGGTCTCCAGGTCGAACTGCCACTGATGACCGGGGCAGATCACCTTGCCGTGCAACAGCGTGCCCTTGAACAACGACCTGTCCTGGTGCACGCACAGATCGGCGAAGGCGTACACCCGGCCGCCGGCCTGGAACAGAGCGATGGCCACGTCGTCCAGCTCCACCCGCAGTTTGCGGCGTCGGCCCATCTCGTTGACGGTGGCCACAGCCACCCATTCCGCGGTCATCGGACTCCTCGACTCGTGGCGATTTCGGCGTGATCGGTTGCGGCCGGCGCAACCGATCACGCCGAGATCACTCAAACGGCTACTGGCTCGAGCTCTGGCGCGACGTAGGTGTCGTACAGGCCCTTGGTGTAGGAGAAGCGCATCTCGGCGCCCCAGCGCACCAACTGCAGGCAGCGCTGCTGCAACTGCGGCGTGTCGGCATGGTCGAGCACGATCTGGTAGCCGCGCTCGCCGTGCACCACATCGGAGGTGATGTGCAGGTCGAAGAACTCGATCTCGTCCTCGGTGAACTTGTACACCTCCCGAAGCGGCACGATCTGCTTGGTGTAGATGCTGGGCACCTGGGACTCCAGGCCCACGACCAGCGCCGCGGTCGCCACCACGAAATGCTCGCGCTGTGACACCGCGTAGCACCACGACTGCAGACCGCGGGTGATCGCGTTCATGTTGTTCGGGTCCTCGATGCGTTCCTTGGTGGTACCGCACGCCTCGCCGAACTTGATCAGCAGATCGGTGTGGCGGATGTCGGCCAGTTCCTCCTCGTACATGTTCTGCAACGTGAAGTCCTTGGCCCCGGTGAACTCATCGGGGGTGTTGGCGTAGATGTTGGCCAGGTAGTCGGCGAACGGACCGACGTAATGGAAGTGGTTCTCGGCCCAGCGGGCGAAGTGGTGGCGCTCGAGCCGACCCTCGGCCCACGCCTTGGAGAACGACGCGTTCTTGGCCTCGCGGCCCTTGATGGCGTCTTCGAGTTGCGCGCGGAACTCGTCGCGCCCGAGAAGTTGGGTCATCGGTAGGACTCCTGATCGTCAGTGGGGATGGGTTGGCTGCCGTGGTATCCGATCCACGAAACCCGTTGTTGCAGTGATTGTTTCGGGCCCCGTCGCAGTGGCGATATCACGCATCGTCGCGAATCATCCTCGGCACCAGCGACGTTAGCGAATGTGCTGACGTGTTGACCATGGACAACTTCACCGTTGATCATCGGCAGTCGCAGGTCAGAGTGCACACTCGGTCAGCGGGCGCCGACCGCGGCGGTCAACGACTCGAACTCGGCGAGGATCGCCGCGCCGACCTCCTTGTCCTGGGCGCCGTTGCCGCCACTGATGCCCACGCCGCCGACGATCTGGCCGTTGAACACCAGCGGAAAGCCGCCGACGAAGATCGCGAACTTGCCCGGCAGCATGTGGCTGATACCGAACGCCTCGTTACCCGGCAGCGCGGGCCCGTTGGGCGGCTCGTTGAACAGATGGGTGGCGCGTTCGTGCCCCGCCGCGGTGAAGGCCTTGGCTATCGAGATGTCCACACCGGTCAACCGCGCGCCGGGAAGCCGGTGCAGCGCCACGACGTTGCCGCCGTCGTCGCAGATGCACAGCGTCTGCTTGACGCCGATCTCCTCGGCCTTGGCCCGGCCGGCGGCAAGCAACGGGAGGGCGTCGTCGAGATTGATCCGATAGATCTGGTGCATGGTGGGTTTCACTCCTGTGGGTTGCGCTGACAGGCATTGCGCCTGTGGAGATGTCTACCAACGGCGCCGCGCCCAGGCCCGGGTCAACATGTCCCCGGTTCGGCGCGCATCCAGGTCAAACTGCACATAGTGTGTGGGGCGGTTCCCGGTGTATTCGGTGTACAGGCGAATCGGGAGCCTACGAATCAGAGCAGGTGAGACATGGCGCCGATAGGACATGACGACGATCGACTGACCGTCGCGGGACTGCTCGACGAAGCGCTGATGTCCGGCGCCCGTGTGGTCGCCGGCGGCGACCATCTCGATCGCGAGTTGCACTGGGTGTTACCGCTTTCCGAAGTTCTCTCCCGCCCCGACCCGCTCGACGGCGTCGCGGTCTACAGCCGGCCCGAAGCACTGCTGGGCAACGGCGGCGCGCTGGCCGCCCTGGCCGCGCGCGGTGCGACCACCCTCGTCATCGACGGTGCGGCACCGGTCGACTTCCCCGGCCGGCGGCTGCCTGGGCACCTCGTCGTCATTGAGATGGCCTTCCCGGCGGGTTTCGCCGCACTGAACCGCCTGCTGGCCGAGCGTGCGTTGAGCCGCGAGGTGCACGTCATGCGCTACGCCACGCATGTGCACGCGTCGCTGGCCGGACTGTTCCACCGCGGAGCGGGCCTGCAGCTGCTGATCCGCGAGGTGTCGAATCTGGCGCGCAATCCGGCGCTGGCGCTCGACGCGCGCGGGAACCTGGTCGCGCACCACGGCATCGCGCCGGACGTCGCCGAAGCCATCAGCGAGTCGATCCTCGGCATGCTGACCACCGATCTGCCCGCGTCGGCGCGCCGCTCGGCACACCACGACACCCGGGTCGAGGCGGTCGACACGCCGGCCGGGACGTGGACGGTGGTGTCCACGGCGATCCGACTGGGCAAATCCTTCGAGGGCTGGGTCCTCGTGCTGGTGCCCAGCGACGAGCCGGGTACGCACGACCTGGCCCGGCACGTGGTGGTCACCGAGCAGGCCACGGCGATCATCGGCTCGGAGATGCTGCGCCAGCACAGCGTCGACGAGGCCGAGGAACGCGCCCGGGGGGACTTCGTCCAGGCACTCGTGCACGGCCACTTCTCCAGCGAGCACGACATGCGTGCCCGGGCCGAGTACCACGAGATCGACATCGATTCCCGCTTCGGCGTTTTCGTCGCACCCGGTGCGGTGCCGCGGGGGGTGGACAATCCGACCGCGTCGATGGTCCGGTTGGCGCGGTACGCCGCGGGCGTGGCCCCCGACCCGGCGGTGCGCTCGTACGTCACCGTCATCGGCGACGTCCTGGTGGTCGTGCGCTCCCTGCGCGGCGACGACGAGACCTCGATGCGCCGCGAGATGACCCAGTACGCCGAGGCGATGGCCGCGGAACTGGAGTCCCGTCGCGGCAGTCCGGTCGCCGTGGCCTACGGGCGTCCGGCGCGGGGCGCGGGCGAGGTGTCCGGCGGCTACCGGGAGGCCCGTGTCGCGCTGGGTATCGCGCGCCGACTGAGCCGGACCGGGGCCATCTCGTATCAGCAACTGCGCAGTTTCACAGTACTGGCTGACATCACCGACACCGAACAGAGCCGCGCGCTCGTCCAGGACGTCCTGGGCCCGTTGCGGTCGGCACCAGATCTGGTCGAGACACTGATCGGCTACCTGTCCCACGGCGGCAACGTCAACGCCACCGCGCGGGCCCTCAACGTCCACCGCAACACCATGCTGGCCAAGCTGGACCGCATGTCGCGGGCCCTGGGACTCGACATCCGGGTGCCGGACAACCAGTTCACGGTGTGGCTCGCGGTCCGCATCGACATGCTCGCCGACGTCCATGCGGCCGTGGACCGCGAAGCCCGCTATCGCTGAGGCCGCCTCACGGCGGGTCGGCGCCGCAGAACGAGGCCAGCAGACCCAGCCCCGCCATCACCGCGGTCAGCGCGAACACCGCCGGGTAGGACGCCAGGTGAAGCGCGATGGCCACCCACGCCGCGCCCATCGCCGAACCACCGAACCTGGCCAGGTTGTACAACCCCAGCCCGGTGCCGTGCGCACCCGCCGGTGAACGGGTGGCGCCCGTCGCGGCCGGCGTCTGGACCAGGGCGATACCGACACCGGCAAGGACCAGGATGACCGTGACGGCGACGAACACGGCGTGCGCGGCGGCGTCGAACCGGTCCGAGACCGCTGCCGCCAGTCCCGCCTGGGCGACGATCAGCAGCACCAGGCCGGTACGCATCACCCGGCGCGGACCGAGACGATCCAGGTAGCGACCGACCAGCGGCCCCAGCACGGCCATCGTGGCCGGCACGGTGAGCAACACCAACCCGGCCGCCGAAGCGGATCTGCCCTGGGCGATGAGGTAGAGCGGGACCGCCAGCAACATCGCACCCAGTGCGAACATCTGCGTGAACGCAGCCACCGAACTGCGGACGAAGCGCACCTCGGCGACGAGTCGCACGGCGACGAACGGGTTCTCGACCCGTAGGCAGTGCCAGACGAAGAAGCTCAGGACCGCCACCGCGACGCCGAGCAGCGCGAGGACGACGGCGGTGGTGCCCGGCGCGGGGATGAGAGCGACCCCGAGGATCAGCAGGCCCGAGCCGAACGTCAGTGCGCATGCTCCCGTCAGGTCGAAGCGCATCCTGGTGCCCGGGTAGGCCGGAATGTGGCGCAGCGTGCCGATCAGGCCGGCCAGCGCGACGGGCACCAACGGCACGAACACCCAGCGCCACCCCCACGCATCGGCGACGAAGCCGCCCATGGCCGGGCCCGCAGCCTGGCCGATTCCGTTGACCGAAGCCCAGGCACCCACCGCGCGCCCTCGCCTGTCCCCGTCGAACAGCCAGGTGAGCAGGCCCATCACGGCGGGGGCGAACGCCGCCGCGAGCAAACCGCCCAGGCAGCGCCAGGCGACCAGCAGCTGCAGCGAGGGGGCGGTGGCCGCGCCGACCGCGCACACCGCGGTGCCGATCAACGCCACGCAGTACACCCGTCGTCGGCCGAACCGGTCCCCGATCCAGCCCACCAGCGGCATCGTGGCGGTGAACGTCAGCAGGAAACCGACCACGACGAAGACCCCGCTGCTCAGCGGGGCGTCGAACTCCTCGAGGATGGCCGGCAGCGGGACGTTGACCACGTTGTTGCTGATTGTGCCCACCAGCGTGCCGGCGAGCAGGGCCGCCAGCGCCAGCGGCGTCCCGTCGCCCTGCGGCCGGCCGGCGGCGCCCGGGCGCTGAATGTCGGTGTCTGTCATGGTCGCTCGGAGGTCACCATCGATCTGTCGGGGCTGCCCGTGCGGGCCGGTACCGTGTCACGCCCACTGTCTCACTGACAGGGCCGGACCGGCAGCCTACGCCGAGGGCATCATGCACAGCCGGGGCGACCGATTCTGAACAGTGCGCACAGCGACCCGGAATTCGGCTCTAACACCTGCGAAGTCGCCCTGTGTCGCTTTTCGCCGACATTGTTACCTGCCTGAAACGCGCTGACATCTCACCGACAAGCTCGGAGCATATTGCACATAGGTGGCCACAAACCGGTGTGCACTGTGAGCGTTGACCGTGACGCTCGACACGCCGAGCATTCCACCAACAGACTGCACAGCCCACGAGCAGTTGCGACGAAGGGCCCTGCCTATGCAAGTTCAACTGACTGCCGCACACTGGATATATCTGGCCGGCATCGTCGTCATCCTGATCACCATGGCGATGCGCAAGAACATCGTGGTGCCTGCCGTGGCCGCCACGATGCTGACGGCGTGGGCGTTCTCGGGCAGCATCATCACGGGTCTGTCGTCGATCTTCAATGCCAGCCTGGTGGCCGCCCAGGAGTTGTTCAACATCTTCCTCATCATCGCGCTGGTCACCGCGATGCTCGGCGCGCTGCGCGAGATGGGGGCCGATCGGCTGATGGTGACCCCGTTCCGGCGCGTGATGCGCGCGGGCACAAGCAGTTTCCTGATCCTGGCGCTCGTCACCTACGTGATCTCGCTGTTCTTCTGGCCCACGCCGGCGGTGCCGCTCGTCGGTGCCGTGCTGATCCCGGTGGCGATCCGCGCCGGCCTCACCCCGCTGTCGGTGGGCATGGTGATCGCCATCGCCGGACAGGGCATGGCGTTGTCCGCTGACTACATCATCAAGGTCGCCCCCGGCATCTCGGCCACGGCGGCCGGTGTCGACCCCGACAGTGTGGCGGACAAGTCGCTGGTGCTGTCCCTGATCGTGGGCGTGGTGGCGCTGCTGGTCACCTACGTCACCCAGCGCCGCACGTGGCGCAAGCCGTCACCGGAGCTGCTCGTCGCTTGGGAGAACAAGGCCGACAAGTTCGGCATGACCGGCGGTGAGAGCACCGCGGGCAGCGGTGGTCAGGGTGACCCGACGGGAGCCCGCCCCGCAGACTCCCCGGTCGATTCCGGTGGGTCCGTGAGCGAGGCGCGCCCGGCGGCCGCGGCGACGCTGGTGCGCACCGAACCGGTGGCCGAACCGGCGCCGTCGGATCCGCCGAAGACGAACTCGGCCAAGGTATTCGCCGTGCTGGTCCCCACCGCCTACTTCGCCTTCATCGCTTACCTGCTGCTCGGCAAGTTCACCTCCCTGGTGCCGCCGTTGCAGGGCGGCGACGCGGCCGGGATCGTCGGCGGAATCGCGGCGCTGCTCCTGTTCGCCGCGTGCGTGACCAACGACAAGCGCAACTTCCTCGAGAGTTCCTCGGCGCACATCACCGACGGCCTGGTCTTCGCGTTCAAGGCCATGGGCATCGTGTTGCCGATCGCGGGCTTCTTCTTCATCGGCAACGGTGATTTCGCCGGCCGCATCCTGAGTCTGCCCGAGACAGCGACCCCGCCGGCATTTCTGTTCGACCTGATCAGCGCCGCGCAGTCGCACATCACCCCCAACCCCGTGGTGCTGGCATTCGGCGTGCTGATCGTCGGCATCGTCGCGGGCCTCGACGGCTCCGGCTTCAGCGGACTGCCCCTGACCGGTGCGCTCGCCGGCGCGCTCGGACCGGCCGGCGGGATGGATCCGTCGACGCTGGCGGCGATCGGCCAGATGGGCAACATCTGGTCGGGCGGTGGGACGCTCGTGGCGTGGTCGTCGCTGATCGCCGTCGCCGGTTTCGCCCGCGTTCCGGTGCTCACGCTGGCCCGCAAGTGTTTCCTGCCGGTGGTGACCGGACTCGTGCTGAGCACGGTGTTCGCGCTGCTGGTGTTCTGAGGACGACGATGCTCGCTGCACTGGACCGCGACCGGCTCGCCCTGACGGCGACCATGTCGTTGACCTTCGTCACCGGGGTGGTCGACGCGGTCGGCTTCCTGGCCCTGGACCGGGTGTTCACCGGCAACATGACCGGCAACATCGTGATCCTCGGAATGGGTGTGGCCGGGGCCGACGAGCTGCCGGTGTTGGGCCCGGCGGTCGCGCTCGTTGCATTCACCGCCGCGGCGTGGGTGGCCGGGCTGGTGCTGCGTAAACCTCGTTCGCTGGACCCGCCGGGCTGGCATCACCGGGTGACGGTGCTGCTCTCGCTCGGCGCCCTCGCGCTGACGGTACTGACCGTCGTCGCGGCGTTCACCGGATCCGAGGCGGGGCCGCTGCTCAAGGTGGTGCTCGCCGCGACGACGGCAGCGGTGATGGGTCAGCAGGCTGTCGCCGCGCGGGCGGTCGCGGTCGCCGACATGACGACCGTGGTCGTCACGTCGACGCTGGCGTCGCTGGCGGGCGAGACGTGGTCTCGCGGCGGGCGGGGGGCGGTGTTCAACCGCCGGCTCGGGGCGATCGTGGCGATCTTCGCCGGCGCGCTGGTGGGCGCCCTGCTGCTGCGGATCCATGTCGCGGTGCCGTTCGGTCTGGCTGCGGCGCTCACGGCGGGCACCGCATGGCTGGGCCACCTGCGGCTGTCGCCGCGCGCGACGCTGACCGCCACCGGTTGACCAGATCAGTCCAGGGTCACCAGCAGCACGGTGCGCTCCTCGCGGCCGCGCCGCATCACCCGTTCGACAACGGTGACCACGTGGAACACCAGGCCGTACTTGCGCTTGATCGCGGCCCGCACGCGGCGGACGGCGTCGTCGTCGTCGAGCACCTCGGCGTGCCCACCGACCCGGGCTGCGCCGGCCGGCACGGAACCCGTGCGGTTGCACGGGGCGACCGACACCCTGGGGTCACGGCGGGCGCGCTTGACCTTCCAGCTGTCCGACGGCGTCCAGAACGCGAGCCGTCCGTCCTGCGCCGCCACCCACATCGGTGTCGCGACGGCCTCACCGCTGCGCTTGTACGTCGTCAACGACACGAATTTCTGCGCCCCGAGATCGGCGACCGCGTCAACCATCACACCAACCTACGCGCCGGTGACGCAGCGGAAACCGATGTGGGTGGTGGCGCTGTCCTGGGATTGCGGTGAACGCGCCGCGGGCCGGTACCGGTGGCAGTACTCCGGCGCGCACAGATGCGATCCGCCCTTGAGCGCCTGGACCAGTGCGGGATCGGGACCCGTTGCCGGACAGCATGTCTGAGTGCCACCACCCATCTCGTGGTGGCCGCTGAACCGGGTCGTCGTCCACTCCCACACGTTGCCGATCATGTCGACCAGCCCGTAGCCGTTCGGCGGAAAAGTGCCGACCGGCGAGGTGCCCGCCCAGCCGAGGGCACCGTCGTTGCGGTACGGGAAGCGGCCCTGCCAGGTGTTGGCCCCCAACCGGCCGCCGGGCGCGGGTTCCTCACCCCAGGGGTAGGTGGCCGTCGATCCGCCGCGCGCCGCGAACTCCCATTCCGCTTCGGTCGGCAACCGCCGGCCGGCCCAGCGTGCGTAGGCGGCGGCGTCGGCGTAGCAGACCTGCACCACCGGGTGGTCGGGCCGGTCTGCGACGGCGTCGATGTCGCTGCCCGGGCCGAAGGGGTGCCGCCAGTCCGCGCCGGGAACCCACTGCCACCATTGGCGCCAGTCGCGTAGATCGACCGGTCCGCTGGTGGGGTGGAACACCAGCGCTCCGGGCACCAGGTCCTCGGCGGCAGCGCCGGGGAACAGCGCCGGGTCGGGCGCGAGTTCGGCGACGGTCCGATAGCCGGCGTCGCCGACGAATTCGGCGAACTGCGCGTTGGTCACCGGATGGCGCTCGATCGCGAACGGCGCGACGCTGACGGTGTGGGCGGGCGCCTCTTCGGGGTAGAACCGGGTCGAGCCCATCCGGAAGGTACCGCCGTCGATGTCGACGAGGTCGGTGAGCATGCGTTTCAGGGTAGGCCGATCTCGAAGTCGTCGGTCAGCAGTGCCGCCGGCTCGTCGAATCCGGACGCGTCGGACGGTGCCGTGACGTGTACGGCGATCAGGTAGTCACGCTCACCGGTCGGGACGTGCACGATGCGATCGCGGTACTGGACGGTCTCCGTGCCGTCGGACAGGATGCCGAGCAACGTCTGCCCGGACAGTCCGCACAGCTCTCCCGGCAGCACGCTGAGGGTGGTGATGGAGCTGTCGGCGGTGAGCTGGTCGGCGTACTCGCGGAAGGCCGTCTCCGCATCGGCGTCGGTCGCGGCGATCGTGACCACCGCCCGCATGCCCGCCGGCCCGTTGAGTTCGGCACCGACGTCGCCGTTGCCGCCGGACATCGACCATCCGTCCGGCACGGCCACCGTGGCCGTCGGCGCGTCCGGATCGGCCACCAGGGCGACCGTGCGCACCGGCGGCAGGGTGGTCGGCGCGCACAGCGGTTCCGGGCCGGCCCGCGGCTCCGGGGTCGGCACCACACCGGGAGCGGGCTCGTCGCGCCCGGTGGTCGCGGTGGTGGTGCCGGTGCTCTGCTGCGCGCCGGGGGCGGCCACCGCCACGCCGTCGCTGCTGCGCGTGCACGCCGAGGCGGCCAGCACGGCGAGCAGTACGACGACGGCGAGGCGGCGCGGCACCGTCAGTCCCTGGCGAAGGCCCGGGCGAGCTCGCGCTCGGCGTCGAGGTAGGGCGCACCCGAGACGTCGACGACGATCCGGCCGATCGTGCCGCCGGTGAACTCGAACGGCGCCCGGTAGGCCGTCGACACCGGTTGTCCCGCATTGCGGCCCACGCTGACCCCACCGCCGGCGAGGCCGAACATCACCGGATGGGCCTTGACGCCGGTGCGGGAGGCCACCGCCGCGCCGTCGACGTACAGGGTGACGTCCCCGACCGGGGTGTGGCTGCCCTCCACGGTGCCGGTGCGCGCGAAGCCGACACCGACGATGTGGGCGCCCGCGGGCAGCGGGTCGGCCGCGCCGACGTGCTGTTCCTCCTCGCCGAAGAAGTTGTAGACGAACTGCAGTCGGCCCTCGTCGACGTAGAGGACGTAACCACCATGTCCCGCACCCTGTTTGAACAGCACGCCGCGCACGTCCTCGCTGTCTACGGTCACGTCGGCCAGCACCGAGAACGATCGGCCGGCGATGTTGACGCAGCCGCCGACCGCGACGGGGGCGGTGTGCGGGTAGTAGACGTAGCTCGTGCGGTCGCCGGCAAGTGAGGGCCGCCACCGGCTGATCATCTCGAACACACCCAGATCGGACAGCGGGATGCCGTTGTACTTGTCGGCTTCCGACAGCCACAGCGCCTGCATTTCGGCAAGCTTGTCGGGGTGTTCGGCGGCCAGGTCGTGGCACTGGCTGCGGTCGACGTCGAGATGGAAGAGCTCCCAACGGTCCTGGTCGAAATGCGACCACCCCGACGGTGCCGCGGGGTGCACGGCGCTGGCGAACCAGCCCCGGTGCCAGATGCCCCTGGTGCCCAGCATCGTGTAGAACTGCGTCTCCTTGCCCGTGGGGGCGTCCGGATCAGCCAGAGCCACTTTGAAGCTGACGCCGTCCAGCGGTTTCTGCGGAATGCCTTTCACGGTGGCCGGCGCCACGATGCCGAGCAGGTCGTACACCGTCGGGGTGATGTCGCAGACGTTGACGTAGTTGTCGCGGATCTCCCCGTGCGCGGAAATACCTGCGGGCCAGGAGATGATCGCGGCGTCGGCGATCCCGCCCTCGTGCGAGGCGTAGCGCTTGTACAGCTTGTAGGGGGTGTTGAACGCCATCGCCCAACCGATCGGGTAATGACCGTAGGTCGTGGGGCCGCCGAGTTCGTCGAAGAAGCGCATGCTGTCTTCCACGGTGTCGATGTAACCGTTGAAGAACTTGCCCTCGTTGACCGACCCGTTGGGCCCGCCCTCGCCACTGGCGCCGTTGTCACTGATGACGACGATGATGGTGTTGTCGAGCTGGCCGGACTCCTCGAGATAGTCCAGGATGCGGCCGATCTGCGCATCGGTGTAGGACAGGAAACCGGCGAACACCTCGGCCATGCGGGCGAACAGCTTCTTCTCCTCCTCGCCGAGCTCATCCCACGGACGCACCGTGTCCTGCTCCGGCCAGGGCTGACCGTCGGGGCCGGTGACATCGCTGTACGGGTTGACCGGGGAGAGCTCGGTGTCCGGCGCGACGATGCCGAGCCGCTTCTGGTTCTCCAGCACGATCTCTCGGTACCGCTCGTAACCCATGTCGAAGGTGCCGGCGTAGCGGTCCGCCCATTCGGTGAACACATGGTGGGGCGCATGTCCGGCGCCCGGGCAGACGTAGGAGAACCAGGGTTTGTCCGGTGCGATCATCGTCGAATCACGGATGAATTCGATGGTCCGGTCGGCCATGTCCTTGGAGAAGTGGTAACCCTCCTCCGGCGTGGCGGGCGCCTCGACCGGATGGCCGTCGTAGATCAGCTCCGGGTACCACTGGTCGGTCTCGCCGCCCATGAACCCGTAGAACCGGTCGAAGCCGCGGGAGAGCGGCCAGTGCCGGCGGGTGGCAGCGAGATTGGACTCTTCCAGAGGCGTCAGATGCCATTTTCCGACACAGGACGTGCTGTATCCGCGTTCGGCGAGCACCTCCGAGATCAGTGCGGTGTCAGGAGGAATGCGGCCGTTGATGCCGGGGAAACCCTCGGTGAACTCTTCGACGATCGCCATGCCGACCGTGGTGGCGTTGCGTCCCGTCAGCAGTGAGGCACGCGTGGGTGAGCACAGGGCGGTGGTGTGGAACTGCGAAAGCCGGACTCCGCGTTCGGCGATGCGGCGCATGGCCGGCATGTCGACCAGCCCACCGAAGCAGTCCCACGTCGCGATACCGACGTCGTCCCAGACGAGATACAGCACGTTGGGGGCATCGGGCGGCGCGGTGGGTGGCGCATACGGACCCCAATCCGGTTCGGAATCCCGGATGTCCAGTTCTATCCTGCCGTTGAAATCCGTCGCCATAACGCCCCGTCCCTGTCGGTGGTGCCGCGTCAGCCCTGCTCGCGGCAGACATTACACCGGCTCGAATGGCGAGGTCGGCTGATTCCCCGCTAGTCCGCCACCGCGGGTTCGTCGACCCGGTAGAGCCGCCAATCGGGCTGACTGTCGCCGTCGTTGGGGATCTCCAGTTCCAGAGTGGCGATGTCGGCACCGGTCTCGTAGAGGGTGGGGTAGCGCAGGTTCAGGGCGTCGGAGACGCCCCGCCCTTCGTTGGGCACCGCCAGCAGGTAGCGGATTCCCCCGGCGGCCGGGTCGTTGAGTCGTTCGGTGAAGTCGTCGTCCGACGGGATGACGAACATGTTGGGGTCCTCCGACGCCGCCACGACGGCGAATCCGTAGACCGTGTCGGTGATCACCGACGAATCGGGCAGGTCGAGGCTGTCGAGGTAGTCGGCGATCGTGCGTTCGGTGGAGAACGTGGCGGCGATGCGGTGTTCGAGGGCCTTGCGTTCGGTCACGTTGTCCGGGTCCGGCGACAGCACCGCACCGAGCGCGTACTCCTGGGGCGCGTACCGGGGCATGCCCATCCCCCACGCCGTGACCGGGACGGTGACCGCGAACAGCAGAGCCACCGGGGCGTACGCCGGCCACGCGCGACGCCGAGGGGGCTGCGCCTCGACGCGCGGCGGCGCGTAGCGGCCCCGCCGCCGCGCCGCGACGAGCACCCCGTCCGGGACGGCCAGTATCGCCAGGCACGCGGTCAGCGGTATGGCGATGATGTAGAACCGCAGAAACGGAAACGTCGACCCTGACGCGTAGCTGTAGGCCTGGAAGGCCAGCGCTGCACCGTAGATGCCCAGCGGCACCAGCATCACCTGCCAGTTCGGCGTGTCCCATCGGCGCGCCACGCCCCACATGGCGATCGGCACCAGCGTGGGTGCCAGCAGCGTGATGCAGGCCAGTGCGAACAGCAGCCCGCCGCCGAACGAGGGGGCAGCTGCCCCGGACTGCTCCAGGATCGCGGCGTTCCCGTACTGAGAGGTGAACTGCGCGAACGCTTCCCCGGTGATCAACCAGCTGATCGCGGCCCAGCCGAGGAAGGTGGCCAGCCCCGGCCCGCTGACCAGGACGACGTCGAGCAGTGCTCGCCGGATTCGCGGCGACGGCGTGGCGCGCCGGTAGGTGGTGACGCCGACCAGTACCCCCGCCGCGGCGATACAGGCCACCGCGTCGTAGCGGGTCAGGTAGGCCAACCCCATCGCGATACCGCCCGCGGTCACGAGGTGGTGCACATCGTCGTCGACCACCCACATGATCAGCCTGCGGACCGCCCACGACATGAAGAAGATGAACGGCGCCTCGCTCATCCCGTTGGCGCCGTAGAACACGATCATCGGGTTGAGCGCGAATGCCGCGGTGATGGCCAGCGTGTAGCAGCGCGGCAGCCCCCGGTCCAGGCCCATTCCGGCGATCTGGACGACGGCGCCGGCCATGAACAGCGCCGACATCAGCGTGCCCGAGAAGGCGCGTTCAGCGATGTCGGGCCAGATCGGGCTCAATGTCAGGAACGGAATCTGCACCATCGCGGTCAGCGGCGTGAAGATGAAACCGATGGCGGCCAGGTGCGGGTCCCGGCTGAACAGCACCGACTGTGCCGCCATCACACGCGACAGTGCGTCGCCGAGGATGAAGCCGTGGCGCACCTGCAGCCAGTAGCCCACCGCGCCGTAGAGCACCAGCGCCGCGAAGAACAACGCCACCATCAGGCGCCGTCGGGTCACGGCGCCTCGGCTTTTCGAGCGCCGGCCGGATGTTCGGGCGGTTTGTCCGCCAGGCCGTGAAAGGTCTTCTCCCAGTAGGACGGATTGCGGATCATCTGGTAAAGACCCTTGGCTGCCGCCACACTCATCATCACCCAGAAAATCGGCACCGTGACGGCGGCGAGCAGCAGATCGCTGCGGTCGTCCTCCCGCAACGCGATCAGGTTCATCATGATCGTCGCGGCGTTGCCGAGCACCAGGGCCACCAGTGCGGGGAAGTAGATGTAGGGCGGGAAGACCTCCTCGACCACCTTCGGCTGCCCCAGGAACCACAGCACGGTGATGAGCCAGAACACCAGGTTGAGCACCGACACGATCGGGGTGCCGCCGAGCACCAGGTTGAACCGCAGGAAGCTGCGGAACCCGACGGTCTTGTACAGCCGCACGGGCCGGCGGATCTGGACCAGCCAGGTCTGCAGGTAGCCCTTGTACCAACGCGAGCGCTGCCGGACCCAATTGATGGGGTCGCTGTTGGCCTCCTCGAGCGTGTAGGAGTCGATCACGGCGGTGTGGTAGCCGCTCGAGGCGATCCGCAGGCCGAGGTCGGCGTCCTCGGTGACGTTGAACGGATCCCACGCGCCGATCTCGTCGAGGACGTCGCGGCGCAGGTGATTCGACGTCCCGCCCAACGGGATCGGCGACGTCGACACCATCATCCCGGGCAGCAGGTACCCGAACCAGAGTCCGTACTCCGCGGTGAACCACGCGGTGAGGATGTTCTGATGTCCGTTGTGGTACACCAGCTTCGCCTGCACGCACGCCACGTTGTCGGGTAACGACCGGAAGGCGGCCACCACACGGCGCAACTGCAGCGGCTCCGGCAGATCCTCGGCGTCGTAGATCGTGACGATCTCACCGGTCGCGAAATGCAGGCCGTAGTTGCACGCCTTGGGTTTGGTACGCGGATGCGCGGGCGGAACCAGACACAGGGTGATCGCGTCGGACTCCGCGCAGTCGCGGGCCGCGGCGATGGTGACGTCGTCGTCGGCTTCGAGCAGCAGCAGCACCTGCAGCTTGTCCCGGGGGTATTCCAGGGTGGCCATCGCCCCGATGAGGTCACCCACCACTTCGGGCTCGTTGTAGGCGGGAACCAGAATGGTGTACCGCGGCAGATCCTCGTCGGGGATCGCCCGGGCCGCCTCGTCGGAGATGCCGATGGGCCGCGAGCGCAGGCCCTGCCGGAAGATCAGGACCCGGTCGGTCATCGTCAGCAGGTACGCGACGGTGCTCACCCCGACCAGCACCACCGCGGTGGCCATCGGCCACCGCACCGCGCAGAGGATCGTGATGAGCAGCGCCGACCACAGCAGCGCCCGCTGCCAGCCCACCACCGCCACCGACGCCGAGCGCAGCGGGTCGTCCTCACGCAGCCCGTCGATGGCCCGGTGCAGCGCATGGCGCTGTGCCGGTGTCAGGTCGTCGGCGTCGGGATCCTCGGTCGGCGCGCTCACGCCGATGAACCCGTCTGCGCGGCGACCAACGCCCGACCGAACGTCGTCAGCAAGGCGGCGTCCTTCCAGGTGGGGTCCTCCTGGAACAGCACGTCGTTGCCGCGGAACAGCAGCGTCAGCAGCGTCGAGATAGAGGGCAGCAAGCTCTGCGTCGGTTCGGGAAACGGCGCGCCGAGTTCGTGGTTGTCGACCGCGAACACCGTCACACGCTGGGCGAGTTCGTCGTCACCCCAGACCAACTCGAGCGAGTTCCAGGTCACCAGCAGATCGTCGTCGACCACGGAGATCAGCCGGCCCTGCACGTCCTCGCTGAGCTGGACGTCATCCGGTTCGCTGATCCGGGCAGACGTGAGGCCGTAGAGCACACGCGTGGGGAAGGTGCGAAATGCATAAGGTCGCGTACTGACCGTGCTGTCCACGACGAGGGTGCGGGGCCGGGAGAACTTGTCCCAGCGGGGGTTACCGACGTCGGCGGTGATCTGCTGGCGCACCAGCACGGCGCCGGGGCCGAACATCCGGGAGACGGGGAACTTCAGGGTGCCCTGGGTGGTCCACCCCGGCGGCGCCACCATCGGCATCCCCTGCCGCAGCGGGTACGGGCTCGACCGCGGGGCGGGAGCTTCGGCGCCGGTGTTGGGGAGCTGGAACTGTGCAAGGGCGAGAGTGCACACCAGGACCAACGGGAGACCGGCCCACACCTGTTTGGCGGCAATGGGTTCGACCTTACGTTCGAGCACCCTCTTGGGCTGGCCCCGGCGGGCGAGGAGATACCCCGCGGCTCCCACCACGCACAGGGCGGCCAGCGCAGGCACCTGCTGGTACACCAGCAGCGGGGCCTCGTGCAGGAAGATCGTGATCACGGCGAGCAGGGCGAATCCGATCACCCACGCGGCGACGGAGGCGACGAACCCGCGGCGGTACGTTGTTCCCATCGCGATGCCGGCGCCTACCCCGGAGATCAGCAGCGTTGCCGCGCCCGCACTGGTCTTGCCGCCACCGAAGGTCAGCACGGCCAGGTAGTAGGGCAGCGGGAAAACCATCAGGAGCATGCCCCACACCCACGCGAACCGGATGACCGGGCGCAGGCCGAACAGCAACACCGCCGACGACGTCACGAACAACCACATCGCGACCAGGTCGAGTCTCAGCAGCAGGAAGTACAGGTCGTACCGCGGCAGCAGCACCCACTGGATCAGGATTCCCACCCCCATCGCCATCAGGCCGACGATGATGTCGGTCTGACGGTCGTGGATGGGCAGCTCGGTCCGCCTGCGGCGCGCGACGGCGAACGCCACCAGGATCGCCGCGGCCAGCACGGTCCACACGTAGCCGCCCAGGCTGCCGTTCCGGGTCACCTCGATCAGGCTCAGCAGGCTCTGGTGGAACGCCACCGCGGTCGCCGCGATGATGAACCCCCAGCGCAGCACCAGCCGGTAGACCGGGTGCAGATCGTAGTACCGCTGCGCAAACGAGGCATCGGCCGCGCCGCCGTCCTCGACAGTGGCCGGGCCGGCGGTCATGACGTCGGCGACTTCCGTCGTGCGCGCGCCACGATCACCGCCACCGCCAGCACGACCGACACCGCAGCGAGCGCGATCGCCGCCCACGCCCACCACGGCAGGCCCGCGTTGGGTGCCGATGACTCGTCGGCGTCCTGCTCCTCGGACTGGGTGGCGCCGTACACCACGGGTTGACGGTCGGCGGTGGCGATCACCGCTGTCCCGTCCAGGCTCGACCAGCGCTGGACGTTCTCACCGAGCCAGCTCAGCAGCGCGTCGACCTGCTCGGGGGCGTCGTTCGATGTGGCGACCAGCATGCTGCGCCCGTCGTCGTACACCGTCTGCAACGAACCGAACCGCAGCGCCGGGTCCAGCGTCAGCGTGGTGGTCTCCCCCGGTTCGCCGGCGCGCTGCACGGTCAGCTCACCGTCGGCGCCCGGCTCGATCGGCAGCGTGATGGTGTCGTCGGTCCAGCGTTCGGCGCTGACCAACACCGCCGGCGCCGAATCGGCGACCGCATCGGCGAGCGGCATGACGCTGGTGTCGATCGGCAGCGCCGACAGCCGCTGCAGCCCGACCATGATGTCGGTGGCGCGGCGCAGGTCGTCGAAGCCCCCGCCGAGGCCGACCACGGTGCGCGGCATCAGCGACTGCGGCATCGACTGGAAGCCGCCGGGCACCGGGGGGTCGGCGGGGCTGCTCAGCACCGGGCTCTCCCCGTCGATGGTCAGCGTGAGCGGCTGGAACTCACCGCAGCGACCGGTATCCCCGCTGATGTCCAGGCGCAACCCGAGATTGGTGTAGCGCTGCAGCAGACGGTCGGGCACGTCGACCCAGCGGTCGATCGCGCCGGACGGGTCGGCGGGCCAGCGGTCGATCGTCTCCCCGGCGATGGAGGCGACCAGCTGACCGCCGATCGATTCGGGCAGCGGTGTGTACGAGCCCTGCAGGTGCACCCTGAGGCCGTGCGCCGACCTGCCCAGGCGGGTCTGGTCCAGGCCGATGTTCACCTGGGGTGACAGCGCCACCGCGTTGACGCCCGGCTGCCCGAGCCGCCGCAGGGTGGTCTGGTCGCCGGGTAGCTGCGGCGTCGATCTCAACGGGCCCGCCACCGCTTTGGACGCCAGCGCCAGCCGGTTGACGTCGCTGGCCAGCAGCCGGCTCTGGTTGGCCAGCGCGTCCGGCGGACCCTCGATGATCAGCGCGGGCACCCCGTCGGTGGGCACCAGGAACACCCCGACGTCGGGTCCCTCCCTGATCAGGATCTGGCGTTGCAGCGGCGCGGACGGCCCCGGCGGCGAGCTCTGCCGGTCGGGCAGGGGCGCGACGATGATGTCGGGCGCCTGTGATCCGAACTGTGCGGCGACGGCAGTGGCGAGTCGCACCGTGGCATCCGATTCCGCCTGCGACGGTTCGCCACTGACGAAGATCGTCAGCTGGCGCAACACCGGCGGCAGGAAGTCGGCCACCACCGTGGGTGCGATCTCCACCCCGGCGAAGGCGACGGCTCCGTCGGAGAACCGCAGCGGGTTCGTCGGATCCAGGCAGTACCCCGGCACCGGCAGCAGGTAGCTGCGCAGGATGACGGTGACGGCGTTGCCGACGATCTCGGCGCCGGCGAGCGGAATCGACACGGACACACGCTCGCCCGGCGGGATGTCGACGCGGGAGAGGGTGCGGTCCTCCTGCATGACGGTCACGGTCGCGCTCTGCACATTCACAGGTAGTTGCGTGGTCACGTCCAGCGCGACCGGTGCGAGCCCCGACGGCACCGGAATGGTCAGGGTTTCGGTGCCCTGGATACCGTAAAACGCCAGATCAGCGGGTGCTCCGAGCTGCACGAGGGGCAAGGTGGGTGCTGCGGCCACCCCGCCGTCGGAGGGCGGCTGGCTCATAGCCACCGGCGAGATCAGCAACGCTGTCAGCGTCACCGCGGCGAGCAATCGCATTGCTGTGCCGACGTTCCCCCTCATCGCAGGTCAGCGTAATGCCAATGATGCCCACGCAAATCCGAATACCACGATCGTGACGCAGTCGTCAGGGTCGTGCGCGCACGCAGAAGCCCCCGCCGCCATCAGGCGTGCGGGGGCTGCGCGGTGAGCGTCGGATACGCTCGGACCTACCTCGGACCTACTTGGCCTTCTCGAGGATCTGCACCAGGCGCCAACGCTTGGTGGCCGAGGTGGGCCGGGTCTCCATCAACGAGACGCGGTCGCCGACGCCGGCGTCACCGTTCTCGTCGTGGGCCTTGACCTTCGTGGTGGTCCGGATGATCTTGCCGTACAGCGGGTGGCTCTTCCGCGACTCCAGCTCGACCACGATGGTCTTCTGCATCTTGTCGCTGACCACGTAGCCGATGGCGGTCTTGCGCCGACCACGCGGCTTCTCGGTGCGCGGGGTCTTCGCGGGCCCCTTCGTTTCAGCCATTACGAGTCCTCACCTCCGGGTCCGGCGGCCAGACCCAATTCACGTTCGCGCAGAATGGTGTAGACGCGCGCGATCTCCTGACGGACCGTGCGCAACCTGCGGTTGTTGGCAAGCTGACCGGTGGCCATCTGGAAGCGCAGGTTGAACAGCTCTTCCTTGGATTCCCGCAGCTTGTCGGTCAGTTCGTCGTCGCTCAGCTCGCGCAGTTCGCCGGGCGTGGTTCCGACTGCCATCAGAACTGCTCCTCTCTGGTGACGATGCGTGCCTTGATCGGCAACTTGTGGATCGCGCGGGTCAGCGCCTCGCGGGCGATCTGCTCATTGGGGTAACTCAGCTCGAACAGCACGCGCCCGGGCTTGACGTTGGCGACCCACCATTCCGGCGAGCCCTTGCCGGAGCCCATCCGGGTTTCGGCCGGCTTCTTGGTCAGCGGGCGGTCCGGGAAGATGTTGATCCACACCTTGCCGCCACGCTTGATGTGCCGGTTGATCGCGATACGCGCGGACTCGATCTGCCGGTTGGTGATGTAGGCGTGCTCCAGAGCCTGGATGCCGTAGTCACCGAAGCTGACCGAGGTGCCGCCGCTGGCGATGCCCCGCTGGCGCGGATGATGTTGCTTGCGGTGCTTGACCTTACGAGGGATAAGCATGCTCAGCTCCCTGAATTCTGCGTCGTGGCCTCGGCTGCCGGCGCTTCGGTGGCCGCGGCCTCGGGGGTGGCGGGGGCTTCACCCGATGCGGCGCGGCCGGCGTCGGTGCTCGTCGCCGTCGTGCCCGACGCGCCACTGCGGCGCGGACGGCCGGCGGGACGCTCCCGGCGCGGACGGTCCGCGGCAGGTGCGGCGGCGGTCAGCTCGCGCTTGCCGCCGACGATGTCGCCCTTGTAGATCCACACCTTCACACCGATGCGGCCGAAGGTGGTCTTGGCCTCGTAGAGGCCGTAGTCGATGTCGGCGCGCAGCGTGTGCAGCGGCACCCGACCCTCGCGGTAGAACTCCGAGCGGCTCATCTCGGCGCCGCCGAGGCGACCCGAGCACTGCACGCGGATGCCCTTGACGTTGGGCTGGCGCATCGCCGACTGGATGGCCTTGCGCATCGCACGGCGGAACGCCACGCGGTTGCTCAACTGCTCGGCAACGCCCTGGGCCACCAGCTGCGCCTGGCTCTCGGGGTTCTTGACCTCGAGGATGTTGAGCTGAACCTGCTTGCCGGTCAGCTTCTCCAGGTCGGCGCGGATACGGTCGGCCTCGGTGCCGCGACGGCCGATCACGATGCCCGGACGCGCGGTGTGGATGTCGACGCGCACCCGGTCGCGGGTCCGCTCGATCTCCACGTCGGCGATGCCGGCCCGCTCCAGGCCGGTGGCCAGCAGCTTGCGGATCGCCACATCTTCCTTGATGTAGTCGGCGTACTGCTTGTCTGCGTACCAGCGCGACTTCCAGTCGGTGGTGATACCGAGGCGGAAGCCGTGCGGATTGATCTTCTGGCCCACTACTCCGAGCCCTCCTTCGCTTCGCTCGAAGCATCTGTGGTCTTCGTCTCGGCCTTCGGTGCTGCCTTGCTGGAGGCCGCCTTGCTGGCCTGGGCGCGGCGGGCGCGCGAGGCACTGGCCGAGGCGCCCTGCTTGCCGGCCTGCTTGGGCGGACGGCTCTCGACGATCACCGTGATGTGGCTGGTGCGCTTGCGGATTCGGTACGCACGCCCCTGGGCACGCGGCCGGATGCGCTTGGCCGTCGGGCCCTCGTCGGCGTGGATCGTGGCGACGACGAGCGTCGTGGGGTCCAGGCCGTCGTTGTTCTGCGCGTTGGCCGCGGCGCTGGCGATCACCTTGGCGACCGGCTCGCTCGCGGACTGCGGCGCCCACCGCAGGATGTCGAGGGCTTCCTCGACGCTCTTGCCGCGGACCAGGTCGATGACGCGGCGCGCCTTGGTGGCGGACACGCGCACGAACCGCGCTTTGGCGGTCGCGGACGGATATTCGATGGCTGTCGTCATTCCTAGCGCCTCTTCGACTTCCGGTCGTCCTTGATGTGACCCTTGAAGGTCCGCGTCGGGGCGAACTCGCCGAGCTTGTGCCCGACCATCGCCTCGGTGACGAATACCGGGACGTGCTTGCGACCGTCGTGGACGGCGAAGGTGTGCCCGATGAAGTCAGGGATGATGGTCGACCGACGGGACCAGGTCTTGATGACCTGCTTGGTGTTCTTCTCGTTCTGCACGTCGACCTTCTTCAGCAGATGGTCGTCGACGAACGGGCCCTTCTTCAGGCTGCGTGGCATCGCTCTCGGTTTCCTTCCCGGCCTAGCGCTTCTTGCCGGTGCGCCGGCGTCGGACGATGAGCTTGTCGCTCGGCTTGTTGGGCTTGCGGGTGCGGCCCTCGGGCTTACCCCACGGGCTGACCGGGTGGCGGCCGCCGGAGGTCTTGCCCTCGCCACCACCGTGCGGGTGGTCGACCGGGTTCATGACGACACCACGGACCGTGGGGCGCTTGCCCTTCCACCGCATGCGGCCGGCCTTGCCCCAGTTGATGTTCGCCTGCTCCGCGTTGCCAACCTCACCCACGGTGGCGCGGCAGCGCACGTCGACGCGGCGGATCTCACCGCTGGGCATACGCAGCGAGGCGTAGCTGCCCTCCTTGCCGAGCAGCTGGATGCTGGCGCCGGCCGAGCGGGCCATCTTGGCGCCACCGCCGGGCCGCAGCTCGACCGCATGGATCACCGTGCCGGCCGGGATGTTGCGCAGCGGCAGGTTGTTGCCGGGCTTGATGTCGGCATTGGCGCCCGACTCGATGGTGTCACCCTGCTTGATGCCGTACGGCGCGATGATGTAGCGCTTCTCGCCGTCCAGGTAGTGCAGCAGTGCGATGTTCGCGGTGCGGTTCGGGTCGTACTCGATGTGAGCGACCTTGGCGTTGACACCGTCCTTGTCGTGGCGACGGAAGTCGATCACCCGGTAGGCCCGCTTGTGACCGCCACCCTTGTGCCGGGTGGTGATGCGGCCGTGCGCGTTGCGACCGCCCTTGCCGTGCAGCGGGCGCACCAGCGACTTCTCCGGATGATCGCGAGTGATCTCGGCGAAATCGGAGACGCTGGCACCGCGGCGACCGGGGGTCGTCGGCTTGTACTTACGAATAGCCATGTCTGTTTATCCCTCCCGGCGTCAGGCCGGTGCTCCGAACAGGTCGATGGGCTTGCTACCCGCGGCCAGCGTCACGATGGCGCGCTTGGTGTCCTTGCGCTTGCCGTACCCGGTGCGGGTGCGCTTGCGCTTGCCCTGGCGGTTGGCGGTGTTCACCGACTCGACCTTGACCTTGAAGATCTTCTCGATCGCGATCTTGATCTGGGTCTTGTTCGAGTCCGGCGCCACGATGAACGTGTACACGTTGTCCTCGATGAGCCCGTAGGACTTCTCCGAGATCACCGGGGACAGGATGATGTCGCGGGGATCGGTCACGGTCGCCATCAGGCAGACACCTCCGACTTGTTGTTCGCCTCGATGTATGCGTTGAGCGCCTCGACGCTGAAGACCACGTCGTCGGCCTTGAGGACGTCGTAGGTGTTCAGCTGATCGGGCGAGATCACGTGCACGCCGGGCAGATTGCGCACCGACAGCGTGCTGGTCTCGTCGGCGCGGCCGATGACGACCAGAACCTGCCTGCGGTCGGTCAAGGTCGACAGGAACGCCTTGGCGCTCTTCGTCGAGGGCGTCTGCCCCTCCACCAGCTCGGTGACGGCGTGGATCCGGTCGTTGCGCGCCCGGTCCGACAGCGCGCTGCGAAGCGCGGCCGCGATCATCTTCTTCGGGGTGCGCTGGCTGTAGTCACGCGGCTTCGGGCCGTGCACGGTGCCGCCGCCGGTGTACTGGGGGGCGCGGGTCGAACCCTGGCGGGCGCGACCGGTGCCCTTCTGCCGGTACGGCTTCTTGCCGCCGCCGGAGACCTCACCGCGGGTCTTCGTCGAGTGCGTGCCCTGACGTGCGGCGGCCAGCTGAGCCGTGACCACCTGGTGCATCAGCGCGACGTTCGGCTCGACGTCGAAGAGCTCACCGGGGAGCTCCACGCTGCCGTCCTTCTTGCCGGCCGGAGTGTTCACATCGATCTTGAGTGTCATTACTTCTCGCCTCGCTTGACTGCGGTGCGGACGACGACCAGTCCACCGTTGCGTCCGGGGATGGCGCCCTTGATCAGCAGCACGCCGTTCTCGGCGTCGACCTTGTGCACCTTCAGGTTCTGGGTCGTGACGCGGTCATTACCCATGCGCCCCGACATGCGGGTGCCCTTGAACACGCGGCCCGGGGTGGCGCAGCCACCGATCGAGCCGGGCCGGCGGTGCACCGCCTGGGCACCGTGGCTGGCGCCCTGGCCGCGGAAGCCGTGGCGCTTCATGGTGCCGGCAAAGCCCTTGCCCTTGCTGGTGCCGGTCACGTCGACGTAGTTGCCGTCGGCGAAGATCTCGGCGGTCAGCTCCTGGCCGACCTCGTAGGCGGCCGCGGCGTCTTCGCTGTCGAGACGCAGCTCGGCGAGGTGACGGCGCGGGTTGACACCCGCGGCGGCGTACTGGCCGGACACCGGCTTGGTCACCTTGCGCGGGCTGATCTCGCCGTAGGCGAGCTGCACGGCGCTGTATCCGTCGCGCTCCGGGGTGCGGATGCGCGTGACGACGTTGGGCCCGGCCTTCACGACCGTCACCGGCACGACCTTGTTGTTCTCGTCGAACACCTGCGTCATGCCCAGCTTGGTGCCCAGAATTCCTTTACGAGCCATTTCTGTTCGTTCTCCTGGGGGCTTCTACTGGATGTTGACGTCGACGCTGGCCGGCAGATCGATCCGCATCAGCGCGTCAACGGTCTTCGGCGTCGGGTCGAGGATGTCGATCAACCGCTTGTGGGTGCGCATCTCGAAGTGCTCCCGCGAGTCCTTGTACTTGTGCGGCGACCGGATGACGCAATACACGTTCTTCTCGGTCGGCAGCGGCACCGGACCGACCACGCTGGCGCCCGTCCGGGTGACCGTCTCGACGATCTTGCGCGCTGAGGCATCAATGGCCTCATGGTCGTAGGCCTTGAGCCTGATGCGGATCTTCTGTCCCGCCACGCTTCTCCTACCTCACTACTCACACGGGCCTCGCCGTTGGCAGCCCTGTCGGGCCTGGCTGTGCCGCCGCTGTTTTTCTGTCTGTGGTCCACCGGCCCCCGCGGTCGGGTGTGTCACCCTCGCGCACACTCGTCTGCGTCGAAATCGTCACGAACGAGGTGGAAACCGGATGCGCCCGCAAGGGCGCCGGTCGCATGCCCGCACCGGACGTCCGTGACGGCACGTTCCGGCTCAAGGCAACCCGAACAGTATGCCTCAGACCGGGGGCTTGATCCAAATCCCCGGTCCGGCCGCCGAGCATGGGCCCGACGTGCGCAAAACCGTCCGTCAGCCTACCCGAGTCCCGCGGTGGGCGTCGCAGGCCGTCAGCTCACCGCAGGCCCGCCCAGAACGGGCACTGGTGGACCCGGGCGAAGTCGTCGACCATCCGGCTGCCGTCGGGCTGCAGCGACATCACCCCGGCGTCGACCTGCGGCCAGTCGGGCTGGCCCGCGCCGACAGGTGCGCCGGTCTTCACGAACGAAGACCAGTAGTCGATCATCTGGTCGGCCAACCGCTGTTGGGCGGCGTCGAGGGGCGGGGCGCCCCCGACGTCGAACAGATAGCGCAACTCCAGCGAGTGGCTCGCGCCGACCGGGAACGGCAGCGTGCGCAGCGGCTCCGGCGCGGGGGCGCCTCGATCGTTGAACTCGTAGAAGTAGACGCTCTGGCTGCGGGCCAGGTCCTGGGCCAGCCGGTCACCGACGCAGGCGAACATCCCGTCGGTCACACTCGCCGCATAGGCCAGCGCCACGCTGGAGAACGCGCTGAGCGGGTACCGCCCGGCCACCGCGGACGCATCGGCCCCGAAGGTGTCCGCCAGCAGCTCCGGGTAGTCCGCCTCGGTGTAGGTCCGGTTCTCGCGGAGATATTGCAGCCCGACGAACAGCGTGAACTCGTCGCGGGTGGTCCCGATCAGCACCGGCACCCGCGCCGCGCGTCCGGAGCCGATCGCGGTCACGGGGTCGTCCGGCAGCGCCGACGTACCGGTCACCGGGCCGGTGAGTTCGTCCTCGCCGATGCGGTAGAACCACACCGGCGCCCGCAGCCGGTCGGCGGGCAGGCTCCGCAGACACGCCGCCGCCGAGCTGTTGTCGGCGCACCCCAACCCGGCGGCGTAGTCGGTGCTGCGGGCCTCGGCGACGGGGAGCGCAGCCTGAGCCTGACAGGGGGCGCTCATGATGACCGCGGCCGCGAACAGGTTCTGCGAGGCCGGCGCGACCAGGTGATCGCACACCGACATACCCCCCGCCGACTCCCCCGCCACCGTGACCCGGTCGGGGTCTCCGCCGAAGGCGTCGATGTTGTCGCGCACCCAGCGCAGCGCGGCCTGCTGATCGGCGAGCCCGTAGTTGCCCACCTCGCCGGGCGGGCCCAACGCGGGATGAGCCAGAAAACCGAGCGCCCCGAGGCGGTAGTTGATCGTGACGACGATGATGTCGCCGCGGGCGACGAGCCGGCGCGCGTCATAGATCCGGCCGCTGCCGTTGACGAACGCGCCGCCGTGGATCCAGACCATCACCGGCCGTTTCTCGGCGATGTCAGAGGCCGGCGTCCAGACGTTGAGGTTCAGACAGTCCTCATCGGTCTGGCGGCCCAGCTCGAGATCGCCACTGAGATCCTGCAGGCAGCGTGGCCCGTAGTGGGTGGCCTCCCGCACCCCGTCCCACGGCGGCGCGGACCGCGGCGGCTGGAACCGCCACGGCCCGATCGGAGGCGCCGCGTACGGGATACCGGCGAACAACCGGTGGTCGTCGGCACTCACCCCGCGCAGGGCGCCGGCCTCGGTGTGGACGACGGCGGGGTCCGTGGGCGTCGGACGCTCGGTCGGGGGCGAGGAACAACCCGCCACGGCCAGCACCAGCACCGCAAGGACAGACCCGATGCGGCCGGGGCCCGATGCGCGCATCAGCATCTTCGAAAGCCTAGCGGTGACGGAGTCGTCGGGCTCTTTCGCGACGTGGCCCCCGTCACATACACTGGCCCAGTTGACACCCGTCAAGTTCGTCACAGCCCCCGACGAGGAGACCCATGAGCACATCGGCACCGGATCTGAATATGGACTCGAAGACCAAGGAGGCCACGACGGTCCTGGCCGATCCGGCCGCCTACGCGGACGACGACCGGCTCCATCCGGCGCTGGCGCATCTGCGGGCGCACCGCCCGGTGGCGTGGGTCGACCACGAGCCCTACCGGCCGTTCTGGGCGATCACCAAGCACGCCGACATCATGGCGGTGGAGCGGGACAACGAACTGTTCATCAGCGGCCCGCGCCCCCTGCTGATGCCCGCCGAGGGCGACGACGTGATGAAACAGCAGCAGGACGCCGGGATCGGGTTGCGCACGCTGATCCACATGGACGACCCGCACCACCGCGACGTGCGCAAGATCGGCGCCGACTGGTTCCGCCCGAAAGCCATGCGCGACTTGAAGGTTCGAGTCGACGAGCTGGCCAGACGCTACGTCGACCGGATGCGGGAGATCGGACCCGAATGCGACTTCGTCACCGAGGTCGCCGTGAACTACCCGCTGTATGTGATCCTGTCGCTGCTCGGCATGCCCGAAGAGGACTTTCCGCGCATGCTCAAGCTCACCCAGGAGATGTTCGGCGGCGACGACACCGAACACAAGCGCGGCGAAGGCACCACCGAGGATCTGCTCGCGGTGCTCATGGACTTCTTCACCTACTTCTCCGCGCTGACGGCCTCCCGGCGGGAGAACCCCACCGGCGACCTCGCCTCGGCGATCGCCAACGGCACCATCAACGGCGAGCCGCTGTCGGACATGGACACCGTGTCGTACTACGTCATCGTGGCCAGCGCCGGTCACGACACCACCAAGGACGCGATCTCGGGAGGGCTGCACGCGCTGATCGACAACCCCGATCAGCTCGACCGGTTGCGCGGTGACATGAGCCTGATGGGCACCGCGGTCGAGGAGATGATCCGGTGGGCCACCCCGGTCAAGGAGTTCATGCGCACCGCGACCGCCGACACCGAGATCCGCGGCGTGCCGATCGCCGAGGGCGACTCCGTCTACCTGGCCTACGTGTCGGCCAACCGGGACGAGGACGTCTTCGCCGATCCGTTCCGCTTCGACGTCGGGCGCGACCCGAACAAGCACCTGGCCTTCGGCTACGGCGTGCACTTCTGCCTGGGCGCCGCACTGGCCAGGATGGAGATGAACAGCTTCTTCACCGAGTTGGTCCCGCGACTGGAGTCCATCGAGTTCGCCGGCCGGCCCGAGCTGTCGGCCACCACGTTCGTCGGCGGGCTCAAGCACCTCCCGATTCGGTACTCGATCCGCTGACCTCGCGGGCGAACACCGCCAGGAAGCCGTCCACCGCCGCGGTGGCCACGGTGCGGTAGTCGAAGTCGGTCAGCGTGCTGATCCTGCCGAAGGCCAGCGGCCCGATCAGCAACGCGAAGGCGGTGGGCCGGTCCACCGGCCGAAGTTCCGCTGCGGCCGCCGGGCCGCCGAACACCGCGTCGAACGGGGCCGAATACTGTTCGGCGATCCGCTCACGCAGCGAGAGCACCTGCGGACTCGCGCCGCCGGCCCGCCCTGCGTCCGGCAGTTCCCCCATGTCCGGACCCAGCGACAACCACGCCATGGCGGTCAGCGTCGTCGGTGCCTCGGCGATCGCCTCGGCCCAGCCGGACACGATCGCGATCAGCCGATCCCGCAGACTGCCGCTCTCCGGCGGCATCGGCGGCGGCGGGATCAGGCTGGTGAACGCCGCTGCCACAAGGTCATTCGCACTGGGGAAATGCCGGTAGAGGGTCGCGCGCGCGACATCGGCCCGGCGGGTGACGGCATCGATGGTGACCGCACTGGGTCCGCCCGCACGCAGCAGCGTGGTCGCCGCCTCGAGCAGTCGCGCCCGTGACCGCGCGGGCCGCGGGTCACCACCACCCTCGTGGGCCACGTTTCACCCACCTCCTCAACGGGAATCTCATCGAGACTGTCAGTCTCGCTACAAGACTGTTAGTCTCGTTTCACCTTTCGAGACCTGAGGTCTCAAAGTACCTCCGCCGAGAAGGACATGACGTGGCCGAAACCTCGACACGGTCCACCCCGCCCCTCGGCGCGGCCGCGGACGGGCTGTCGCCCCGCGCACGAATCTGGTTGCTGGCTGTCGCCAGCATGGATGTCCTACTGGTCATCTCGTCGATGGTGGCGCTGAACGCCGCGTTGCCCGACATCGCGGTGCAGACCTCGGCCAGCCAGTCACAGCTCACCTGGATCGTCGACGGTTACACGCTGGCACTGGCCTGTCTGCTGCTGCCCGCCGGGGCCGTCGGGGACCGCTACGGCCGCCGCGGCGCGCTGCTGCTGGGGATGGCAGTCTTCCTGGTCGCGTCGCTGGCTCCCACCGTGCTGGACAGCCCGACCCAGATCATCATCGCGCGGGCCGCTGCCGGTGTCGGGGCGGCGTTCATCATGCCCGCCACGCTGTCGCTGCTCACGGCGGCGTTCCCGAAGGCCGAGCGCAGCAGAGCGGTCGGCATCTGGGCCGGGGTGGCCGGTTCGGGGGCCATCATCGGGTTCCTGGGCACCGGGCTCCTGCTGGAGTTCTTCGGGTGGCAGTCGATCTTCTACGCCCTCGCCGGTGCAGCCCTGGTGATGCTGGTCCTGACCGGCACCATCGGTTCGTCGCGCGACGAGTCCGCCACCCCCATCGACTGGCTGGGTGCGTCGCTGATCGGAGTGGCGATCGCGGTCTTGGTCCTCGGCGTGGTCGAGGCACCCGCGCAGGGGTGGGGCGACCCGCTGGTGGCGGGGTGTCTCGCCGCGGGCGTCATCCTGGGTGGTGCGTTCGCAATCGTGGAACTCCGCCGCCGCCACCCCCTCCTCGACGTCCGACTGTTCGCCCGAGCCGATTTCGCCACCGGCGCGGTCGGGATCACGTTTCTGTTCTTCGCCAACTTCGGCTTCTTCTACATCGTCATGCAGTTCATGCAGCTGGTCATGGATTACACCCCGCTGCAGACCGCCTTCGCGCTGGCGCCGCTCGCCCTGCCGGTGCTGAGTCTCAGCGCCACCGTGCATCTCTACCTTCCGCGACTCGGCTTGCGGGGCAGCGTCTCGATCGGTCTGCTGCTGTTGGCCGGCGGCTTGTTCCTGATGCGTTTTCTGACCGCGGACGCGACGTTCATCGACCTGGTCTGGCCGCTGCTGGTCATGGCCTGCGGAATCGGCATCTGCACGGCGCCGACGACGGCGGCGATCATGGGCGCCGTGCCCGACGAGAAGCAGGGCGTCGCATCGGCGGTCAACGACGCCACCCGTGAGATCGGCGCTGCGGTCGGCATCGCGGTGGCCGGATCGATCCTGGCCGCGGTGTATCACGGTGCGCTGACACCGCATCTGAGTCCGTTCCCCGCCGAGATCCGCGACAGCGCAACCGACTCGCTGGCGTCGGCCCTGCGGGCCTCAGAGCTCATGGGTCCGCAGGGCGAGCAACTGGTCACGCTCGCCCAAGACGCCTTCATGCAATCGATGGACCGAGCGCTGCTCGTCATGGCGGTGGCGATCGCCGCCGCCGCGGTGTTCGTCGCGGTGTGGTCACCCGGGCGGGACGGCCGCCAGGCCGGCTTCATCCGGCGCATGCGCCGCCGGGGGGCTCATCGCGCGTCCGGCACCACGAGTTCAGCGCAGGACGGCACCGGACCGTAAGCTCGGCAGGCGTGCGACTGCTGCTCGTCAACCCCAACTCCACCGCCTCGATGACCGCCGCCATCGCGGCCAGCGCGTCCGCGGTGGCCCGACCCGAAACCGTCGTCGAGGCGGTCAACCCCACCGTCGGGCCTCCGAGCATCGAGACCGAACAGGACGAACAGCGTTGCATTCCCGGACTTCTCGATCTGCTCCAGCAGTCCCGGCGGCGGCCTGCTCAGCTGAGACCGCACGCGTGTGTCCTTGCCTGCTTCGGCGACCCCGGCCTCGAGGAAGCGCGCGCGATGCTGGATGTGCCGGTGCTCGGCATCGCGCAGGCCGCCATGCACGCCGCCGCGCTGACCGCGGGGACATTCTCGGTCGTCACGTCGATGTCGTCGACCACGTCCCGGGCGTGGCAGTTGGCCAAGACGTACACCCCGCATCAGTGCACCGGTGTGCACGCCTGCGACATCCCGGTGCTGCAGATCGACTCGGACCCCGCCACGATCAACCCGATCGGCGACCTGTGTGAGCGGGCGCTGACCGAAGACTCCAGCCGGGCGATCGTGCTGGGCTGCGCCGCGATGGCGCCCTTCGCCACGCCGCTGTCCCGACGCCTCGGCGTCCCGGTGATCGACGGCGTCGTCGCCGCGACAGTTCTGGCCGAGGCCCTCGCGGTGTTCAGCTGACGAATTCGGCGGCCCGGTGTCCGATCATCACGATCGTCGCGTGCGGACCGCGACTCGGGATGCCCGGCAGCACGGAGCCGTCGATCACCCACAGTCCTTCCACACCCCGCACGCGGCACCGGCGGTCGACGACGGCGGTCTCGTCGCCGTCCCGGCCCATGCGCGCCGAGCCACACAGGTGTTGCGAGGTCGCCCAGAAAGCCTGCTCTTCGGTTGTGGCGCCGGCGATCTCGCGGGCCAGTTCGGTGCCGTGGCGCAGCGATTCGACGTCGGCGGCCGAACCGTCGTAGCGGTGCTCGATGACCGGCGCTGACATCGGATCGTCCGAGGCCAGCGTGATGCGCCCCCGAGACCGTGGCCGCATCAAGGTGACCCCGAGGTGCGGTCGATCTGTCGGGTCGTCGCGACGACCCGTCATCATCGCACCGAAACCGACTGTGTACGGGCGTATTTCGACACCCTCAGCGGTGGTCAGCACCGCCTCCAGAGGAGGCCGGCCCTGTGTCGGCGGCCAGCTCACCGGCAGCACCCACTCCGGGTGGTCGACGGTGTCGACACCGACGGGCAGATCGACGGCGACAGGTACCCCCGCAGCGCGGAGGACGTCCTGCGGTCCGATCCCCGACAGCATCAACAGATGCGCCGAGGCGATGGCGCCGGCCGAGACGACGATGCGATCGGCATACAGAGTGACCGCCCCGTCGGGGCCCGCGCACTCGACCGCGACGGCGCGACCGTCACGCAAACGGATCGTGCGTGCGTGGGTATCGGTCCGCAGCGTCAGGTTGGGCCGGTCCAGGGCCGGCTGCAGGAAGGCTCCACCGGGCCCCACACGGGTGCCGCGCTCGATGTTCAGCGGGACCGCGCCAACCCCGGCAAACAGCGGATGCTCAGGTGACGAGCCGTTCAGGTCCGCCACCCACGGATAGCCCGCCTCACCACACGCTGCCACGAACGAGGCTGTGCATCCGTTGAATTCGGAGACCCGTCGCACGGTGATGGGTCCCGTCGAGCCGTGCGGCTCCCCGGGGAAGTCGAGGTCGCTCTCGATCGCCTTGAAGTGCGGCAGGACATCGGCCCATCGCCAACCGTCGAGGTCCCAGGACTCGACGTCGCGGGGCAGCGCGCGGCAGAAGTACCCGCCGTTGACCGCACCGGAACCGCCCACCACCGCACCCCGCATGATCTGCGCATGCCGGACCGGATGATCGGTCAGCGCGGTGCTGAACCGCTGCACGACGGAGCTCGCCGCCCCGATCGGCAACCGCAGGCCGTCGGTGATCTGCGTCCCGACCCGCGGGTCGTGGGGGCCGGGCCCGGCCTCGATGACTGTGACCCGGCATCGGTCGTCGGCGGAAAGCCGTTCGGCCAGGACTGATCCCGCGCTGCCTGCGCCGACGATCAGGACGTCGCTGCCGTGGAGGTCGTCGCTGGTGATGGGTCAGGTCCGGATCTGTGGTTTGAGGGCGCCGGCGTGGCGTTCCCGCACCACCCCGCTCCAGAGCCCCAGACCGTAGGCGATGTCGTCGAGTCGCTTGAGCAGGATGTAGGTCACCAGACCGACCCGCTTGGTGTCTTCGTCGGCATTGCCGTTGCGGGTGACCCAGTCGAACACCCCATCCAGCACCGCGGCGACGAGCACCACCCGCCGGCATCGCCGCGACAGCACGGCGGCGACCAGCGCCACCGGCCAGTAGTGCCGACAGATCGCCGAGGACAGTTGCAGCGCTGCCGACCACAGTCCCTGTGCTGCCACGGCCGCGACCTCGATAGGCTCGGTGGGCACGCTGGACAGCGACTTCGCGATGCGATGACCGGTGATCGCGGCAACAGCGACCGAGGCGAGGTAGCCGATCCCCGAGCCGATCGCGACCAGCATCCACACCACCAGGGTCCACCCCGAGATCACCAGCGGGGCGGTCTTACCGGGATGCCGGATCGCCAACGGCGCCGCCGAGCCGCCGTAGAAGGACTTGCGCACGAACCACTTTCGCAGCTCGGTGCGGTGGTCGTGAGCCACCGCCGCGATCGGCTCGTAGCGCAGCCGGGCGCCCGCCTCGTTCAGGCGCCAACACAGGTCGACGTCTTCACCGGAGTTCATCGACTCGTCGAAACCCCCGACATCGAGCAGTGTGGACCGCCGGCAGATGATCGCGGCACTGGGCACGTAGGACACCGTGCCGAACGGGACGACCGGCGCCTCCCGCAGACCGAGGTCCAGCGATGACCGCACCGCCTCGTAGCGGGCGACCACGCTCTCGGAGGGGTGCAGCGCCACGATGCGGGGCGCCACCAGGGCCACGGCGGGGTCGCAGAAGTGGCCGAGCAGGGCCTCCAGCCAGCCGCGGCGCGGGACCACATCGGAGTCCAGGAACGCGACGAAGTCGGTGCCACACGCGGCCAGACCCGTGTTGCGGGCGGCGGCGGGGCCCTTGCTCCGGGGATGTCGCACCACCCGGACATCGCAGTGCATCCCGCCGAAGTCGGCCTCGGCGACCGGTGTCACCGATCCGTCGTCCACGACGACGACCCGCAACCCACGCAGGGCGGAAACCAGGCGGATCAATCCAGAAGGGTTGTCGCGCACGGGGATGACGACGGTGACGTCGCGGTGCGAGGGGCCGCTCAACGGGCGCGGGTGCGCGACGGTGGCGTCGAGCAGGGTACGGGCGAGGTGGGCGCTGACCGCGTCGTGGACCTCCAACCGGCCGCCGTTGAGCATGGTCTGGGCGGCCGGCGCGAGCCGAAGCAGCCGGGTGGGCGAACCCCCGAGCAGCGCGGCACCTTCGCCGAGCACGCGGACCCGCCGGTCCACCTGGACGGCGAATCCGTCGGGAAGCCGTGGCCCGGTCATCTCAGCATCCCCTCGCGGTCGGGCGTCCATCGACGAACCCGTTCGACGCAGCCGTCCACCATCTCAGCAAAGATCCGCCCCCCGTCTTCGGCTGTCGCTGCGGTCGGGTCCCCGAGCACCCCCAGCGAACTGACAGCGGCGACTCCGCCACGGCGCATCGCCGGCATCAGATCGGTCAGCGGGGCCCGGTTCCCGGGCACCAGTTCATCTTGCCTGACGACCTCCGGCGAAATATGTAGCAATACAGAAGTTTCGGCATGGCCGGCATGGGCGTCGGAATTGCGGGCCACGCACGAACACCAGGCGGTGTCGCGGCCCTCGTAGCGCAGCAGCGCGACCGCCTCCCGCAGCGCCGCGACGTTGCCACCGTGCCCGTTGACGAACACCAGGCGGGCGGCCCAACGGCACGCGGAACGGGCGAATTCCACGACCAGTTCCGCCAGTGCCCGTGTGCCGATCGAGATGGTGCCGGAAAAGCCCTCGTGCTCACCGCTGGCGCCGTACGCGATGGCCGGCGCGACCATCCAGCCGAAGTCCTCGTGGGCCCGCAACCGGGCGGCGAGCACGTCCGACACCGCTGCCGCGATCCGGGTGTCGGTGTCCAACGGCAGATGGGGTCCGTGCTGCTCGGTGGAACCGACGGGGACGATGAGCCCGGGCCTCTGCGTCGACGGTGTGTTCTGCAGCTGCCTCGACGTTGAGATCCCAAGCTCGTTGGGGAAAGCCACGCGACGATGGTAGGCCGAATTCACCTGCTGTGCGCCGGATGTTGACGCATGAGGGCTACCGGATTTCGCGCTGACGATCCCCGCCGGCGGTCCGGGGTTAACGCCCGTCTCCTGCGCCCCGTCTGTATCAGGCACCCAGGGTGCGGGTGAAGCCGTCCGGGACCAGCACGTCGTCGGGGTTCAATTCATGGATCGATGACTTACCGAGCCCCATCAGCGCGGAGTCGATACCGCCCCGCATGATGTCCAGAACGTTCTCGACACCGGCCTGGCCGTTGGCCGCCAGGCCCCACAGATAAGCCCTGCCGATCATCACCGCGCGGGCGCCCAGAGCAACGGCCTTGACGACATCGCTCCCGCGGCGGACGCCGCCGTCCAGCAAAACCTCGACCTGGTCTCCGACCGCCTCGGCGATCGCCGGAAGACAGCGAATGGCCGCCGGAGTTCCGTCGATGTTGTTCCCGCCGTGGTTGGAGACGGTGATCGCCGAAACGCCCGCGTCCACAGCCCGTTTCGCGTCGTCGACCCTGACCGTGCCCTTGAGCAGGAACGGACCACCCCACTGTTCGCGCAACCAGGCGACATCTTCCCAGGTGGGTGGCGGTGTGCCCATCCACTGTCCATACGCCTCGAAGAACGTGGGGCCCGCCTCGCCCGGCCTGCCCTGGTTGGGCACGCGCAGATCCGGCGGACGCAGGTGCTTTCCGAAGCTCCACAGCCAGCCCGGCTTGGTGATCACCTCCGGAGACATCTTGATCATCGTCTTGAGATCCATGCGCTCGGGGATCTTCGGACTGCCCCAGTCCCGGCCGTGCGCGAAGCTCCAGTCGGTGGTCAGGATCAGGCCCTTGGCTCCGGCCGCCCGGGCGCGCTCCATCCGGGCCAGGATCTCGTCGCGGCTGCCCAGCCAGTAGATCTGGAAGAAGATCTTGTCGTTGACCGCGACGACCTCTTCCATGGGCTTGCTGGCGAACGAGGACAGCCCCATCGCCGTGCCACGCGCCGCCGCGGCGCGCGCGACGGCCACCTCGCCCTCGGGGTGCACCGCCTGCACACCCGTCGGCGAGATGATGACCGGCAGCGAAATATCCTGCCCCATCACCGTTGTCGCCATGTCGCGCTTCTCGGTCGCGCCGATGACATGCGGCGCGAAACCGAGTTCACCGAACGATTCGACGTTGTCGGAAACCGTCACGCCCTTCTCCGACGCCGAGATCAGCGACGAGTAGGCCGACTTCGGGAGGCGCTTCTTCGCTCGCTGCTGAGCGATGGCGACAGTCTCGAACCAGGTATCACGTGCCATGAGGAACTCCGAACTACACAGGGCTTTCGTTACAGAACTTCTTCGGGGGCGCGCTGAGCAGTGTCAGCGGAACCGGCCCGGAGGCCTTGCGACCGCCCGAGCGGGAATGGTCGACGCTGGGCTTGGGCTTGTCGCGCTCGCGAGCGAGCGCGGGCTCACCGTAGCCCTGGACGCATTCTGGGTCGGGACCGTCCATCGGCAGCCCGGTGAAGAACTTGGCCGCCATGCATCCACCCCGGCAGCTGTCGTAGTGCCCGCAACTACCGCACGCGCCGGCGGACTGCGGCTCACGAAGGTCGCGGAACAACTCGGAGTTCTGCCAGATGTTCTGGAAGCCGTTGTCGGACAGAATGTTCCCGGCGAGAAAGTTCTCGTGGATGGCGAACGGGCAGGCATACACGTCGCCCACCGGGTCGATCAGGCAGACCACCCGGCCCGCCCCGCACAAGTTCAGCCCGGCCAGCGCCCCGGGCTCGCCCAATCCGGACAGATGGAAGAACGAGTCACCGGTCAGCACTCCTTCACCGTGGGCGACCAACCAGTCGTAGAGCTGCACCTGCTGAGCCGGCGTGGGATGCAGTTCGTCCCACACGTCGGCGCCGCGGCCCGAGGGGCGCAACCGGGTGATGCGCAGCGTGGCGCCGTACCGGTCGGCCAGTTCCTTGAAGTCGTCGAGCTGGTCGACATTGTGACGGGTCACCACGACCGAGATCTTGGCGTCGCCGAACCCCGCGGCGCGCAGGTTCTCCAGCGCCCGCACCGCCATCGCGAACGAGCCCGGGCCGCGGACGGCGTCGTTGACCTCGGCCGTCGCGCCGTCGAGTGAGATCTGCACGTCCACGTAGTCACTGGCAGCCAGCTTCGCGGCGACCTCGGGAGTGATGCGCACGCCGTTGGTGGAGAACTTGACGCCGACATGGTGCTCGGTCGCGTAGTCGACGAGCTCCCAGAAGTCCGACCGCACGGTCGGTTCACCGCCGCCGATGTTGACGTAGAACACCTGCATGCGTTCGAGTTCGTCGATGATGTCCTTGCACTGCTGGGTGGACAACTCGCGGGGGTCACGCTTGCCCGACGAGGACAGACAGTGCACGCACGACAGGTTGCAGGCGTAGGTCAGCTCCCAGGTCAGGCAGATCGGAGCGTCCAAGCCCCTCTCGAACTGGTCGACCAGACGGGGTACCGGTGCAGTGACAGTCATTGATCCTCTTCCGCAACAAGCATTTTCGACTGGGCCAACACACCCAGCGCGTGCAGGTAGGGCGCCTGCGCGTCGTCATCGACCCCGGCGGCCCGGCAGGCGGAGCGAACGTCGGGGTGATCAGCCAGCAGGTTGACCACCTCGACGATCGTCCGATTCTTCAGGAACGAGAGCTTGCGGGTCCCGAAGTGATACAGCAGCGCGCCGAACGGCTCGGGCCGGACGGCCACCTGCGGGTGCAACCGCCACCGTCGGTCCGGGTCGAACGAAACCTGCGAGGTTCCGGTGTTCACGATCGGCGCGCTCATGCTCAGTAGACCCCGCACATCCCGTCGATCGACACTTCCTCGACCAGGCTCTCGGCCACCAGCTCGTCGGCCTCGTGCTGCTGATTCTGATCCATCGATTCCCGCCTTTCTGCTCGACTTTGTGATGCAGGTCGCAATAATATGGCATCGGGTGCCTAAACGGAAGGGTGGTGTGCGATGCCCGCTGCCAAGGCGCGTGTGGGCCGCCGGCGATCGACGAGCTGGGAGCACATCAGCGACGTGGCGATCGACCTGTTCATGGCCCGTGGTTTCGACGAGGTCAGCGTCGACGACGTGGCCGCCGCGGCCGGAATCGGCCGCCGCACCCTGTTCCGCTATTACCCGTCGAAGAATGCGCTGCCGTGGGGTGACTTCGATGCCCACCTCGACCACATGCGGGCCCTGCTGGACGCGCTCGAGCCCACCGTGCCGATGCGCGACGCGCTGCGCACCGCGCTGTTGGCATTCAACGAGTTCGACGACACCGACCGGCACCGCGAGCGGATGCGGCTCATCCTGCAAACCGAAGCGCTGCAAGCGTATTCGATGACGATGTACGCCGGATGGCGAGCCGTCGTGGCCGCATTCGTCGCTGCCCGGCTCAACTGTTCGGCAGCCGATCTGGTCCCTCAGACCGTGGCGTGGACGATGCTCGGTGTCGCGCTGGCGGCCTACGAGAACTGGCTGGCCAACGACGCGGTGGCGTTGTCGGCCGCTCTCGGCAACGCCTTCGACACCCTCGCCGCCGGCCTGTGACCTGAGGCGCGCCCTCTTCCCTCTCCTCTCCCCCACTTCTGCGAGGGCGCGGGTCTGCACACCGACACGCCGCAGATGGCGTACCCGCAGCGCGCGCACGCCCGCTGCGAGCTCGCCCGACGAGCACTCGCCGAAATTTCTTTTCGATCAGGGCGTCGGAGTCCGTCGCTCGGGCGCGACGATAAAGGTGTGAGCGCCGAACCGGATGACCACGGTCCGCGCGCACTGCTGGCGCTCTACGACGATGCCCTACCGGTCGTCTACGGGTACTTCGTGAGGCGCTGCAGTGACCGCGGAACGGCCGAGGACCTGACGTCGGAGACCTTCCTGGCGGCGATGGACGCCGCCCGCAAGCCGAATCCGCCGTCGATCTCGGTCCCCTGGCTGATCGGGGTGGCGCGACACAAATTGGCCGACCACTACCGCAGGCGCCACGACCGTTTCTCGGTTCCGGTCGCCGAACCACCCGAACATGTCCCCACCGACACCTGGGACACCGAACTGGACCGCATCGTCGCCGAGCAGGTCCTCTCGCAGCTACCCGAGCACCACCGCACGGTGCTGGCGCTGCGGTACATGGACGACTGCTCGGTGCCGGAGTGCGCCGAGCTGATCGGGCGCACCGTACACGCCACCGAGGCCTTGCTGGTGCGGGCGCGTCGCGCCTTCCGAGCGCAGTACCCCACGCTGGAAGGAGGGATGCCGTGAACGACGATCCACTCGATGTGCTGAGCGACGGCGACCTTCCGGTCGCCCCCGACCCCGGGTTTGCCATCCGGCTGCGCGCCAGGCTCGAAGCTGCCGCGAACCTCTTTGAGCAGCAACCAGATCGAACAGAAGGAGTGATCATGAGCGGAACCGACACTGCCCTCGCCGACCTCACCACATCCACCCCGCGGCCCGCCGCCACATCCACCCCGCGGCCCGCCGCCACATCCACTCCGCGGCCCGCCGCCACATCCACCCCGCGGCCCGCCGCGGTCCCCTACCTGGCAGTCTCCGACGCCCGCGCCGCCCTCACCTGGTACCAGCAGGCCCTCGGCGCCACGGTCATCGGCGACCCGATCGAGATGGACGACGGCCGCATCGGGCACGCCGAACTGGCGCTGTCCGGGGGCGTGCTGTACCTGGCCGACGAATATCCCGAGGTCGGACTCAAAGCACCGCGGCCGCAAGAGGTCTCGGTCAGCTTGATGCTCGCGGTCCCCGACACCGACGTCGCGCTCGAGCGGGCGCGGGCGAAGGGCGCTGACATCCAGCGCGAACCTTACGAGGCGCACGGCGGCCGAAACGCCACGATCGTCGACCCGTTCGGACACCGCTGGATGCTGACCGGGCCGGTCACCGGCGCCGCGGCGCCCATCCAGCACGGCGACGTAGGGTTCGTGTGGGTGTGGACTCCGGACGCCGAACGGGCGGCGTCGTTCTACGGCCACGTGCTCGGGTGGATCTACGACCCGGCCACCCGGCTGGTCACGAACACCGACCAGCACATCGGCCTATCCTCCGTCTCGGACCGGAGCACCCTGTGCTGCTGCTATGCGGTGGCCGACCTCGCCGGCGCCCGCGACAGCATCGTCGCCGGCGGCGGCGCACTGGGCGATGAGCGCGAGTTCACGTTCGGCACGTTTCTCGACGCGACCGATCCGCAGGGGCACGAGTTCGCCGTCTTCCAGCCCCGCACCGGCGAACCCCGTCCGGCATTGAACGGGACAGGCCCCGGCGAGCTGTCCTATCTCACCTATCAGGTTCCGGACTCGGCTTCCTTCAAAGCGTTCTACAGCCGAGTGCTGTTCTGGACCTTCGAGCCCGGCCGCATCGACGACGGCTGGCAGGTGACGTCGACCCATCCGATGGCGGGGGTGGCCGGCGGCAACGAGACTGCGGCCGTCGTGCCGATGTGGACCGTCGAGGACATCGACGCCGCGGTCAGCCGCGTGCGTCAGGCTGGGGGGACGGTGATCGAGGAGCCGTCAGTGCAGTCCTACGGCAAGTCCGCATTGTGCACCGACGACCAGGGAACCCGCTTCTACCTCGGCGAGCTGTGACCGATTGCGCGTGCTCGGGGCGAGATCGACGTCAGGGCGGCGATTCGGCGCTGGCAGGGGGTTTGCACAACCTCCACGTCGATTTCGCTCCCAGCATGCCGGGGTGAGACCCGATCACGACGAAGGAACCTCAGCCGAGGACGTCGCCGATCGGCGCACCTGCGGCGATCTTCGCGCGCGTCTTCATCACCTTGCCGGGCATACCGCCACCCACGACACCGACCACGACGCCGTCGCGCTCGTAGTAAGCCAGGAACTTGCGGCCGTCGTCCTCGACGATGTGCACCGTGTCGGTGGCTTCCGGTTCACCGAGGCACTGGATCTTGACGTCGTACTGGTCGCTCCAGAAATAGGGGACGGTCACCGCCGCCGAGGCCTCGTGACCGAGCATCGCCGGCACCATTGCCCGGGCCTGGTCGGCAACGTTGCTCCAATGCTCCACGCGCACTTGGCCGGCCACCACGTCGAGCCACGACGCGACGTCGCCGATGGCCCAGACGTGTGGCGCCGTCGTGCGGCCGACCTCGTCGCAGACCACGCCATTGTCGATCGTGATGCCGCTGTCCTCCAGCCAGTCGGTCGCCGGCTTCGAGCCGATCCCGACGATGACCAGATCGGCGTCGAGCTCCGAGCCGTCGGTGAGAGTGACCTTGCGGACGCGGTCGTCACCGCTGACCTCGGCGACACCCACGCCGCAACGCACGTCGATGCCCTCCGCCTGGTGCAGCCGCGTGATCAGCCCGCCGATCTGTTCGCCGAGCACCGAGGCGAGCGGAGCGGGCTGCGGCTCGACCAGCGTCACGTTCACGTCGAGCGTGCGCAGGCTCGCGGCGACCTCACAGCCGATGAACCCGGCGCCGACCACGACCGCCCGGTCGGCCTCGCGGGCCTCGCTGCGCAGCGCGCGACTCTCATCGAGGGAACGCAGCACGTGGATACCGGGCAGATCCGGGAACGATGGAATGCGCTTGGGCACCAGGCCCGTCGCGATCACCAGCTCGTCATAACCCAGCGTGGTGCCATCGGCCAGGGTCAACGACTTGGCCACGGTGTCCACCGACCTCGCCCCGTTGCCGAGCAACACGGCGATGTCATTGTCGGCATAGAACTCCGCCGGTTTGAGGGTGACGTCGTCGGTCTCGGCGCGCAACACTTCCTTCGACAGCGGCGGCCGGTCGTACGGCAGGTGGTTTTCGTCGCTGACGATCGTGATCGCTCCGGTGTAATCCGCGCGCCGCAGCTGTTCAGCCGTCCGCGCAGCGGCAAGCCCACCGCCGACGATCACCACG
>CAXEZH010000373.1:0-6941 GCA_964000695.1 uncultured Mycolicibacterium sp. | reverse complement strand
GCGGTAGGCGACATCGCGTGTCGTCTAGCGCGCCGAATCCGCCGAGTCGGCGAGCTTGCGCAGGATCGGAGCCACCAGCATCAGCAGGTCGAACTCCAGCGGCGACAACGTCTCCTGCATGCGCCGGTGCAGCCAGTCGTCGCGTTCGGCACGGTCGGCGGCCAGCAGTGCCTCGCCGTCGGGGGTGAGTTCGACGAGCTGGCGGCGCCGGTCGGAGGCGTCGGGGCGGCGCCCGATCAGCTGTCGCGTCTCCAGTTCGTTGAGCGAGTCGGTCAGCGATTGGACCCGCACATGCATGCGGGCACCGAGCTCGGCGGGGGTGGTGACCCCTGCTCGGTTGATCTCGCCGAGCAGCTGCATCTGACTCAGGGTCAGGCCGTTGTCGGGGCGGTGCCGGCGCATTTGGCGGGTCACCGCCATCATCGACTCCCGCAGTTCGGTGGCCGCGGGACGGGCAGCGTCAGCAACGACCGCGTCCTCAATCATTACCAAGTTATACCTTGGTAAAGCTGCAGTGTCACCGCTGATCTCGGCGCGTTGTGATCATGAATCGCCAAGAGCATACTTGTCATCACGATGAGGTGGACGCGCGAGCTACTCCGGTGGTCGGTGCTGCTGGCGGTGACCGCCGGGGTGACCTTTCCGCTGACGATGGTGGGGGTGCCCTCGGCGGCGCTGTTCGCGGCCCTGGTGGTGGGTATCGCGCTGGCGCTGCTGTCGTGGGGGCCCGCGAGGGTTCCGCGTCCGCTGGGGCTGGCCGCGCAGGGCACCCTGGGCGTCTACATCGGCACGATGGTGCAGGACGACGCGCTGGCCGCGCTGGGCGACGACTGGGCGATCGTGCTGGGCATCGGGGTCTCGACGCTGCTGCTCAGCGTCGCCGCCGGGGCGCTGCTCGGCGTGCGCCGCGACGTCACCCCGTTGACCGGATCGCTGTCGCTGGTGGCCGGTGGCGCTTCGGGACTGGTGGCGATCGCCCGCGAGCTCGGCGGCGACGACCGGGTGGTCGCTGTGCTGCAGTACCTGCGGGTGGGGCTGATCACCGCGTCGATGCCGGTGGTCGTCACGCTGATCTACCACGCCGACCGATCCCGGCCGCCTGCCGCTGATCCCGGACAGGACCCGACCGCGCCGTGGTACCTCAGCGTGGGCATGCTCGTCGCGCTGGTGCTGGTGGGCTCCACGTTCGGGCGGCTCATCCGACTGCCCGGAGCCGGCCTGCTCGGCCCGCTCGCGCTGACGGTCGCGCTGGAGATCAGCGGCCTGTCGTACGGGCTGTCGGTGCCGGTGGTGCTGGTGCAGGCCGGCTACGCGCTCATCGGCTGGCAGGCCGGTCTGGCGTTCACCCGGGAGTCGCTGCGCGCGGTCGGCCGGCTCCTGCCGGCCGCGGTGGCGTTGATCGTCCTGCTCGGTGTCGCGACCGCCGGGCTGGGCGTGCTGCTCAGTCGGGTGGCCGACCTGACGCTGCTCGAGGGGTACCTCGCGACCAGCCCGGGCGGGGTGTACGCGGTGCTGGCCACGGCGGTGGAGACGGGGTCCAACGTCACGTTCATCATCGCCGCGCAGGTGGTGCGCATCCTGCTGATGCTGTTCGCGGCCCCGCTGCTGGCCCGAGCGGTGGTGTGGGCCGGGGCCCGGTTCGGCCGTCAGAGCCGGGCGATCACCGACGCCAGCAAGGACCCCATCCGCGTCGCCGACTGACGACCCGCGGCCAGCACCTCGTCGTGGCTGAGCGGCTGTCCGGTCATGCCGGCGGCCAGGTTGGTCACCAGCGACACCCCCAGCACGTCGGCGCCGGCTTCACGCGCGGCGATGGTCTCGTGCACCGTCGACATGCCCACCAGATCGGCGCCCAGCGTGCGCAACATGCGGATCTCGGCGGGCGTCTCGTACTGCGGGCCGGACAACCCCGCGTACACCCCCTCGGCCAGACTCGGGTCGATGTCGCGGGCCAGCGCCCGCAGCGCGGGGGAGTAGGCATCCACCAGGTCGACGAACCGGGCTCCGACCAGTGGAGAGCGTGATGTGAGGTTCAGGTGGTCGCTGATCAGCACCGGCTGTCCGACGGCGAAGTCCTCGCGCAGCCCGCCCGCGGCGTTGGTGAGCACCACGGTGCGCACGCCGGCTGCGGCCGCGGTGCGCACCGGATGCACGACATGGCGCAGGTCATGCCCCTCGTAGGCGTGGATGCGCCCGAGCAGCACCAACACCCGGTGCGGCCCGATGCGCAGCGAGAGCACCTGCCCGCCGTGGCCCTCGGCACTGGGCGGGGTGAAGCCGGGCAGCTCGGCCATCGGCACCGCCGCGGTGGGATCCCCCAAGCGGGCCGCCGCCGGTGCCCACCCCGAGCCGAGCACGACAGCCACATCGTGGGCGTCGACTCCGGTGCGTTCGGCGACCACGTCGGCAGCCCGGCGGGCCAAGGCATACGGGTCGGCGGGCTCTGACACGTTCCGCAGCCTAACGGGCCGGCTTCGACCCGCTCGGCCGGTGCGGAGAGCAGTGAGATACTGCCTGCATGCCTACCGCCGCCGCGTCGACATGTGTCGAGGACGTCGTGATCCGGCGGCGCGGCGACCTGATCGAGCTGTCCCACGACATCCACGCAGAGCCGGAACTGGCGTTCGCGGAGCACCGCAGCTGCGCCAAGACCCAGGCGCTGGCCGCCGAGCGCGGTTTCGACGTCACCAGGCCTGCCGGCGGTCTGGACACCGCGTTCCGCGCCGTGTACGGCAGCGGGTCGCTGGTGGTGGGGGTGTGCGCCGAGTACGACGCGCTGCCCGGTATCGGCCACGCGTGCGGGCACAACATCATCGCCGCGTCGGCGGTCGGCACCGCGCTGGCGCTGGCTGAGGTCGCCGAGGACCTCGACCTGACCGTGGTGCTGCTGGGCACCCCGGCCGAGGAAGCCGGCGGCGGGAAAGTGCTGATGCTCGAGGCGGGGTTGTTCGACGACATCGCCGCCACGGTGATGCTGCATCCCGGCCCGCTCGACATCGCCGCGGCCCGGTCGCTGGCGCTGTCCCAGGTGGCGGTCAGCTATGTGGGTCGTGAGTCGCACGCCGCGGTCGCCCCGCACCTGGGCATCAACGCCGCGGACGCGGTGACGGTGGCGCAGGTCGCGATCGGCCTGCTGCGCCAACAACTGGCGCCTGGGCAGATGGTGCACGGCATCGTCACCGACGGCGGGCAGGCCAGCAACGTCATCCCAGCGCACGCCGAGATGCAGTACACGATGCGCGCCGATGACGCCGCCGGCCTGGCCGCGCTGGAAGCCCGGATGGCCGACTGCTTCCTGGCCGGCGCGGTGGGCACCGGCTGCGACTACGACATCGCCGCGACCGAGCCGCCGTATCTGGAGCTCACCCCGGACGGCTGGCTTGCCGAGACCTTCCGCGCCGAGATGCAGCGGGTGGGGCGCAGCCCGGTGGGGCACGAGCTGGAGGTGGCGCTTCCACTGGGCAGCACCGACATGGGTAACGTCACTCAGGTCATGCCCGGCATCCATCCGATTGTCGGCATCGACGCCAACGGGGCCTCGGTGCACCAGCCGGGGTTCGCGGCGGCGGCTGTCGGCCCGAGTGCCGACAAGGCCGTCGTGGAGGGTTCGATCATGCTGGCGCGCACCGTGGTGGCGCTGGCCGAGAACAGCGCGGAGCGTGAGCGCGTGCTGGAGCTGCAGAGGAGGCGGACGTCATGAGCGCGTTGCAGCACGCCGCCGCGCGCTGGCTGTCTGCCCACTACGACGACCTGGTGGGGTGGCGCCGCCATCTGCACCAGCATCCCGAGCTGGGCCGCCAGGAGTTCGCCACCACGCAGTTCGTTGCGGCGCAGCTGGCCGACGCGGGCCTGAACCCCAAGGTGCTGCCCGGCGGCACAGGTCTGCTGTGCGATTTCGGGCCCGACGACGGACCGCGGGTGGCGTTGCGTGCGGACATGGACGCGCTGCCGCTCGACGAGCGCACCGGTGCGCCCTATGCGTCGCTGGTGCCGGGCGTCGCCCACGCCTGCGGGCACGACGCGCACACCGCGGTGTTGCTGGGGGCGGCGATGGCGCTGGCCTCGGCGCCCGAGCTGCCGGTGGGCGTCCGGCTGATCTTCCAGGCGGCCGAGGAGTTGATGCCCGGCGGCGCGATCGACGCGATCGCCGCGGGCGCGTTGACCGGGGTGTCGCGGATCTTCGCGCTGCACTGCGATCCGCATCTCGCGGTCGGCCGGGTCGCGGTCAAGGCCGGCCCGATCACGTCGGCCGCCGATCACATCGAGGTGACTCTGCGGTCCCCGGGTGGGCACACCTCCCGTCCGCATCTGACGTCGGATCTGGTCTACGGGTTGGGCACGCTGATCACCGGTGTGCCCGGGGTGCTGTCACGGCGCATCGATCCTCGGCACTCCACGGTGATGGTGTGGGGCGCGGTCAACGCCGGGGTGGCCGCCAACGCGATTCCCCAGATCGGCACGCTGGCCGGGACGTTGCGCACCGCCAGCCGCGAGACCTGGCTGACGCTGGAAGATATTGTGCGCGAAGCGATTTCGTCGCTGCTGGCGCCGCTGGGCGTCGAACACGTGCTGCAGTACAAGCGCGGCGTGCCGCCGGTGGTCAACGAAGAGGTGTCCACGCGCATCATCACCCATGCCGTCGAGGCGATCGGCCCCGAGGTGTTGGCCGACACCCTGCAGTCCGGCGGTGGTGAGGATTTCTCGTGGTACCTGGAGGAGGTGCCCGGAGCGATGGCCCGCCTGGGGACGTGGAGCGGACACGGCCCGCAGCTCGATCTGCATCAGCCGACGTTCGACCTCGACGAGCGCGCCCTCGGTGTCGGGGTTCGCCTGCTGGTCAACCTGATCGACAACGCCCTGCTCTGACGCCCGCGCGGGTCCGCACAGCGGCGCGCCGCCAATCCTGGCATTCAGCGCGCCGTCACACCACCTCCTCGAGCAGTCCGGTGGCCACGTCGAAGACGAATCCGCGCAGCGAATGGTGCAGCGTCACGAACGGGCTGGCTTCGATCCGGCGCAGCGACTGCCGCACGTCCTGCTCGAGATCATCGAACGACTCCGCCGACCACGCAGGCTTGATGCCGACCTCCTCCTGGATCCCGCGCTTGAAGTCGTCGTCGGTGAATGTCAGCATGCCGCAGTCGGTGTGATGGATGAGGATGATCTCGCGGGTGCCCAGCAGCCGCTGGCTGATCGCCAACGAACGGATCTCGTCGTCGGTGATGACCCCGCCGGCGTTGCGGATGACATGGGCCTCACCGTCTTTCAACCCAAGCGCGCGGTAGACATCCAGCCGTGCATCCATGCACGCGACCACTGCCACATGCCGGCTCGGCGGCAGCGGCAGCGGGCCAGCGAAGCCTTCGGCGTAGGCACGGTTGTTGGCGAGGTACTCGTCGGTCACGGACATGGGTGTCTCCTCGAGGAGTCGGGGAAGGCGGCGGGCAGGACGATGATAGGGCGGGCTAGGAGTCGGTCGCGCCGAAATCGCGCCGTGGGGCGTCCGCCGACGTGCGGGCCGTCACCTGGGCCGCGACGAGCCCTCGTTCGTCGTCACGGTGGCGGCGATGCTGCGAGAACGAGTACGCCACCGCGCCGGCCCAGATCACCGAGATCGCCGCATAGAACACGGCGCGGATGCCGTCGGGTGCGTCGATCCAGTCGCTGCGCAACAGCGTGCGGGTGTTGGTCAGCACGATCAATCCGCCCACCGCGGCGCCCAGCACGCGGGGTGGAATGTGGCGCACCAGCCACGCCGCGACGGGTGCTGCGATGACCCCGCCGATGAGAAGCGCCGCGACCCACGCATAATTCACCCCCGCCGAACCGATGCCGAGGACGAACCCGACACTGGCGGCCACCGCCACGAGAAACTCGCTGGTGTCGATCGAACCGATCGTCTTGCGCGGCTCCAGACGTCCGCTGGCGAGGATGGCGGGGGTGCCGACCGGACCCCATCCGCCGCCACCGGTGGCGTCGACGAAACCGGCGACCAGGCCGAGCGGTCCGAGAAAGCGCTTGCGCAAGGGGGTTCCGAGACGATTCGTGGGTAAGCCCAGCGCTGTGAACCGGGCCAGCACGTACACCCCGAGCGACAGCAGCACGATCGCCATCAGCGGCGCGGCGACCTCGGTCGACAGGTTCGACAGGAACGTCGCGCCGAGGAACGCGCCGACGGCCCCCGGGACACCGATCTTGGCCACCACCGCCCAGTCGACGTTGCCGAACTTCCAGTGCGCGGCCCCGGACATCAGCGTGGTCCCGATCTCCGCCAGATGGACGGTCGCCGACGCCGCGGCCGGGTTGGTGCCGATGGCCAGCAGCAAGGTCGTCGACGTGACGCCGTAGGCCATGCCGAGGCTGCCGTCGACGAGTTGGGCGCCCAGGCCTACGAGCGCGAGGAGGAGCAGTTGCCTCATCAGAATCCTGTTCTTGTGCCGACGGTTTCCGCTGCGGTGTCCGTCTCGGTCCGCACAGGGTCCACGTCGGGACGGCAGAAGTCAGCATTTGAAATCGCGGTGAGCGAATTGTCCTCGTGCGCACGACGACCCCGAACCTGCTAGATTCCCCGTCATGTACGTCCTCGGATCACCGTTGGCCGCCCTCGGCCGCGAGTGTTGTCGTCGCGCATCGCGCCGCGACTGACCCGACCGGACGCTTCGGTATCCCCTGAGTCGGCGCGGCTTCGGCCACCGCCCCCGACTCCTGAGGATTCCCCATGCTTTCCACCACCACCGTCATCACCGCCCCCGCCGCACCGCTGGTGGTGGCGCCGAGGCTGGGTATCGCAGACACGGCCGCAGCGGCGGTGCTGGCTGTGATCCGCAGGCGCGGCCCCATCACCCGGGACGTGATCGTGAAGGTGACGTCGCTGAGCGCCGCGACGGTCAACCGGCAGGTCGGCACCCTCATCGACGCCGGATTGCTGCAGGAACGCCCCG
>CAXEZH010000372.1:0-13648 GCA_964000695.1 uncultured Mycolicibacterium sp. | reverse complement strand
GCCAGCGACCCGACGATCTCGGCGGCCTTGAGGCCCGCGGGGCTGTTGAGTGCCGGGGTCGCGTCGCGTCCGGCGTCGGCGTTCTGCAGGATCTCGCCACCGCCCGACAACACCAGCGCGTTGATCCACACCATGTAGCCCTCATAGCGAGCGCCCTGTTCGGCGACCGTCTTGTTCTGGCTCACAGCGGCTTTGAGCATCTCATCCCACGTGAATGTTGGTTCGGTGGGATCGACACCGGCAGCCTCAGCCACCGACTTGCGGTACCACAGCAGCTGCGCGTTGGACTTGAACGGTGCTGCGTAAAGGGTGTCCTTCCAGGTCCCGGTCTCGATCGGGGCGGGCAGCATGCCGGCAGTGAGCCGCTGTGTCTCGTCCTCGGTAAACGGCCGGATGAAGCCGGCGTTGGCGAACTCCGCGGTGAACACGACATCGACGCTGACGATGTCGATCGAGCTGTCTCGCGCCGCCAGCCGGCGCACCATCTGCTCGCGCTGGCCCGTCGCGCTGGAGGGAAGCACCTCGGTGCGCACCCGGTAGGCGCCACCCGAGGCGTCCGCGCACTGCTGGGCCCGCGCGTCGGCGCCGCCGTTGTCGGGGAAGACGTACCACGTAAGCGTCGGCGGGCCGCCCTGACTGCCGCAGCCGGACAACAACGTTGCCGCCAGCAGGGGCGCGCTGGCCAGCGCTATCACGCGGCGGCACCGCCCCCCGGCGAATCGAATTCGTCTCATCACGTCCTCGTCGTCGATGCCAGATGCGCAGTCCGCCCCAGGATGGGGCCGCGAACTGCACATTCGGTACGTCGAAGAGTGTGTCACACCTCACAGGCGCGGTGGGGCAGCGGTGTCAGTGCGGCGGGGCGGTCGAGTTCCGGATCACGAGCTGAGTCGGCAACGTGGTCCGCGCCGGCATCGGGCCACCGTCGTCCTGCAGGGCGTCGAGCACGCTCACGGCTGCGAGGCGCCCCTGTTCGCGTACCGGCTGCGCGACCGTGGTCAGCTCACTCAATTCGGCGGACGGGTGGTCATCGACACCGATCACCGAAATCTGCTGCGGTACTGCGACTCCCGATTTCCTGAGGGTGCGCAGCGCGCCGAGGGCGATCTCGTCGGAGTGGCAGAACACCGCCGACGGTAACCCGGGGCGGCTCAGCAGCGTCTCCATGCCGTGGGCGCCGCCGTCGATACCCCACGGCACCCGCACGACCGTGGGCTCCGCCACGCCGGCGGCCGTCATCTGATCATGAAATCCGCGGATGCGGGCCTCATCTGCGGCCCAGGCGGTGCCCTCCTGGTCGACAGCCTGGATCATGGCGATGTCGCGGTGGCCGATTCGCAGCAGGTATCCCACCGCCTGCGACGCGGCCAGTTCGTCGTCGATGCCGATCCAGGGCCGGCCCCCAGCCGGGTGGTGGCCCCCGACCTGAACGGTCGGCACGCCCAGTTGGTCCAGGCGGGTGCGTTCCCGCGCGGACAGTGGGACGGACGCGATGATCACCGCGTCCACCTTGCGCCGCAACGGAAGTGCTTCGAAGAATCGGTGCCGGGCAGACGAGTCGGGCAGCGTACACAGGACCAGATCGACTCCGACGGCATCGAATTCACCGGCCACCCCGGCAAGCACCGTGGCGTAGAACCAGGCGTCGATGCGCGGCACCACCACGCCCACGCGGCCGGTGGAGCCCCCTGACAGGCGGGACGCCTCGGGCGAGACGACATAGGCCAATTCGCGCGCCGCCAACATGATCCTGTCTCTGGTGGCGGGGGAGACACCGGGCTCGCCGCGGAGCGCACGCGACACGGACGCGATCGAGACCCCGCACCGCTGCGCAACGTCGGTCATGTTGACCGTCTGCCTGGGAATCATCCCCACCATCTGCTCCTCGGGCGCCGAGGCTAGCGCAACGAAAGTACTTACGTCTACGCCACGAAGTTTGACACACTGCAGCTGATGGCCGACTCTGGTGCCGCAAACGTTTACGCAACACCGAGGAGCGCCGTGCCCGTCCCGAGTCCGTCCTGGTGGCAGACCGCCGTGGTCTACCAGGTCTACATCCGCAGCTTCGCCGACGGGAGCGGAGACGGTATCGGCGACGTCCAGGGGCTGCGTCAGCGTCTGCCGTATCTCGCCGAGCTGGGTGTCGACGCGATCTGGATCAACCCGTGGTACCCGTCGCCGATGGCCGATGCCGGTTACGACGTCGCCGACTACCGCGACATCGAGCCGAGCTACGGCACGCTCGACGAGGCGCAGGCGGCCATTGCCGAGGCCCACACGCTCGGTATCAAGGTGCTTCTCGACATCGTGCCCAACCACACGTCCGACCAACATGCGTGGTTCCGCGCCGCCCTCGCGGGCCAGCCGCAGGCCCGGGCCCGCTATCACGTGCGGCCGGGTCGCGGGGTGGGTGGTGAACTGCCGCCGAACAACTGGCAGAGCATCTTCGGCGGACCGGCCTGGACCCGGCTACCTGACGGCGACTGGTACCTGCATCTGTTCGCTCCCGGACAGCCGGACCTGAACTGGGACCACCCCGAGGTCCGCGCCGAGTTCGAGGACATTCTGGCGTTCTGGTTCGACCGTGGCGTGGACGGGTTCCGCATCGACGTGGCGCACGGACTGGTGAAAGAGGCCGGCCTGCCCGACACGGTCTCCGCGGCGCCCGGATCGCTGGTCGAGAGCAACGAGGGACACCCGGCGTGGGACCAGGACGGCGTGCACGAGATCTACCGCGGTTGGCGCGCCGTCGCCAACCGGTATGCACCCGAGCGGGTCTTCATCGCCGAGGCGTGGGTGGGCAGCAACGAGCGGCTGGCCCGCTACCTGCGTCCTGATGAGCTGCACACCGCATTCCAGTTCGACTTCCTGCGGACCCCGTGGCGAGCCGAGGTGATGCGCGCGGTGATCGACGACGCGATCGGCGCCGCCGCGACGGTCGGCGCACCGCCGACCTGGGTGCTGTCCAATCACGACGTGACCAGGACCGTGACCCGCTTCGCCCGGTCGCAGCCCGAGCATCTGGTGGGCACGGATTGGGAGCGCAACCGCTGGGCCGACGAGGACCCCGACCACGCCCTGGGCCGGAAGCGTGCCCGCGCCGCGGCGTTGGTGCAACTGGCGCTGCCCGGCACCGCTTACGTGTACCAGGGTGAGGAACTGGCCCTCGAGGAGATCGAGGACCTTCCTGACGACGTGCGTCAGGACCCCACCTGGGCGCAGTCCGGCTTCACCGACGTCGGCCGGGACGGCTGCCGGATCCCGCTGCCGTGGACCGACACCGCCCCGCCCTACGGGTTCGCCGCCGAGTCGGGCTCGGCGACCTGGTTGCCCCAGCCGGCGCACTGGGGTGAGCACAGTGTCGAGGCGCAGGAACGTGACCCCGACTCGACGCTGAACCTGTATCGCGCCGCCCTGGCGCTGCGCCGGACGATGTGGCGCGACGCCGGTGATGTCAAGTGGCTGACCGTCGCACCGGACGTCGCGGCGTTCGAACGCGGCGGCGCGCAATGCTGGGTGAACACCGGCGACGCCGACGTCGCGCTACCCGACGTCGCCAGCGTGGCGCTCACGTCGGCGCCTGGGGTCGATCGGGTGTTGCCGCCCGACTGCGCGGTGTGGTTGCACAGCGGTACCCCGACGGACTGAGTCGGGGCCACAGGAGGGTCCTCTGAAGGGTCCAGCAGAGGTCTTTGTGCCCTCTGCAAACGCTTCGCCGCCACGCACTCTGGATGGAGCAACTACTCCGGACAGGTGATGAGGCGATGAGTGGCTCCTTTCCCGACCCCGCGACTCTGCGGTCCGCGTTGGCCCTCGCCGGCCGGGCGCCGTCGGTGCACAATTCGCAGCCCTGGCAGTGGCGGGTGGAGGGCGAGCGCCTCCACCTGTATGCCAACCCCGATCTGCTGCTGCCGCACACCGACCCCGACGCCCGCGACCTGATACTCAGTTGCGGTGCGGCACTGAATCACTGCGTGGTGGCGTTGGCCGCCCTCGACTGGCAGAGCCGCGTGCACCGGCTGCCAGAACCTGCCGACCCGAACCATCTGGCTGTCATCGAGCCCTACCCTTATCCCGCGGCGGATCTGGACATCACGCTGGCTGCCGCCATTCCGCGCCGGCGCACCGACCGCCGCCATTACAGCTCGTGGCCGGTTCCGCGCGGCGACATCGCGCTGATGGGCGCGCGGGCGGCCCGCGCCGGGGTGCTCCTGCGCCGGTTGGAGGATTTGGCCACGCTGCGCGCGCTGGTCACCGAGGCCGCGTTCCGGCACCGCTCGGATCGGGAGTACCTCGCCGAGCTGGCGGTCTGGAGCGGACGCTACGCCTCGACTGCCGGGGTCCCGGCTCGCAGCGTGCCGGGACCGGACGGAATCGCGCGCGTCCCCGCGCGAGACTTCGCCGGCGGTGTACTGGCACACAACGCGAACACCCACGGCGTCGACGACAACGCCGCGGTGCTGGCGCTGGGAACCGTCGAGGACGATCCGCTGTCTCGCCTGCGGGCAGGCGAGGCCACCAGCCTGGTGTTGCTCACCGCGACGGCGCAGGGGCTGGCCAGCTGCCCGATCACCGAGCCGCTGGAGGTCGCGGAGACCCGGGCGGCCGTGCGCGCCGACGTCTTCGGCGCCGAGGGCCATCCGCAGATGCTGCTGCGCATCGGGTGGGCGCCGGTCAACGCCGACCCGCTGCCTTCCACACCACGCCGCGCGCTGTCGGACTACGTCTCAGACCTGGACGACGCGTCCGATCTCGACGACACGGCGACCGCCTGACCGGGCGAGGGGGAGCAGGCGGTTGTTCACTCCATCTCGGGGCGATGATGCCGTTCGAGTTTGGACACGAACACCGCCGCCTGCGTACGGCGTTCCATGCCGAGCTTGGCCAGCAGGCGCGACACGTAGTTCTTGACGGTCTTCTCCGCCAGGAACATCCGGGCGGCGATCTGTTTGTTCGTCAGCCCTTCGCCGAGCAGATCGAGCAGGACGCGTTCCTGATCGGTCAGACCCGACAGCGGGTCGCGCTCCTCGCCTTCGCCGCGCAGTTTCGCCATCAGCGCTGCCGCGGCGCGGTTGTCGAGCAGCGATCGGCCGGCGCCGACCTCTTTGATGGCCTGGGCCAGCTCCATGCCTTTGATGTCCTTGACCACATAGCCGCTGGCGCCGGCCAGAATCGCGTCGAGCATTGCCTCGTCGGAGGTGAACGACGTCAGCATCAGGCATCGCAGGTCGGGTAACCGCGACAACAGGTCGCGGCACAGCTCGATGCCGTTGCCGTCGGGCAGGCGGACGTCGAGGACCGCCACATCCGGCTGCAGTGCCGGGATGCGGGCCAACGCCTCGGACACCGACCCCGCTTCGCCGACGACCTCGAGTTCGGGATCACTGCTGAGCAGGTCGACCAGCCCCCGCCGTACTACTTCGTGGTCGTCTACCAGGAAAACCTTCACCATGTCGAGACGTCCCTATCCTCTGAAGGTCGGCACCGGTGTCACAGTGCGTTGTGCGGTTCGCACACCAGTATCGAACAGTCGGTGTCCCTGAGCGCGGTATTGCCCGGCGCGTTGACGAGCGGGGTGACGCCCCCGGGCCGCTGTCGGCTGGCCACCACGAGCTGGATCGAGCCGGCATGTCCGGCCAGGTAGTCCAGGATGTCCCCCCGCATGTTCACGGTGGTGATGTCCAGATCGGGGTAGCTGCGCCGCCACTCGGCAAGGCGGCGCTCCCACGGATCCTGGATGTCCCCGTGCATCCGGGTCGGGGTGAGGAGCCGCACCGGCGCATGACGACGCCGCGCCGCAGCCAGACCGCGCTGCAGCACCGTGCTGCCGGCGGCGTTGTCGTCGATCTCGATGACCACCGCGCGTTCGCCGGGACGGTGCGGGCGGTGCGCGCGGACGACGGCGACGGGGCAGTGCGCAGAAGCCGCCAGCGTGGCGGCGGTCGAACCGATGCGCCCTTCGGTGGCGTGGCGCAGGCCGCGGGCCCCGACGCAGAGCAGCGCCGCTGAACGGGACGCTTCCAGCAGCGTCGGGACCACGGCGCCCTGCAGGATCTCGACTTCCATCTTCACCGGGGTCTCGGTCGACTCCACGGCGGTCACCGCATAGCGCACCGCCACCTCGGCGGTGGCCAGCCGGTGCGCGATGTCCTGGGAGTCGGCGACATCCGGGCGGGCGGGCTCGATGACGTAGACGAAGCGCAACGGCACGTCGCGATCGAGAGCCTCGTCCACCGCCCACAGCGCGGCGTCGACGGCCGACGCCGAACCGTCGATGGCGACCACGACACTGGTGGTGACGGCGCTGTCTAGCATTATCGGCTCCTCTCGATGTGCAGCACGTGTTCGATCGGCCTCCGAGGGGTGGGCGGCGGTGTCTCCGCCAGCGCGGGCGCCTGTCCGAGCCGGACGATGACGTGCGGGAGCGCCCCCGTGCCCACCAGAGTGGCCACCACCTCGCGTCCCTGGGCCATCTCGGTGATGTGGGTCAGCGTGCAACTCGACAGCCCTGCCTCGGTGGCGTTGAGCAGCAGCGCCGACAGTGCTTCGCCGCAGCGCAGGATGCTCTCCCGGCTCTCGTCGACGGTGGACAGCACCAACACCGCCGCCCGGTCGTCGAGGATCTCCGCGCGTCGCTCGGTCCGCGCGACGACGGGGAAGTTGCGGCCGATCTGCACCCGGTCGCTTTCGGCCGCCGTGACCAACGAGGTTCTCGGGATTCCGTCATCAGAGACGAAATCAGCTGTCCACCAGGTGAGTTCGGTGTGATACTCGGCGTCGTAGCGACGCAGCGCCTCGCTCAGGTGGGACGCCTCGGCGAGGAACTCGTGCACGTCTTCGGACAGCACGTCGAGTCGCACGGCGTGGTTCTCGGCGACCGCGCTGAGCGTGTGCATGAGCGCCTCGGGGTCCGGTGGGGCCACGAAAGGCAGGCGGTCGGTGTGCCGGAGCAGGATCGCGTCGGCGCGGGCGTGCTGCTCGTCGGTGACCGACCGGGCGGCGGTGAACTGCACGCTGGCCAGATGCAGCGGATCGTCGGCGGTGGGGAACCGCGTCACGGCGGTGTCCCAGCCGGCCGCGGCCATCGCGGTGCGGAAGTGGTGCAGGACAGCGCCGCAACTGATCAGCGCCTCGCGTCCGGTGGAGTCCGCTCCGCGGACGAAACGTTCGGGGTCGGCGAACAACTCGACCGAGTCGTCGGTCAGCACCCAGCGCCAGGGCTGGCTGTTGTGCAGAGACGGAGCCCGACAGGCCAGTCGCAGAGCCTCGATGATCTGCTCGCTGCGGACCTGAGTCGCGGTCATCGTGGCTCCCTTCGATCCCCTCTCACGGTGCCCTGCGGCGGGTGCCGCAGCACAGGGCCAATGGTCCTCAACAGGTGACGGGAGCTGCTCAGCGGTGGTAGACCAGAGGCCGTGGGGCAGAAATCCGAGTCCGACCCCGAGCGGGCAGCACGACCGGTGCGGGACACGTTGTCCCAGCTGCGGCTGCGCGAACTGCTCAGCGAGGTGCAGGACCGGGTCGAGCAGATCGTGGAGGGCCGGGACCGCCTCGACGGGCTCGTCGAGGCCATGCTCGTCGTCACCTCCGGCCTCGAACTCGACGACACGCTGCGCACCATCGTGCACACCGCGATCGAGCTCGTCGACGCGCAGTACGGGGCCCTGGGCGTGCGCGGCTACGACGACGAACTGGTGGAGTTCATCTACGAGGGGATCGACGAGGCCACCCACGACCAGATCGGTCACCTCCCCGAGGGGCGCGGTGTGCTGGGGGCGCTGCTGGTCAACCCCAAACCGATCCGTCTGGACAACATCTCCAGCCACGCGTCGTCGGTGGGGTTTCCGCCGCATCATCCGCCGATGCGCACGTTTCTCGGTGTGCCGGTCCGCATCCGTGACGAGGTGTTCGGCAACCTCTACCTGACCGACAAGCGTGGCGGTCAGCCGTTCAGCGAGGACGACGAGGTCCTGGTGCAGGCGCTGGCCGCGGCGGCCGGGATCGCCATCGACAACGCCCGGCTCTACGAGCAGGCCAGGGCCCGACAGTCCTGGATTGCCGCCACCCGTGACATCGGCACCCAGCTGCTCTCGGGTGCCGACCCGGCGACGGTCTTCCGCTCGGTCGCCGAAGAGACCCAGCAGCTCAGCGGTGCGGCCACCACCTTCGTGGCGATCCCGATGGATCCCGACCAGCCGGCCGACGAGGTCGCCGAGCTGGTCGTGATCGCCGCGGCCGGTGAGGATGCCCACGTCGCCGACGCGCCGATACCGGTTGCCGGGACGGTGATCGGCACCGCGTTCGCCAACCGCGCGCCCGACAGGTTCACCGGTGTCGATGTCGGCACCGGACCGCGCGGCGGGCCGGCGCTGGTGCTTCCGTTACGCACCACCGACTCGGTGGCCGGAGTCCTCGTGGCGGTGAGAGCCGTTGGTGCGCAACCGTTTCGGGTGGATGAGCTGGACATGATGTCGGCGTTCGCCGATCAGGCGGCGTTGGCGTGGCAACTGGCCACCACGCAGCATCGGATGCGCGAGCTGAGCATCCTGACCGACCGGGACCGCATCGCCCGAGACCTGCACGACCACGTGATCCAGCGCCTGTTCGCCGTCGGGTTGTCGTTGCAAGGAACGATCGCGCGGGCCCGTTCTGTCGAACTGCAGCAGCGGCTGTCCACCTCCATCGACGATCTCCAGGACGTCATCCAGGACATTCGGACCACGATCTTCGACCTGCACGGTGGCTCGTCGGGCATCACCCGGCTCCGGCAGCGTCTCGACGAGGCGGTCTCGGCGTTCCCCGGCTCGGGGGTCCGAACCTCGACGCAGTACGTCGGACCCCTGTCGGTCATCGACGCATCGCTGGCCGACCACGCCGAGGCAGTGGTGCGCGAAGCGGTCAGCAACGTCGTCCGCCACGCCGGGGCCACCGCGCTGACGGTCTCGGTGACGGTGGAGGACGATCTGGTGATCGAGGTGGTCGACAACGGGCGCGGGATCGACGCGGACATCACCGGCAGCGGTTTGACCAACTTGCGGCGTCGCGCCGAGGAACTGGGCGGTTCCTTCGCCGTGGTGGCCTCCGCCGACGGCGGTACCTGCCTGACCTGGCGGGCTCCGCTGCCCTGAGCGACCGACCGGTCACGCCTCCCGGGGGCGGGACCGGAAGCCTCGGTCAGTCCCCGTTCGATCGGTTCTCCACCAGTTCACTGGCGATCTGGAGCAACGGCACATTGGAGTCCTGGGAGAGCTTGCGCAGAACCTCGAAGGCCTGCACCGCATCGACCCGGTAGCGCTCCATGATCATGCCCTTGGCCTGGCCGATGACGTCGCGGCTCGACAGTGCCCGCTGGAACTGCTCGTCTCGGCGCGCCGAGTTCCATGCCACCGACGAATGCGCGGCGAAGATCAGCCCGAGCGTGCGGGCCTCCGCGGAGAACGCATGGGGCTCTTCGGCGTAGATGTTCAGCGCGCCGAGGGATTCGCCGGCGATGAAGAGCTGAAAAGCCATGATCGAGCGGATCGGCGTCTCGGCCAGCGCGTCGCGGCGATAGTCGGGGAACCGGTCCTCGGCCTCCATGTCGGGAACGTGGACGGTTTTCTCGTCCCAGGCCGCGGTCAGGCACGGGCCTTCGAGATGGCGTTGCTGGATCTTGTCCAGCAGTACCGGCCAGTAATGGGTCGCCGCCGGCGTGTCGATGTGCTTGGCGTTGCGGGTCAGCGTGATCCCCGCATACTGGGCACCCGGGATCTCGGCTGCGGCGTGTTCGGCCAACTCCGCCACCACGGTGTCCGAATCGGTATCAGGCCTGTTGTGCAGACCTTGCACCAGCTCGGCCACCCGCAGATGCGCCGCCTCTACGCTGGCTTGATCGTTCACCGTCACCGTCCGTGGTCTAAACCCGATAATCAGGTCGAGATTACCGTTGACCGCGCATCGTCACCTTCGGATGCGCTGTGTCGACTCGATGACGCCGGTCCGTGCCGACGTCACAGCGCGCGCAGGTACCGGTCAGTGACCAGCCGCTGGATCAGCGACGTCACCGGCGCGCCCAGCCTGCTCCACCACGTCGCGTGCCGGGAGAAGGCCGCCACCTCCGCCCGCACCTCGGTGGTCGCGGGGTCGTAGGACACCAGGAACAGCTCTTCGCCCGACTCCGCGTGCCCAGGCAACGTCCCGTACGCGAAACCCCGCCGATCGGCCTCGTCGACGACATAGACCACCCGGCATGGCGCCTTCACCGGGCCCAGGTGGACCAGCACGTCACAGCCGACTTCGGCGACCGGCTCGGCGGCGTCGACCCGCAGCCCGGCGCCGCGCAGCATGCCCCACCGCATCCCCGCTGCCGCGGCCTGCTCGAAGCGGTCCCGGCCGCGGCCGATCACCGATGATTTGCGCAGGTGGTGGTATCCGTCGGGCATCGTGGTCGCAGTGGCTCCCACCTCGGTGTAGGTCAGCGGCTTCCCGGCCAGCTCGTCGAGCTTCACACCTGCCAGCTTGGCACCGCTTCGGTACCGTCGTCACGTGACCTACCGGCCCCGTTCGACGTGTGGCGAAGCTCTGCTGACGGGTGTGACAGCCGGGCCGTTACCGAAGCCGGGACGGCTACCGGGCCGGCCACCCAATACGGTGGCCAGGTGAGCGCCAACGAACCCGCCGCTGCGCACCCCGGGGGAGGCTTCAATCCCCCCGAGCCGTCCACCCGCGGGGGCCCCGATTACGGCCGGTTCATCGAAGCCGTCCGCACGGTGCAGGACCACGCCCGCGCCGCCGACGCACCCGACGACGTCATCACCGAGGTCGCGGACCTCATCGAGCAGGCCGCGCGGTTGTTGGAGCCGCATGCCGCCGACGAGTGGAACTCCCCGTCGGGCCGGCGCATGGACCTGCCCAACCGGGGCAACATCCTGGCCGTTCCGGTCGACCTGCATGTCACCGAGGCGGGGACGATCGTCGGAACGGCCCACTTCCGGCGCTACCACCTGGGGCGCAACGGCGCGGCGCACGGCGGCGCCGTGGCCCATCTGTTCGACTCGCTGCTCGGCTTCACCGCGTTCAAACTCAGCGGCAGCCGGGCCCAGCGCACCGCATTCCTGCACGTCGACTACCGCCGCATCGTGCCGGTCTGCAGGCAGGTCCGCGTCGAGGCCGGCATCGACGACATCGTCGAACGCAAGATCAGGGTCTCCGGGCGCATCGTCGACGACGACGACCATGTGCTGGCCGAGGCCCACGCGCTGTTCGTCAAGTTGAAGCCGGGGCAACCGTGAACGACGGCCAGCGCGCGGGGTTCACGCGGCGGTGGGCGGCCTGGCGCGACGGGCTGCGTGACCGGCCCGCTGTGGACGCCGGTCACCGGCTCGGGGTCGCCGTCACCGGGCTGGTGGTCCTGTGCGTCGGCATCATCGCGATTCCGTATCCCGGCCCCGGATGGGCGATCGTGTTCGTCGGGCTCGCGATCCTGGCGACCGAGTTCGACTGGGCGCGACGGCTGCTCTCCTACGTGCGCCGGCGCTACGACGCGGCGATGGAGTGGTTCACGCAGCAGGGGCTGTGGGTGCAGGTGCTGGGCGTGGTGTTCACCGCCGCGGTGGTGCTGGGCACGTTGTGGCTGCTGGGTGCGCTCGACTTCGTCGGGGAAGTGTTCGGCTACGAGCCCCGGTGGCTGGATAGCCCTATTGGTATCGGGACGTAGCGACCGACCCCGATAGCATGGTCGCGGTCGACGACCGACCATCACCGTTGGCACGCCCGAGAGTTTGGAGAACCCGCGATGAGCGCCCCCGTGAGCCCGGCCCCGGCAGTCCCGATCCGGGTCGCCGCCGGGACCACCGCAGGGCAGGCGGTGCGTGACGCCGGCCTGCCGGGACGGGGCGCCCCCGACGCCGTCGTGGTCGTCCGCGACACCGAGGGACGCCTGCGCGACCTGTCCTGGGCGCCCGACGAGGATGTCGAGGTGACGCCGGTGGCCGCCGACACCGAGGACGGCCGCAGCGTCATCCGCCATTCCGCGGCCCATGTGCTGGCCCAGGCGGTGCAAGCGATGTTCCCGGACGCCAAGCTGGGCATCGGCCCACCCATCACCGACGGGTTCTATTACGACTTCGAGGTTGCCGAACCCTTCACCCCCGAAGACCTCGAAGCGCTCGAGAAGCGTATGCGCCAGATCGTCAAACAAGGCCAGCTGTTCTCGCGGCGGGTGTTCGACTCCAAGGACCAGGCGCGCCACGAACTGGCCGACGAGCCTTACAAGCTCGAGCTGATCGACGACAAGTCCGGTGCCGACGATCCGGAGGTCATGGAGGTCGGCGGTGACGAGCTGACCGCCTACGACAACCTCAACCCCCGCACCCGCGAGCGCGAATGGGGCGATCTGTGCCGCGGCCCGCACATCCCCACCACCCGCTACATCCCGGCGTTCAAGCTGACCCGCAGCTCGGCGGCGTACTGGCGTGGTGACCAGAACAACGCCAGCCTGCAACGCATCTACGGCACCGCGTGGGAGACCCAGGAGGCGCTCGACCGCCACCTGGAGCTGATCGAGGAGGCGCAGCGTCGCGATCACCGTCGGGTGGGCGCCGAGCTGGACCTGTTCAGTTTTCCCGACGAGTTGGGGTCGGGTCTGCCGGTGTTCCATCCCAAGGGCGGGATCGTCCGGCGCGAGCTGGAGGAATATTCGCGGCGCAAGCACATCGAGGCGGGCTACGAGTTCGTCAACACCCCGCACATCACCAAGGAGCAGCTCTACATCACCTCGGGGCACCTGGAGTGGTACGCCGACGGGATGTTCCCCCCGATGCACATCGACGCCGAGTACGACGCCGACGGCGCTGTGCGCAAACCGGGCCAGGACTACTACCTCAAGCCCATGAACTGTCCGATGCATCACCTGATCTACCGCTCGCGCGGCCGCTCCTACCGGGAACTGCCACTGCGGTTGTTCGAGTTCGGCAGCGTGTACCGCTACGAGAAGTCGGGCGTGGTGCACGGCCTGACCCGGGTGCGGGGCATGACTCAGGACGACGCCCACATCTACTGCACCCGCGAGCAGATGGGCGAGGAACTGGCGTCGCTGCTGCAGTTCGTGCTGGAACTGCTCGCCGACTACGGCCTGGACGACTACTACCTCGAACTGTCCACCAAGGACCCGGAGAAGTTCGTCGGCTCCGACGAGGTGTGGGAAGAGGCCACCGAGACGCTGCGCGAGGTTGCCGTGGCGTCGGGCCTGGAGCTGGTGCCCGATCCCGGCGGCGCCGCGTTCTACGGACCGAAGATCTCGGTGCAGGTCCGCGACGCACTGGGCCGGAGCTGGCAGATGTCGACCATCCAGCTCGACTTCAACATGCCGGACAGGTTCGAACTGGAATACACCGCGGCCGACGGGTCGCGGAAGCGGCCGGTGCTCATCCACCGCGCGCTGTTCGGTTCCATCGAACGGTTCTTCGGCATCCTCACCGAGCACTACGCCGGAGCCTTCCCGGCCTGGCTCGCCCCGGTGCAGGTGGTTGCCATCCCGGTCGCCGACGACCACGTCGCCTATCTCAACGGACTGGTCACCCGGCTGCGGAAACTCGGTATCCGCGCCGAGGTCGACAGCAGCGACGACCGGATGGCCAAGAAGATCGTCAACCACACCAACCAGCGGGTC
>CAXEZH010000371.1:0-9103 GCA_964000695.1 uncultured Mycolicibacterium sp. | reverse complement strand
TAGAGGTGGCTCCCCCGGCTGGACTCGAACCAGCAACCCTTCGGTTAACAGCCGAATGCTCTGCCAATTGAGCTACAGGGGATTGCCCTGCCCGCACTGCTGCGGGCCAGAGAGCACTCTAGCGCACGCCCGCGGCGCACCGCCAATACGCTCCCGGACGGGCGGGCAGTCCCTCCAGTGAGGCAGGATGGACATCGACGCACCACGCCGCGAGAGACCTCTGGAGGAGCCCTGTGATCGGGTATGTCGCCGTTCTGGCTGTCGGCTACGTGCTGGGGACCAAGGCCGGCAGACAGCGCTACGAGCAGCTCGCAGGCACGTATCGCGCGGTCACCGGCAGCCCGGCCGCCAAATCCGTGATCGACGCGGGTCGACGCAAGATCGCCGAGCGGGTGTCACCCGACCCGGCGTTGGTGGAGCTCACACCAATCGACCCCGGCACCGAGGTGATCGGGCCGGAGTCGACGAACAGAAACGGGAACCGCTAGCCGATGGGCTGGCTGATGGTGGTGCCCGGCAACAGCGGACCGACGGAGAAGCCGAAGCCGTCCTCGCCGAACCCGATCGCCGGGCTGCCGATGCTGACGCCGCTGCCGTTGGAGTAGGACAGGCAGTTGCCGTCCTCCTTGTTGCCGAACCAAGCCAGGCACGCGGGGCCCGCGGTCACGTCGGTGGCGGTTTCGGTGCTGGTCAGGGCGGAATAGAGCGGCACGGCGACCGCCGCAGCCGCGCAGGCCCCCGCGATCAACCGCATCTTGTTGGTGCGAATGGTGTTCACCAGCATCACGAGCTCGCCTTCTCCCCGACGGATTGCAGCCACAACCATAACCCGGGTATCGCTGTCATGCAGTCAGGTCGTTACCGCTGGCCTGTTCGAGCAGGCTCCGGCGGTAAGCCTCCATCGCCACCAGGTCGCCGAACAGGGCGTGATATTCATCGCCCTGTTCTACCGGCGACATCCGCTGCAGTTTGGATTTCACCTCGGCGATCTGGCGGCCGATCCACACCTCCTGCAGCCGGGCCAGCACGCCGCCGATGTAGCGCGGCAGCTGCTCGTCGTCGGCGTTGATCGCCTCGACGCTGAGCTCGCTGACCAGGTTCACCGCCATCGGCGTCGACACCTGCTGGCCCACCACCTCGATCCAGTGCGCGCCGGTCATCCCCGACGACGTGCCGCCGGCGGACTCGATCGCGGCGCGCACCGCCGCGTAACCCGGGTGGGTGAAGCTCTCGGCGGCCAGCGAGTCGAACACCGGCCCGGCAAGCGCCGGATATTGCAGCGCTGATTTCAGCGCCTCTCGCTGCGGCCACAGTGTCGGATCAGCGGGGTCCGGCCGTGAAGCCGCCGGGTCGGCCGGTGGTCGCTGGTCCGCCGGCTGGCGACGGTCCTCGGCAGGGGCACCGCGGCGGCGCCCCCGGTCGGGCATGCCGCGCTTGCCGGCCTCCTCCCGCACCCGAGCCAGCACCTGACCCTCGTCGCGCCAACCCGTCCAACCCGCCAGCCGTCGTGCGTACTCGTCGCGCAGCGCGTAGTCCCTGATCCGTGCGACCAGTGGAACGCTGCGTCGCAGTGCGTCGACCTGCGCCTGCGGGTCGTCGTCCAGGACGTCGTCGGACGGGATCAGGCTGCGGATGGCGAACTCGAACATCGGGATGCGGCGCGCCACCAGATCGCGCAACGCGTGGTCGCCGGTCTTCAGGCGCAGGTCACAGGGGTCCATCCCGTCGGCGGCGATCGCGACGAACGACTTGCCCGCCACCTGCTGGTCGCCGTCGAACGCCTTGAGCGCGGCGGCCTGCCCGGCCGAGTCGCCGTCGAAGACGAAGATCAACTCGCCGCGGTACCAGTTGTCGTCCATCATCAGCCGCCGCAGCAGCGCCAGGTGCCCGTCGCCGAACGCCGTGCCGCACGAGGCGACGGCGGTCGTCTCACCGGACAGGTGCATCGCCATGACGTCGGTGTAGCCCTCGACGACCACCGCACGGTGGGATTTGGCGATGTCGCGTTTGGCCAGATCGAGGCCGAAGAGCACCGCGGACTTCTTGTACAGGACGGTCTCGGGGGTGTTGACGTACTTGGCTTCCATCGGGTCGTCGTCGAAGATCCGCCGGGCCCCGAAGCCGATCACCTCGCCGCCCCCCGCCCGGATCGGCCACAACAACCGGCGATGAAAGCGATCCATCGGGCCGCGCCGCCCCTCCCGGGACAACCCGGCCGCCTCGAGCTCCTTGAACTCGAAACCCTTGCGCAGCAGGTGCTTGGTCAGCGAGTCCCACCCCGACGGTGCGAAGCCGCACCCGAACCGGGCCGCCGCCTCGGCGTCGAAGTTCCGGTCGATCAGGTACTGGCGGGCCGGGCCGGCCTCCTCGGAGGACAAGGCCTGGGCGTAGAACTCCTGCGCCGCGGCGTTGGCCGCCAGCAACCGGCTGCGGCTGCCCCGGTCGCGCTGGACGTTGGTGGTCGAGCCGCCCGAGTAGGTGACGGTGTAGCCGACGCGGTCGGCGAGCAGTTCGACGGCCTCGACGAACGTGACGTGTTCGATCTTCTGGAGGAACGCGTACACGTCACCACCCTCACCGCACCCGAAGCAGTGGAAGTGCCCGTGGTTGGGCCGGACGTGGAACGACGGCGACTTCTCGTCATGGAAGGGGCACAGCCCCTTGAGGGAATCGGCGCCGGCCCGGCGCAACTGGACGTAGTCGCCGACCACGTCCTCGATGTTGACCCGTTCACGGATGGCGGCGATGTCGCGGTCGGGGATCCTGCCCCGACTCCGAGTCACGTCGCCCGCCACCCGGCCAGTCTAGAGGTCTGCGCGGGTGTGACTACGCGGGTTCCAGCCGTTCCAGGCGACCTTCGGTGAACGACGCGACCTGGTCGATCACCACCCGCAACCGGCCGGCGTCGTCGGCGGCGGCGTGGTAGTCGGGGGCGAACAACGGATCCAGCGTCGCCGGCGCCCCGGACCGAACGAACTGCACCGCCGCGGCGATCCGATCGCGCTGACGGGCCTGCAGATCGAGATGCCGGGGATCGGACATGATGAACTGCAGCGCCAGGATCTTCAGCACCGCCACCTCGGCGCGCACCACGGTCGGCACCTCCAGGTCGGCGTGGTAGCGCACCAGCCGACCCGCGCCGGCGACGTTGCGGGTCGCCGCGATGGCCGAGGACGCGAATCTGCCGACCAGCTCACTGGTCAGCGTCTTCAACGCGACCGAGGCGGCCAGCGTGCCGTCGTACTTGCCGACCGCGGCCACCGCAGGTAGCTCCGACAGGCGCTCGGCGGCCTCCACGAGATCCGCGGCGGCCAGCCCGCCGCCCATGCCGTGGGACTGCCCAAGCCGGCCCAGCGCGCCGACCGCGTCGTCGTCGGCCAGCACCCGGAGATCGATACGCCCCGAGATCACCCCGTCCTCGACGTCGTGCACCGAGTAGGCCACGTCGTCGGCCCAGTCCATGATCTGGGCCTCCAGGCACGGCCTGCGATCCGGCGCGTCACCGCGCACCCAGGCCGCGACCTCGGCGTCGTCGGCGTAGAAACCGAACTTCCCACCCTCGACAGGCCGGTACCAGGGGTACTTCGTCACCGCGTCCAGCGCGGCCCTGGTCAGGTTCAGCCCCGCGCTGCGTTCTTTGCGGTGCTCTCGCACCAGGACTTTCGGCTCCAGCCGGGTCAGGATGCGAAAGTTCTGCGCATTGCCCTCGAAACCGCCGCAGAGCTCGGCGATCTCGTTGAGCGCCCGCTCACCGTTGTGCCCGTAGGGCGGGTGACCGATGTCGTGTGCCAGCCCGGCCAGGTCGACCAGGTCGGGGTCGGCGCCCAGCCCGACTGCCATACCCCGGCCGATCTGCGCGACCTCCAACGAGTGGGTGAGCCGGGTGCGCGGCGTCTCACTCTGCCGGGGGCCGACCACCTGGGTCTTGTCGGCCAGGCGCCGAAACGCGGCCGAGTGCAGCACCCGGGCCCGGTCCCGGGCGAAATCGGTGCGGTGCTCGGTGTCGGTGCCCGGCAAAGCGGCACCCTTGGGCCGCTCGACCACCAGGCGCTGATGGTCGAACTCGACGTAAGGGTCCCGGGCGTCCCGGCGAGACAGATCTGTAGCCACCGCCGGACAGTCTGCCAGGCCATTGACCTTGTCATCGCTGCTGAGGTGTCGGCGGCACTAGATTGGCCCCATGCGTCTCGCCCGCCTGCTGACCGTGCTGCTCGCCGGTCTGCTCTCCGCTCTGCTCAACTCCCCGTCCGCGGTGGCCGAACCGCCGTTCCGGTTGCCGACGTATCTGACCGACAACGCCGGAGCGCTGGACGCCGCCGGACAGAGCGAGGTGCAGCAGGCGATCGACCGGCTCTACAACGACAAGCGCATCCGGCTGTGGGTGGTGTTCGTCGAGGACTTCTCCGGCCAGGACGCCCAGTCGTGGGCGCAAACCACCTACCGCCGCAGCGATCTGGGCAGCCAGGACGCGATTCTGGCGGTGGCCACCGTCGACCGCGCCTACGCATTGCTCGCGCCCACCGACGCGGTGCGCGGCGTCGACGTCGACCAGATCCGCCGCGACGACGTCGAGCCGCTACTGCGCACCGGGGACTGGGCCGGCGCAGCGGTCGCCGCGGCCGAGGGCTTGGCCGGCGGCGGTTCCGGCGGTGGCGGCTCGGTCAGCTGGGTCGGGGTACTCGTCGCTCTGGCGGTGATCGGGCTGGCACTGCTGATCCTCGTGCTGTGGCAGCGTCGCCGGCGGCGCAAGCGGCGGGAGGCCGAATTCGCCGCGGCGCAGCGGGTCGACCCGGCGGATCCCGCCGCGCTGGCCGCGGTGCCACTCGAGGCGCTCGACGACCTGTCCCGCGAGATCGTCGTCGACGTCGACAACGAGGTGCGTACCAGCGAAAGCGAGTTGACCTTGGCCGTCGAGGAATTCGGCGAGCGGGACACCGAGCCGTTCACCCGCGCGGTGACCAACGCCCGCACCACGCTGGCCCAGGCGCTCAACGTCCGGCACATCCTCGACGACGCGGTACCCGAGACCCCGGCGCAACGTCGTGATCTGCTGACCCGCGTCATCGTCGCCGCCGCCAAGGCCGACCGGGAGCTCGAAGCCCAGCGTGAGGCGTTCGCCCAGATGCGTGACCTGGTGATCAACGCACCCAGTCGTCTGGACACCATGACCCGCCAGATGGTCGACCTGACGGCGCGGACCGCACCGGCGGAGCAGACGCTGAGCCGGCTCAGCACGCAGTTCGCCGAGTCTGCGCTGGTCTCGGTGGCCGACAACGTCGACGAGGCCAGGGAGCGCCTGGCGTTCGCCGACCAGAACATCACCACCGCACGCGAGCTGGTGGCGCGACCGGCCGACCGGCAGGGCGGGCTGGTCGACGCCATCCACGCCGCCGAGGCCGCGCTCGGCCAGGCCCGCACACTCCTGGACGCGGTGGACAGCGCATCGACCGACATCAATCGCGCGGTGACCGGCCTGCCGGCTCTGATCGCCGACGTCCAGAGCGGGATCAACCAGGCCGGCGCCCAGCTCGCACAGGGCAACGTCGCAGTGGCCACCGAACTGAGCGATGCCAGAGACGCTGCGGTACAGGCGGTCTCGCACGCCCAGAGTGACGGGAACGCCGACCCGCTGGGTGCCTTCACCCGGCTGACCCAGGCCGACGCCGAACTGGACCGCCTGCTCGAGGAGGTCGCGGAGCAACGTGAGACGACCGAGCGTCTCAGCCGCACGTTCGACCAGGCGCTGTTCAACGCCCAGTCGCGGGTCCGCGGCGTGTCGGACTACATCGACACCCGCCGCGGTGCCATCGGCCCCGAGGCGCGGACCCGGTTGGCCGAGGCGGTGCGCCTGCTGCAGGCGGCACAGGACAAGCGCGACACCAACCTGAGCGAGGCCATCGCGCACGCCAACGGCGCGGCCAGGTTGGCGGCGCAGGCGCAGTCCCTGGCCAACGCCGACGTCACTGCGGCACAGCAACACTTCGGTGGGCCGTACGGACGGGGCGGCGGAGGCGGCCAGACCGGCGCGGTGATCGGCGGCATCCTCATCGGCAACCTGCTCTCGGGCGCGCTGCGTGGTGGCTTCGGCGGCGGCGGCTTCGGCGGAGGCTTCGGCGGCGGCGGTTTCGGTGGCGGTGGCGGTGGCGGGGGCTTCAGCGGGGGCGGCGGCCGCTTCTGACCCCCTCCGACGCATCTGCTCGGCGACCCGCCCACCGAGATTGCACCCAGGGCTGCTGCCACGGCGAATTGACGACCCTGGCTGCAATCTCGCGGTCTCAGCAGCCTTTGAGGCGGACGGCCAGGTAGTCGGAGACCTCGCTGATCGCCACCCGCTCCTGAGTCATCGCGTCCCGCTCGCGGATGGTGACGGCGTGGTCATCGAGGGAATCGAAGTCCAGCGTGACGCAGTACGGCGTGCCGATCTCGTCCTGCCGGCGGTACCGCCGCCCGATCGCCCCGGCATCGTCGAACTCCACATTCCACGACCTGCGCAGCTCGGCGGCCAGGTCGCGAGCCTTGGGCGACAGGTCGGCGTTGCGTGACAGCGGCAGCACCGCGGCCTTGACCGGCGCCAGCCGCGGATCCAGGCGCAGCACGGTGCGCTTGTCGACACCGCCTTTGGCGTTGGGGGCCTCGTCCTCGGTGTAGGCGTCGATCAGGAACGCCATCAGCGAGCGGGTCAACCCGGCTGCCGGTTCGATGACGTAGGGCACGAACCTCGTCTCGGTGGCCTGATCGTAGAACGACAGGTCCGCACCGGAATGCTTGGCGTGCGTGGACAAGTCGAAGTCGGTGCGGTTGGCCACCCCCTCCAGCTCACCCCAGGGGCTGCCCGCGAAGCCGAACTTGTACTCGATGTCGACGGTGCGATCGGAGTAGTGGGACAACTTCTCCTTCGGGTGCTCGTAGAGGCGCAGGTTGTCGCGGTTGATACCGAGGTCGACGTACCACTGCAGCCGGGTGTCGATCCAGTACTGATGCCACTCGGGCGCGGTCGAGGGTTCGACGAAGAACTCCATCTCCATCTGCTCGAACTCGCGGGTGCGGAAGATGAAGTTGCCCGGGGTGATCTCGTTGCGGAAGCTCTTGCCGATCTGGCCGATGCCGAACGGCGGCTTCTTGCGCGCGGTGGTCACGACGTTGGCGAAGTTGACGAAGATGCCCTGCGCGGTCTCGGGACGCAGATAGTGCAGTCCCTCCTCGGTCTCGATCGGGCCCAGGTAGGTCTTCAGCATCATGTTGAAGTCGCGCGGCTCGGTCCACTGACCTTTGGTGCCGCAGTCCGGACACACGATGTCGGTCATCGCCACCGAGTCCGGGTCCGACAAGCCCTTCTTCTCGGCGTACGCCTCCTGCATGTGATCCTGCCGGTGGCGCTTGTGGCAGTTCAGGCATTCCACCAGCGGATCGTTGAACACCTCGACGTGGCCGGAGGCCACCCAGACCTCGCGGGGCAGGATGATCGCGCTGTCCAGGCCGACGACGTCGTCACGGCCGGTGACGACCGCGCGCCACCACTGCCGCTTGATGTTCTCCTTCAGCTCGACACCCAACGGGCCGTAGTCCCAGGCGGATTTGGTGCCGCCGTAGATCTCGCCGGACTGGAAGACGAGTCCACGGCGCTTGGCCAGATTCGCAACGGTGTCGATGATCGAAGACGGAGCCACGGGTTGACAGCGTAGCGACGCCGACGGCCGACGCTCATCCGAGATCGATTGACATGCGCTCCCACGCATGTATCGTGGTCATTAATGGAAATCATTGCCACTAAGGCTGACCCGCCCGGCGGACACGACCACGGTGGCGCGCCGGCGCCCGAACTGCCGCCCCGCGCCGTCCTCGACACCGCCGGCGAGCTGTTGCGAGCCCTGGCTGCGCCCGTGCGCATCGCCATCGTGCTGCAGCTGCGCGAAGCCGCCCGATGCGTGCACGAACTGGTCGACGCGCTGGGCCTGCCCCAGCCCCTGGTCAGCCAGCATCTGCGGATCCTCAAAGCGGCCGGGGTCGTCGACGGCGAGCGATCCGGCCGGGAAGTCTTCTACCGCTTGGTGGACCATCATCTGGCCGATATCGTCGTGGCTGCCGTGACCCACAGTGCCGAGGAGGTCGAACAGTGACTGGCGCCGTACGTGCGACCCGCCAACGTGCCGCCATCTCGGCGTTGCTGGAGAATCTGGACGATTTCCGCTCGGCGCAGGAACTGCACGACGAACTCCGCAAGCGCGGCGAAGGCATCGGCCTGACCACCGTCTATCGGACGTTGCAGCAGATGGCAGCCACCGGCACGGTCGACACGCTGCGCACCGACACCGGCGAGTCGGTCTACCGGCTCTGCTCGGATCACCATCACCACCACCTGGTCTGCCGGGCCTGCGGCAGCACGGTCGAGATCCAGGGCAGCCAGGTCGAGAAGTGGGCGGCCGAGGTCGCCCGCAAGCACGGCTTCACCGAGGTCACCCACACCGTGGAGATCTTCGGCCTGTGCAGCCGCTGCGGCGCCCTGTCGTCTGACAACTGAGAGCCCCGTCGTCAGACGACTGACGGAGTCTCAGTCCTCAGACGACGAGTGCCCGACGCACGTCCGCGCCGGTGGCTAGCACCATCATCACCAGGGTGCGCAGCGCGTCGTCGCTCAACCCGGCGGCGGGGAAGTTGTACCGCAGCAGCACGTCACCGGTTTTCTTGGCCGAGCCGGACCCGCTCTTGGCGGCGCCGATCTTCTCGACCAGCGACACCGTGCCCAGCAGCGTGTCGTGGGCATGCTTGGCGACCGCGGCCCGGATCTTCGCGTTGAGCGGCAGATCCCACGCCAGCACCTGGGTCAGCGACACCATCTCGAGTCCCTCGGCGATGGTGACCACCCGCAACGAGGCGAACGTCTCGTCGTGACGCACCGTCAGCGCACTGTCGTCCTCGCGCTGCACCGGCAGGATCTCGGTGAGCGCGACCTCCAGCCGCTCCGACAGCTCCATTCAGGCTCTGCCGCTCAGGCACATCATTCGGCTCTGCCGCTCAGGCATATCATTCGGCTCTGCCGCTCAGGCATATCATTCGGCTCTGCCGCTCAGGCATATCATTCGGCTCTGCCGAAGCGACGGTTGCG
>CAXEZH010000370.1:0-13088 GCA_964000695.1 uncultured Mycolicibacterium sp. | reverse complement strand
GACTCCACCGTCGATCACCGACACCGAACTCGTTGCCCCGCCGTCGGTTCCACCACTGGCCGCCGATCTCGACGCCGGGCTGCGACGGCTGAAGTTGGCCGCCGTGCGGCGCACCGCACCCGAAGTCCTGATCACCGCCAAAACCCAACGCTGGACCCCCGAGGAGGTCCTGCGCACCCTGATCGAGACCGAGTTGGCGGCCCGGGACGCCTCCAACGTCGTCAACCGGCTCAAGGCCGCCGCGTTCCCCGTGCCGAAAACGTTGGAGTCCTTCGACGTGGCCGCCTCCTCGATCCCACCGAAGACCTTCGACTACCTATCGAGCCTGGAATTATTCGGGCCCAACAGAACCTGGCGATCATCGGCCCCGTCGTTATCGCGGGTTCGAGAATGAGAATGCCGCGTTCTTCCTGTTCAGGACGTTGTTGCGATTGATGCGACGTTGGGTAAGGGGTGGATGCCGCGGCGGGCCAGTTCGCGTCGTAGATCGAGGTTCTCGCCGTGTGCTCGCTCGAGGGCGTCGCGGAGTGCTTGCAGTTGCTGGCGGTGCTGTTTCTTGAGGTCGGCGATCTGGCGGGTCAGCGTGATGACGAGCGTGCTGTCGGTGTCGATGGGTTGGTCGGCGGCGGCTTTGCGGCGGGTGCCGCGCAGATGCTCGATTCGTTTGCGCAGTTCGGGATGGTTGTAGAGGAAGGCGTGGGAGACGCCGGCTTCGCGTTGCACGGCTTGGAAAGTGATCGCCTCGCCGCGTTTGACCAGTCGGCGGATGGCTTGTTCGGCGTCTCGGGTTTTGTTCTGCGACTTGACTTTCGCTGCTTCGGTAAGTGCGGTGATGCGGCGTTCTCGGGAGTCTGTCATGGAGTGCTCCTGCGGTGGGCGGTGAGGTCGAGAGTCAGCGGGACTGGTCCAGCGCTGGGTCGATGACACTGGGGTGTCGCGCCGTGGGCTGAGGAGTCGGGCACGTCGTCCAGAGCGGCCAGGAGCTTGGTGAGCGCGTGGTGTTCAGCGCGGCGGCGGATCAGCCAGACGTTGTCGTCGGGCATGGAATGACCGTGTCGTTGCTCGAATTCTGTTGTGGCCCGGTCGATCAGGGTGGTGGTCTCGCGGAGTTGGCGGTGTAGCACGTCGTGGTGGGTGTGGTCGGTGACGAAAACTGAGCAGGTCAGGCAGGCGTTGCCTTTGTCGCAGGATTGAAGCGGTGGCAGCATGCACCACCCGTTGGGCAGGAATCGGTCCGCGCGGCGGAACAGGTGCAGACTGTCGTGGTCGTCGCTGCAGAGTTGGATGCGGGTGCCGTCGGAGCGCAGCTTGGCGGTGGCCAGGAACGCCTGCTCGGCGTGCTCATCGCGGGCGGCGATGTAGTGCATCGTCATGGTGGGCGTGGCGTGCCCGGCGTAGCGCTGCAGGACGTGGACCGGTAGCCCGAGTTCGGCCAGTCGGGTCAGCCGGGTGTGCCGGAAGCGGTGGGTGTGGCTCAACCGCACGGCGTGGCCCTTGGCGTCGGTGATCTGAACGAGGTCGCTGAGGGTGCGCAGCACCCAGTTGTAGGTGCCTGCTGGATAGGGTTTGTCGCCGCGACGGTTGCCCAGGCGCCGCGCGAACAGGTACCGCCTGCTGCAGTCTGGATACTGGGTTTGCAGCCAACGGTGTTGTTCGGCAATGACTTCGGTGACCTCGTGGTCAACAAGGATGGTGTCGGGTGCGACGTCGATCTTGCTTTGTGCGTAGCGGAACCTGGTCAGCATTTGGTCGTCGTCATCGCCAGTTGCGGTGACTCTCGGGGCGGCGGAGAGGCAGTCGAAGTCGCAGGTGCGGATTTCGCTGGCTCGCCGGCCGGTAAGGATCTGCAGCAGGATCATCCGCATCGCTTGCGGGTCGTCGAGTCCGTTGGCGGTCAGCGTGGTGCCGTCGCCGCGGGTGATGGTCATCTGCTCGGTGCGCGGCAGCCCGATCAACGGCAGCGCCGCAGTGATCTGAGCGAGCGCGTGATCGTCGATGTAATTCGCATCGTTGAAACCGCGCTGATGCGGTATCCGAGTGACCCGGCCGAACCAGCTGGCCGCGTGTGCGGCGCTCACTCGTTGCCACGGCTCGGCGCCGAGGACGCTGCGAGCCTCCCCGGGATTGCCGGCGATGAAATCCAACAGGCCGGCTACCGCTCGCAGGTCGTCGTTGATTCCCCGGATCGGAACGGTTCTTCCCAGGTGGCGGGTGTCGGATTGGCGGGTGACACGGTTGGCGGCCACGGCGGTCCACCGCGCGAATGCCTCCGCCTGCTCGACCGCGGTCGTGGGGTCACCCAGGATGTCAGTCGGGTCGTCGAAGCAAGCGGTTAGCCAGTTGTCGAAGCGGCGGAAGCTGCGCATGCGTTCCTGGCTGACCGTGGTCCAGCGCAGCGCCCCGGATTCGAGCATCGTGCCCAGATGCCACTTCACCGCGGCCCGCAACCACGGAAGCTGGATGTCTCCGGGTGAGCAGCCGTAATTGGAGACCGGTTCACGATCGGTCAGCGGGATCCGCGGATCGCAGCGCGGGTGCCAGAAGTCCAGCTGCCACCACGGGCCGTCGTGGCAGGCGGCGATCAGCGCGTGTCGGGCAAAACCGAATAGAGCGTGCACTCGGCCCCGGCCTCGGACTGAGGGCAGTCGCCTGCCCTTGCTGAGATAGAACCAGCTCTGCAACGCCGCGGCGGCGTCGTAATCCATCGCCCGGATCGATGAGGGGAAATCACGGCCTTCGGCGACGGCCCGCCGGATCATGTTGGCCAACTGCGCCATCGCCAACACCGAGACGCGGGTGCCATCACTGGCCTGCCAGTGCGCCATCCACGCCAGCTCCGCGGCGAACGGGACGGGCAGTCCGCTCAGGTCCAGATGCGGCCAATCGTTCTCGGTGATCGAGGCCCAGTTCTGGATACCGGGCCCGAGCACGGGGCCACGCCACTGTGCTGGCAGCCCTTCCCAGAGCCGCCAGATCGGATCGAGGTGGTCGGCACTGCGCAGCCGCAGGTGGCTATGCTCGTCGATCATTCGGCCACCCGCCAGCTGCTGGCGTAGGAAGCCCAGTTGGCTGCCGCTCGCAGGGCTTCGTCGTCGCGGACCCAGCCGTAGAGGTCAAGGGTGGTCTGCACATGAGCGTGGCCAAGACGCCGGGAGACCACCCATTCCGGCGTCCCGGCGAGCAACAAGGCGGTGGCATGGGTGTGGCGGAACCAGTGCGGCGTCCACCCGAGTGGTCCGATGCCCCGCCGACGCAGCGTGGCCACTTTCTCCCGGACCGTCGTCTCCCGCAATGCGGCCAACAACGGTGGTCTGGCCACATTCACCAGCAGCGGCGATGTGTCCATCAGACCGATCCCGGATTCGGCTGCCCGGCAGGCGATGTCGGTGAGATAATCGGCGAACAGCCGCTCGAGGTCAGCCCCAACATAGACTCGTCGCGGTCGCATCATCTTCACCCGCGCCCCGTTGGGGTTATCCGAGCGAGGCACGATCTGCACATACGCGGTATCGCCGCGGCCGAGCACGAACTCGCCGATCCGCAGACCCAGCGCCTCCCCGAGACGCATCCCGGTCTCGGCCAGCAGGGCGAACACGAACCGGTCCCGCAGGTTTCCTTGCCACGAACCGGACTCGGTATCGAAGACCGCGCAGCCATCCAGGACCGCCTGGATCTGCTCGGGCAGCAGCAAGGGCGGTCTGTCGCGGCGTCGGTCGCGGCGCACCCGCACCAGCGAGGATGCCGCCGGGGCCGACCGCGCATCCAGATGCGCCAGCAAGCCCCGGGCCGGTCGCTGTCGCGGAGTTCCTCGAAGTAGCTGTCCTGCTACCGCCACACCGGATACTGCCTGATGCCAGCGGTAGAACGAAATCAATGCTGCAAGGCGAACTTCCAGTGTTGCAGCGGTCGGTGCCTGGTCCGACTCGGCCAGCCGATGCTCAACTGTGCGGCCATTGCGCTGCCAGGACAGAAACGCCGTGAATGCGGGGACACCGACATCGCGCCATCCATCGGATTGTCCGCGTTGTTCCAGGAAGCTCCACCACTGCGCCAACGACGTCGCATACCCGCGCACCGTGTTCGGCGACCACAGGTGCCGGTGGGCTTCTATCCACTCCTCGACGGGACCGACCGTTGCGAAGTCCTCCCCAAGCACGGTCCAGGTCCGCTTCCCTCCCGCAGGAGACACTGCCACCGGATACGCCATCGTTGCCGTTCCTTCACGTCGAAGAACACCCGCCGATAAACCGGCAACAACGATGACTTGCCCAGCATCAACCCCCTTGTTGCATACATAGATTCGAGCGTGTTGCTACCCGTTGATAACAGCCGGCACCGGGAAGTCTCACACCCTGATCGGGTTGGGGACCGCCGCGATCCACGCCGGCCACAAAGTCCGCTACTTCACCGCCGCCGACCTCGTCGAAACCCTCTATCGCGGCCTGGCCGACAACACCGTCGGCAAGATCATCGAATCCCTACTCCGGGTCGACCTGATCATCCTCGACGAACTCGGCTTCGCACCCCTGGACGACACCGGCACCCAGCTGTTGTTCCGACTCGTCGCCGGCGCCTACGAACGCCGATCCCTGGCTATCGGATCGCACTGGCCCTTCGAGCAATGGGGCCGGTTCCTGCCCGAGCAGACCACCGCCGTCAGCATCCTCGACCGGCTCCTGCACCACGCCACCGTCGTCATCACCAACGGCGACTCCTACCGCATGAAAGACGCCCAACACCGAAAGGAGCAACCCAAACCAACCTAGGAACCAGCGCACGGGATGGATACTTTTATCTGGCCACCAGTGGATACTTCAACTTGGCCATTGACAGTCGTCGCCTCTCTGTCAGCTTGTCCTGGTTGGCACAGCAGCGAGCCTTCTCACTTGATCGGTGGCTCGCCTGGTCGCCGCGCGATCACATGCCATGGCCGGAGTGATGCATCGAAAGCTTGCGCTGCCAATAAGTTTCGTCTATTGCGGTCCGCAACAGCCATTTGGAATGTCATGTACATCAAACGGTCGTTTGCTGTACACTTCACCAGTGACAGTGCGCCAGCGTCCTACGCGAAAGGCGCCACCCGGCACCGTAGTTGCCTACATCCGGGTGTCCACTGACGAACAGGTGAGCAGTGGCGCTGGCCTCGATGCTCAGCGTGCGGCAATCGCGGCGGAAGTTGAGCGGCGGGGATGGACTGTCGTTGCCTGGCACTCCGACGAGGGAATCAGCGGGGGCAAAGGGGTGGAGCACCGTCCCGGCCTTGCCGCGGCCATCGACGCCGTGCAATCGGGTCAAGCTGCCGCGCTGCTCGCGGCTAAGCTTGACCGGATTTCTCGCTCGGTGCTCGACACTGCATCGATGATGGAACAGGCCCGGCGGGCGTGCTGGGAATTGATTACGTGTGACCTCGCCATTGACACCAGCACGCCTGCGGGTGAGGCGACAGCTTCGATGATGGCGGTATTCAGTCAACTGGAACGCCGCCTGATCGCTCAGCGCACACGTGAGGCGCTCGCGGTCCGGAGGGCTCAAGGGGTACGTCTTGGCCGCCCCTCTCGGCTTCCCCGAGAAGTTGTCGAGCAGATCGTTAACGCACGAGCCGGTGGCTATTCATTGAGAGCAATCGCTATGCGGCTCAATGCCAGCGGGGTGCCGACTGCCCAGGGAGGTGCGAGTTGGCACGCCTCCACGGTCAGAGCCGTTCTGGGAAGCCAAGATGCTGCCTTAGTTGCCTCGAACACAGCCGTCTAGATGACCCGTTACTCGCATGGTCTCGGCGCTTAGAGCTAATCTTCAGGAGCCGGAAGTGGAGGGAACTTGACTGCACCGCCTGTGAAGCACGCGCTTGGCTTCGGTAGTGGCAAGATCATCGAGTATCCGGATGGCACAGCGGCATATGTAAAGACGATGGAGCTGACACACGCGTTTCGGGTGCACATCTCGGATGTAACCGGATTCTCGGTCACCAAAAACGGCAAGCTCCTCGAGCGGCGTCTCCATATCCTCGGCAACGGCTCGACGCTGGCTTTCGTGGACGTGAACCATGGCACTTCAGAACTAATCGAAAACTGGTTTCGGAGTCACCGCCTTTTTCATGGGAACGTTGCACGGTCGACGCCGACGCCAAGCGGGCCGCCGTCTCGCCCTGCAGAGTCGCCCATGATCGCCGACGAACTGCGTAAGCTCGCCGATCTTCACAGGGATGGCATCTTGTCGGATGATGAGTTCAACTCCCAGAAGGCGAAGCTCCTCTCGTAGTTTGTACGACGGTGCTCTATGGTCCTCCTTCGACACTCCGATCACGCCTCGACTTCGAGTGACAAACGCCCAGTTGACGAAGCGATCCGATCAACGTGGGGCGATCGTTGATCGCACTATGGCGACTGAGGCCGTGCGGCCTGAGACATTGCAACCTTGCTGAAATGATCTCATCCCGTCAAGCCCGCGAGGCCGCTGATGTTGAGACACGCATTCCTAATCGAAGTTCGCGTTGTTGCGACTTGTGCCAAATAGCGCGGAGCGTCGGACACCGCCGCTGTTGATAGGGTGGCACACCAGGGGGAGCGCGAAGGGAATGAAAGTGGCAGAGCGCGTCATCCGTCAATTGGTGGACGACATCGATGGAACCGACATCTCCGACGGTGGCCAGACAGTGGAGTTCTCATTCCGCGGCACCGATTACCGCCTCGACTTGTCGGAAGAGAACCTCTCAAAGTTTGAACGCGCGATACGTCCCTTCGTTGATGCGGCAGAGAAGGCCTTGAACCCTGACAACAGCTCAGCTGCGCGGGCTTCACGGGCCGGTGCCGCTCAAGCGGGGCCAAAGAGGGCTTCTGACGCTCGAGGCCGGCCCCGGCGGTCTTCGACCAAGACACCATCGACCAGTAAGCGTTCTCGCAAGCCCCGCCAGACGAAGAAGTCAACGCCTACGTCAAAGGAGAAGCTGGCGCAGGTGCGCGTTTGGGCTAATGAGAATGGACACCAAGTGAGCGCTCGGGGACGAATTCCACGGGCAGTTGTCGAAGCCTTCGAGGCTGCGCACGTCCCGAACTGCGACTGACAAAGGGCGGCCCAAGCACCGGCACCATTTTCTTAAAGCGGCAAGCCGCGTGCTTGAGTACAGGGACACACGCGGCTCAAAGGGTAGCTATGCCACTAGTGGCGTCCCGTCCTCCGTCGGTGTGGTCGCCTCGGCGTCCGCTTCCAGCGATATGACTGCGCTGGGTTACTAACGCGACAACCAGTCATGCCAGCTTTGATCTGTGACCGGATGTCAACGACCTCTTCAAGATCGCATCCAATGTGGACCGTCGGTCCGCTAGCAGCGTTCCTCCCGAGGTTCGCCATGCCTCCGGAGCTTCCCTGAACTCCACGGATCGCCGCTGGTCAGCAGCAAAAGTTAGTTGATCGTCCGGTGCCTTTCGAGTGGTGCCCAGAATTTGCCCACATTTAATCGACGCGCTTGACCTCTCGTGCCTCGTCTTTGTGTAGGCGTCTTTCAAGCATCGGAAGCGGTAGCACTCCTCGGATTGGGGTGAAGTGATCTTCGGCAGTCCGGCCGAAGACGTCAGCGTCGAGGGCGGGGACCCGGTTCGGCTGGATTTTGAGGTCAGAAGTCCTCTGACCGACAGTCAGATTTCAGGCGACTCCATCGTGAAGATTCGAGATCAGATGATGGATATTGACGTGTCCGAGCCGATTGCCCGGCATCCTCTGCCCGATGTCGCGCACGTGTTGTCCTGGGCGACGCTCGACCAACAAATTAGTTACAAGCTGAGATGCGAAGCACGACGAACGGCTTCACGTGCTGAACTTCCAGGGGCCAGGCACATGGCAGTACGTTAACTATGGACACACGCGGAGCGCAGCCAGCCGGATCGCTGAGCACATCCGCGCGGCGAAGGTGCACGGCTGGGCACTGCTGGATGGGTGATTACCACCCGGCGTGGAACACGCGCAGAGACTGGAAAAAGTCGTGCCGAATGTTACGAGCTTCTATCACTGCGGTGTCGACTATCGAGAACGATTCCATAATATGGACTTCCAACTGGGACTAAAGATCGCGCGGGTGGCACTTGAAATAGCGAATACCGTCAGAGATTTAGAGATCCGGCGTAACTTACGTTCCACGGACAAGCGCCGGCAAAGACTGGCCGACCCGATAGCACGGCGCCGGCCTGACGGGAGGACGGTCCTCGTTACGAAGCGACTCGGATGGCTCCAGGCGCGTAAGCGATGTCGAGACTTGATGCAAGCGAGTCGAGATCGGAGTCGAACAGCTCAGCGTATACATCCAGCGTTACCTTCGCGCTTGTGTGTCCCAGCATCCGCTGGAGGGCAAGCACATTAGCGCCTGCGGACACGGCCAACGCGGCACACGAGTGTCGGAGATCGTGGATGGCCATCGGCTCGAGTGACGCCCGACGCAGCGCGCCTGCGAACCACCCGTCGCTTGAATGTGGGCGTCGTAGGTAACCCCCGGAGCGCGAAGGAAATACCAACTCACTGCGTGACTTACCTTCACATGTGCGACTCAGCTCATTCAGCACGAAGCAGGGAACCGGAACTGCTCTTGGCCTGCGCCCCTTAGTCGGCCCCACGTAGTGACTTCCATCGAACTCAACGGCGTTGGCAGAAATTGTCAGCCGGCGACGCAGGAATTCGACGTCGCCCACTCGGAGAGCAATAGCCTCACTCCACCGCAACCCGCAAAACGCCAGTATTAGTACGAGGGTTCGATAACCGGCTGCTTGGTCTGCCAAGCGGTGCACCTCGGCCGCGGTCAAGTAAGTGTGGCGGCGTGACACCCGCCGTGGCAAGTTCTCGACATCGCGTGCAGGGTTAGCAGTCAGCCGGCGCGCTTTGACAGCGTCGCCCAGTATGCCCGCTAGCACGGAATGAGCCCTCCGGACCGTCGTCGTTCCGGACCCATTGCCCACCAGATCCGCGATCCACGCCTCCACTTCATGAGTCGTCACATCAGCAATCCGACGCGTTCCCCAGGAGGGCGCAACCTTTGTGCGCCAGGACGATTCGAGTGTGCGGTAGTGAGAAGGTGCGGCCGACCGGTGCTTCTTTTGCAACCAGGTATCGGCGAGTTCGCTTACGGTCATTTGTCCTGCCGATGAGGGCACGAAGGCACCGGCGGCCTTATCGGCCTCAATCTTTGCCGCGAAGAGCAGAGCATCGCGTTTAGTGGTGAAACCCCGCTTATCGGTTTGGCGTCGGTCCGGAGTGCGGTAGCGCACCCTCCATCGCCGTCCGCCTTTCGTTGTGTACCAATTCACTGTTGCCACTGTTGCCCCTTAGTTGATTCGACTCACTAGGAAACACGCGGTACCGCCGTATTGTTTCGGCCTTGGCGACGGATGTCTTGGGCAACCTTCACAGTGTGCCTCCGCCTATATCCGGCAGGATCGAAGCAGCTGCGCGGCGGGGCGGCGGTTCTGTGGCAAGCGCCGCTGAAGTCGGCTGAAGCAAGGAATCCCTTCGGGCGGGGCAACTATGTCGCCGTCAAGATTCACTGGCTGGTGCCGGGCGGCGCTGGTAGCGCCGCGCCAACCGCGGGCAGTCCGGGTGATGTTTGCGCCATTGCGGCTGAGGAGGGTGACCGCTTCGCCGTCGACCGCGTGCTGCTGAATATGATGAGGAACAGCACGCACGACAACGTACGGTCGGCTCGGTGATGTATTTGTGCCCCGACATGGAGTACCTGCTCCGTCGTCGCAACCCCCAGGTCTATTGCTCTGCTGGCACCTCAACAAACTGGGGTCGGAAGTTCTTCTGGACAATTGGTCTCGGCGAAGAACGCGGGGACAAAGTGATCAATGAGCGAGCTCGACCAAAAAGCCGAACTTGCGGTTCGGGCTGCCGAGAGGCGACGACGACTATGGCCGCGTATTCAACTTGGGCAAGTGTTTGGGAGGCATCCACGGATGTCTCGGGGAGTCCAGATAACATTCTCAACGCCGTAGTGCCGTTCGCGGACTGGGGCGGTGAATAGGGCGCGCCGTGCTGGTGCTGCAGCGCCAGCCCGGACACAGCAGCACCAGAACTGCGCCGTTAATCGATGTGGGAAGAAACGAATTCAGAGCCTCTGGCAGCGGAGCCGCTTTACCAGCCGGCGGGCAGCAGTCTTGGGACGCTGGAGTCAGAGGGTGGTGACCTCGACGTCGCCGAATGGCACCGCCGTGCAAAGTTGACCCGCCCAGCGGCGGTCCCACGCCATACCCGCCGCCGAGGTCCTGGATTGGCTAGCGGCGTATACCTGTTAAGGAAGCGCCCACCGTGCGCATCCCGTCGTCGAAGTTTGGGTACAACGGACCGCCTGGCCGCCGCAGGTGTAACGCGGTCAGCTGAGGATTACCAGGAGGTCACCGCCTTCGACTTGGGCGGTGGTCGAGACGGCGACGTGTTCGACGGTGCCTGCCTTGGGTGCGGTGATCCCGGCCTCCATCTTCATGGCCTCGATGGTGGCGATCGTCTGCCCGGCCTCGATGGCATCCCCGAGCGCGACGGTGACGGTCACCACCCCGGCGAACGGGGCGGCCACCTGGTCGGGGTCGCCGCGATCGGCCTTCTCAGCCGTCGGCACCTCGGAGGCGATGTTGCGGTCACGCACCACCACCGGACGTAGCTGGCCGTTCATGATGCACATGACCGTCCGCATGCCGCGCTCGTCGGCATCGGAGATGGCTTCGAGCCCGATCAGCAGCTGTACTCCCTTTTCGAGCTGCACCCGGTGCTCATAACCGTGGCGCAAGCCGTAGAAGAACTGATTCGCGCTCAACTGGCTGGTGTCGCCGTAGAGCTCCCGGTGCGCCTCGAATTCGTTGGTGGGCCCGGGGAACAGCAGCCGGTTCAGCGTGGCCTGGCGCTTGGCGCCGGGCTGGGCCAGTACTGCCTCATCCTCATGCGACAGCGGGGTCTCGGGTTTTGCCGGACCGCGGCCGTCAAGTGCCTTGGTGCGCAACGGTTCCGGCCAGCCACCGACCGGATCCCCCAGCTCGCCGCGCAAGAACCCGACCACCGAATTCGGGATGTCATAGCGCGACGGGTCGGCGGCGAACTCCTCGGCCGAGATGCCCGCCGCCACCAACGCCAACGCCAGGTCCCCGACCACTTTCGAGCTCGGGGTGACCTTGATCAGCCGCCCGAGACTCCGGTCAGCGGCAGCGTAGTTGGCTTCGATCTCCTCGAAACGGTCATCGAATCCGAGCGCGATGGCCTGCTGACGCAGGTTCGACAACTGCCCGCCCGGGATCTCGTGGGTGTACACCCGCCCCGTCGGGGCGGGCAGGCCAGATTCGAAGGGCGCGTACACCTTGCGTAGCGCTTCCCAGTACGGCTCCAACTCACACACCGCGTCCAGCGACAATCCGGTGTCACACGCGGTGTGCGCCGCGGCCGCCACGATCGACGACAGTGCGGGCTGGCTGGTGGTGCCGGCCAGCGGGGCTGCCGCCCCGTCGACGGCATCGGCGCCGGCCTGCCAGGCCGCTAGGTAGGTGGCCAGCTGTCCACCCGGGGTGTCATGGGTGTGTACGTGCACCGGCAGCTCGAATCTGCTCTTGAGCGCGGAGACCAGGGTGGCGGCCGCGGGCGGGCGCAACAGTCCGGCCATGTCCTTGATGGCCAGCACATGCGCGCCGGCCTCGACGACCTGCTCGGCCAGTCGCAAGTAGTAGTCCAGGGTGTAGAGGTCCTCGGCCGGGTTGGACAGATCCCCGGTGTAGGACATCGCCACCTCGGCCACCGCGGTGTTGGTGGCGCGCACCGCATCGATGGCCGGGCGCATCGACTCGATGTTGTTGAGCGCGTCGAAGATCCTGAAGATGTCGATCCCCGTCGAGGTCGCCTCATCGACGAACGCGCTGGTGACGATCTCCCGGTACGGGGTGTAGCCCACGGTGTTGCGCCCGCGCAGCAGCATCTGCAGGCATATGTTGGGCAGCGCCTCGCGCAGCGCGGCCAGCCGCTCCCACGGATCCTCTTTCAGGAAGCGCAGCGCCACATCGTAGGTCGCCCCGCCCCAGCACTCCACCGACAACAACTGCGGCATCGTGCGCGCCACATACGGCGCCACCATCAACAGACCCGTCGAGCGCAACCGCGTCGCCAACAACGACTGGTGCGCATCCCGGAAGGTGGTATCCGTTACACCCACGGCGGGGCTGTCTTTGAGCCACTGGGCGAAACCCTGCGGGCCCAGCTCGACCAGCTTCTGCTTCGACCCTGCAGGCGGGGCCACCGACAGGTTCACAGCGGGCAGCTTGTCCTGCGGGTACACCGTCGACAGGCGTTCCCCGTGCGGCTTGTTGACCGTGACATCGGCCAGGTAACTCAGGATCTTGGTGCCGCGGTCGGCGCTCGAGCGTGCGGTCAGCAGCTCCGGGCGCTCATCGATGAAGCTGGTGGTCACCCGCCCGGCCACAAAGTCTGGATCGTCGAGCACCGCCTGCAGGAACGGGATGTTCGTCGACACCCCACGAATCCGGAACTCCGCCACTGCACGCCGGGCCCGGCGCACCGCGGTGCCGAAGTCCCGGCCGCGGCACGTCAGTTTCACCAACATCGAATCGAAATGCGCCGAGACCTCCGCACCCAGCAGCGTGCCGCCGTCGAGGCGGATACCCGCACCACCGGGTGAGCGGTAGGCGGTGATCCGGCCAGTGTCCGGGCGGAACCCATTGGCCGGGTCCTCGGTGGTGATGCGGCACTGCAGCGCCGCCCCGTGCGGAACGATCGCCTCCTGGCTCAATCCGAGATCCGCGAGTGACTCTCCGGCCGCGATCCGCAACTGGCTCGACACCAGATCGACGTCGGTGATCTCCTCGGTGACGGTGTGTTCCACCTGGATCCGCGGGTTCATCTCGATGAACACGTGATTGCCGCGCTCATCGAGCAGGAACTCCACCGTGCCCGCACACGAATACCCGATCTGACGCGCGAACGCCACCGCGTCACTGCAGATCCTGTCCCGCAGCGCCGGGTGCAGGTTCGGCGCCGGCGCCAACTCGATCACCTTCTGATGGCGGCGCTGCACACTGCAATCGCGCTCATACAGATGAATGACATTGCCGTGGGTG
>CAXEZH010000369.1:0-11421 GCA_964000695.1 uncultured Mycolicibacterium sp. | reverse complement strand
GCGAATACGCGCGGCCCAGCACCTCACCGACCTGAGCCACCACCGCGCCAACCGACACGAAACCAGTATCAGCGACCCAGACCCACCCCCCAGACACAAAATCCGGAAGCGGGTGGCCTGCGCTCTCGCTAGCGCGGCTGGGCGTCGGTGTTCCCGAAGCAGGGTGGACCCCACAAGCCGCGACCGGCCCCGCGGGCTGAGTCCTCCGCGGCGGCGACCTCGCGTGCTCGCTGCGGCGGGTGGGATGAGTCGAAGATGTGGCTGCGCCCGGCACCCGCGGCCGCGGCCAACACCGAGAGATTTCCCATTGCAGTCTGGATGTACCTGTGTGCGGCCGTAGCGATCGTGCGCATTCTGGCTGGCATCAACGATCACTGCGACCCGTTGGTTAAGCAGGGTCGTCGTGGCGAACGCGGTGGCCTGGCCACCCCGGCACGCCTCGGTGTAACCCGGGCGCTTCGTCTCCGGGGTGTCGATGCCAAAACACGCATTCGCAGTCGGCCTCGCACATCGTTGATGACGTCCACGGTGTCACCGTCGATGACCCGCGGCACCGTCGCCGTAGCTGGTGCGGCGTCAACCGGAGCAGCGCACGCCGAGGCAGGCGGCAGCGCCACAGCTGCGACCATCGTCGACACAGTCACCGAAGGTGTTCTCATGCAGCCATTTTCATGGCCGCGCCGAAACCCGCCTGCACGAATTTTGACTGGGTGGCGTCACGGGCCGACGAGTTCGGCGATCAACGCTTCCACCCGTGCCGCGCTTGGGGGATCCAGCGGCTTGCCCGCTTCGGCAGTTTCCACCAGTTCTGCTGAGAGCCCGCCCACCGCGGCCGCCTCACCGGCGCTCAAGTTCGCTCGGCGTCGTGCCGCGTAGAGCCGCTGGCCCGACGAGGCGTCCGGATGGGCTGCGGTCTTGAGCATGAGGTCGTCATAGCGGCCGCGAATCAGCCCCAGCGACTTGACCACCTCAGCCGGCGAGCCCTGGCTGTGGCGCATCGCCCGCGCGGCAAGTGCCTCTAACTTGCGCAGGTCGGCCAGGATCGTCGACGCGCGGTTGGCGAAGTCCGGTGACGAAGCCGGGGGCAGATCGTCGATCGCAGTGGCGAAGCGGGCCAAGGCCAACTTGAGCGCATCCACCACCAGCGCAGCGTTCTCGGACCCATCCGGCGGCGGGGCGGCCACTTCATCAGCCGTGCCTCCGGCTCGGATGCGCGCTATGGTTCCCGCCGGCCACTGCAAAAGTTCCTCCAGGGTGTGTCTGGTGCGCTCCCTGGGCCAGGACCGGCCTTTCTCAAAGTGGATCAGCGCCGGGGCTGTGATGACTTTCTGGCGTGCCAGCTCACGCTGGGAAATCCCTAATTCACGTCGGCGAGCTGCGACAGCGGCGCCCGCACGGGCAATCCCGTCGTCTACACCGCCGTCCTCCACCGCGCCAGTGTATCCAGCGGTTATCACGGTTTCGGAACAACACGAGGCACATCCTGGCCCGATGCCAGTGAAGAACGCGCTAACGCTGACCGGCTGCGATTGACAGACCACGGCGCAAAACTTCAGCGCTGGAATTTATCGCTAAGTATTGCAGCGCAAAAGTTTGGTGCTAAAGTTGCGGTCATTCGATGACGCATTGGGAGGAGCGACGGTGACAGTGACACTCGAACGACCAGTGGTGCGCAACAGCACCCAGCCATGCATTTCCGATCCGGATCGGTGGGCCGCCGGCGGTCAAGATCCGGAGCTGAAGGCACTGTGCCGTGGTTGCCCGCGGCGCTGGCAGTGCGCCAAGGATGCCCTCGACACCCCCGGCGCCGAAGGCATGTGGTCAGGGGTGCACATCCCCAAAGAAGGCCGCGGCCGAAAGTTCGCTCTTCGCCAACTGCGATCACTAGCGGCCCATGGTGGCCTCCACGTCGGCGCCGAGGCCGATGATTGACAGAGTAGGCCGACAACGGACTGTCACTGTCGGCCTCCGCAGGAACAAGAGCAAGCTGAACGACCTGAAGTCACGCGTGCAGGGAGTGGACCGACCGCTGCGTGCCTGCATCGACGTGAGCCGGGTGGCACGTCCATCTCGCACGCGAGATGTGCGGTGACCTCGTCAACACGGGATCACAAGTGTGATACCGCGTCCATCGACGCCATAGGCTCCCGACGTGCCACCCCACTTTCTCGACAGGGCCACAGATGCTGGTCGCGAACCGCGGTGGCTCCTGTGAAAGATGGTGCGGCGTGTCATCCCCGGCAGAACTGCGTCATGGGGCATGCTCAAACCCGGCGACGGATATCCGTCGCCTCGCGTAGCAGTATCCGGTAGCCATCGCGGACGCCCTAGGTCGCGCAGGCCCAGGCTATGCGACGACGACCGAGGTGACGGATATCCGTCGCTTCACACACGCCGGGCCGATAGCCGCGGAGGACGCCATAGGCCGCGAACCGGGTAGGTGACGAGGACCGAGAGGAGATAGCGCTCCCGACCACCGCTTGCCGTAAACGCAAGCGACACAACTACATAGCCATCTCAGAAGCAGCACCAACGGCGAAACCCCCGGCCCGTAGGGCCGAGGGTCGTCGGGGTCGAGTTGCACCTCGAACCCGCTTGCTTTCTCGCTTCTCCCCCTTGCTGAAGGGAATCGTCATGAAAGACGCATTCCACGGTAGCGCACGCCTGCCTCACGGTCTACAGGCGGCGCACCGTGATACCGCCACCGTCCTGACCCGCCCCTACCACGGGTCCAGCCCGCGGGCCCGTCGACGCGGCACCGCCCACACCGCCCCGGTGTGGATACGCCGCGCGGGCGGGCACTGCTTTGATCGCCTGCCCCGCATCGCCCTGGACGTCGAGGTCAGCTGGGGCGCGATCCCCTGCTGGAGCGGGCGAGCGGCCCGCTGGATAGAGACCACCGTCCCTACCGCCTACCACCAGCGATACGACACCCATGTGCGCCCGGCAATGCCGGGCAACCCGGTCAGCCTCAAATCTGTGGTCGCGGTGGCCGCGGCGCGTGCCTCGTTCGCCGATCACCGGACCGGCCGCGACTGCCGGCCCACCAACGAAACGCTGGCCACAATGACGAAGCTGTCGGTGCGCACGGTGCAGCGGGCCTCGACGGCCCTGCGACTGTTAGGCGTCGCCACCGAGGTGATGCGCGGACGCCAACGCACCCGCGACGAGCGCTTCGCGAGTTGGCGTGTCGGAGACCGCGGCCGCGGCTGGGCATCGGTATGGGCACTGCACGACAGTCGGATTCAGTCACTGTCACCCCATCCCGAAGGGTCTCACTTAGTACTTAAAACCTCACCTAAGTCAGTTGTTACTACCCCAACCCGGCGATACGCCGGTCGCAGCGGCGCTCCGCGCCGCGCAGACCCGGACCAAAGAGCCCTCGTCCTGGCAAACCGTTGGATGCACGACCAGCAAAGCCCGCCCTGGGCACGTCGCTACCGCACCGCCACGCCCTGGGCCAGGGTGTTGGGGCAGGTTGCTCAGCACGGATGGACACCTCGTGACATCAATCAACTGATCACCGACTGGGTCGGTACCGGTCACTGGGTGCCGGAGAGCCCACACAGACCCGTCGGTCTGCTAGGGGCCATTCTGGCCGCCCACGGCAATCCCGCCGAACGGCCTGCGGCCCTTGACGAAGCACGTGAACAGGCCGAGCTGGCCGCCGCCCGCCAACGCGTCGCCGAGCAGCTTGCCGAACGTGACGTCAATCGGCGCGCACGCGATGCCGGGCGTGCGGCGCTCGAGGGTCCTGGGCGGCGCGCCGCGCGAGAGGTGCTCGACGAGATCGCCCGTCGGCGCCGCCAGCGCGGAGGTGGTCGGCCGTGAGCGCAGCGGCACGCACGCTAGCGGCGCCCGGCGTCGAGGTGCCACTGGCCTGCCACACCGATCCCGACCGGTGGTTCGACTCCGGTGCCCGCACCGCAGCACTTGCCGAGTGCCTCGCCTGCCCGCACCGGCGGTGGTGCGCACAGCGTGCACTGAAATATCAACCCCGCTGGGGGATGTGGGCCGGGATCTGGATCCCGGGCAGATTCGATGCAGTCAAGCATTTTTTCGATGCGGTCGCCGCTGACACCGCACTCCCCCACCCGCCTAACGCCGCCGCCCGACCTGCGCCGGCAGCGCCTGCCCGGCAACGGAATGTGGGGATTCCGCGCGGAGTGCCCGGCGCGCCGAGTGATCCGATAGCGCCCGCTGCGCTGGTATGGGCGCGTGCCAGCGGGCATTGCGAGATCATGTCCACAGGGTGCCGATTGGCTGCCAGCACTGTTTCTTCGCGAATTCCGGATCGCGACGAAGAACAGAAGACCTGCGCGTTGTTCGCGGTGTGCGCCCGCTGCGCCGACACGCTGCAGGACCTGGACCCCCACATCGCCCGGCGGCTCGGCTATCGGGTCGACAACCCCGCGGACACCGAGGCGACGCCCTTTTTCTGGCGCCAGAGATATCGGATGGTGCTCAGCGCTGACGGCGCACTCCACGACACCGCGCGCCCGGATCGGGAACCGCATGCGGTGGCCACTTAACCGCGGTTAAGTGGCCACGACAGGGTGCCCACGTCAATGTTCTGGCAGCACGGCGAACTCGTAGCGCAGCGCCTGCTCGACAAGCGCGCTTCGCGTTCCCGCATTCCACGCCTGCACCAAATCGTCGAGCCGCTTGCCGTTGGCGGCACTGACACCGGAGAGCACCACGGTGCGCGGGGCCGTCGCATGCCGCCGGCGGCGCGGCACCGCATTGGACGACGGGCGCTCAAAGAGCTGCCCCTCCCCCACGGCGAACCGCTGGTCGGCCCAGGTGGTCGCCAACCGGGTCGCGTGCGCCTCGATCGCGTCAAGCACGATGGCACCCATGGTCCTGGCCAATCCGCGACGCACCTTCTTCTCGGCGATCTGCACCCGGTACAGCTCGTCATAGACCTCGGCCGACAACAGTACCTCAGGTGGACGGAACCGTTTCCGGGCCGGGCTCGACGAGGCGCTCACCGACGCCAGGCGTCGCCGACGATCAACCTGTCCACCGCTGGTAGACGGCATCGGCGACGCGGTCGGCGCGGTCGCCGACCGCGCGGGGGCATGCTCAATCGGCGGCGCCGAATGCGCTGGCGGGGGCGCCGCTGGTTCGGTCACCGCGTCGGTTCCCGCGACCGGTGGTGGCGTGCGCGACTGCGGCAGCGGCCACAGTTCCTCGAGATCCTGATCGAGAGCGTGGGGGTCAAACACCGGCTTGGCCTTCTGCCGCGACGAACTCATCCGACTCGCTCCCCTACCGGCGAGGACTCGTAGCGGCGAAGCCGGGCCACGATCTGGCGGACCAGCTCCTGGTAATCGGCAGCCAGACCGCTAGGGTCACTGGTCCACATCGCCCGCGTCGGACTCTGCTTGTCCCGCAAACTCGCCAGCCGCACCCTGCGGTCGTCGTTGGCCAGCGCCACCAGCTCGCCGGCCGTTCTGTGCAGCGTGCGCATGTCGACCGCCGCGGCCGGCGCCGAGCGGATCGTGATGTCAAACGGTGTCGTGCCGCTCCCCTCAAGCATCTCGCTGACCTGGGCGAACACTTCCTCGTTACGTTTGACAGCGCGAGTGTTCACGTCGAAGAGCAACACGCCCAGCAGCTGGATGGATGCCCCTAGTTTGCGCGCCCGCCCGAATCGCCGCGCCAGCCGTTCGACACCGCCAAGGCTGGCCTGATCGTCACGGGTGGGAATGAGCAGATAGTTGGCCACCGCAAGATAGGTGTCGAGAAGCGGAACGTCGCCCGGTCCCGAATCAATCAGCACCAGGTCGTATCCCTGCGCCTCACACAGGGCGGTCAACGCCGATTCGAGATTGACGGCCATGTCGATGCCGTTCTCGGCCATCAGATGCGCGCCCGCGCCCACCACTGCCAACTGGGGGCCGCCGGCGATCACGTCCAGATTCGGACGAACGTTGCGCACCGGCACCAACGCAGAACCGAACTGCAGCGTCTGAGCCAGCGACTGGCCGCGGTCGCCCTCGATGCCGAGGTCTTCGACCGTGACATTGGCTTGCGGGTCGCCGTCGACCACCAGCACCCGGCGGCCCCGCTTGCCTGCGGCAGCGATCATCTCGGCGACCGCGGCGACAGTCGTCGACTTTCCCACCCCACCCTTTTGATTGGCCACCAGGATCGCCCGGGCCACCCCACTCATCGTCATACGTGCAACGTAAGGGTGTGCGCGCAGTCCCCCGACGCGCCACACGCCAAAGAGTCCGAACTGTTACCTGCGTGACTGTTGGGACGAATGTGACGCTGTGCGTACGTACGTGCGCCTGTGTCGGTGACCGCCCGGCAGCACGGCCGTGGCCACCTCCGGCAGTCCCGCCGCTCGTCTGCCCCAATGCCGGTGCACACACCGGGACGTGGCACGGATCGACTTCACGTGCGAGCAGCGCTGCGTTCGGTCCGGCGAGGAATCAGCCGAATGCGAGCCCGGGAGATCATCCGGGCACACGGAGGTGCCCACTGACGGATCGTTCCACGTGTGATGGTGCGTTCGAGAGCCGGTTGTTGTCCCAGGGGAAGACCCGTGGTCTGGACGGCGATCACCAGGGTGCAGGCCCGTTCGATCAGGCGGTAACTGCCCGTCCGTCATCCGTAGGTCGACCGAGTAACTGCCGGCAGATGCACGTGCCGCCAGCCGTGCGGTCATCCGTCAGTTGTCCGGAGATCGCAGGTCACTGCGTATTTTTTTCCGACGGGGGAGTGACGAATGGCGAGCCGTCGCCGCAGCCATCGACGCGAATCCGGTCACCGTTGTCCGGGTCCGCTGTGGGGCCACCGGGGTGCACGGCCACGGGTGGGGGTTCGTTCACGTGGTCAAAGACCGACAAGCCGCCGTGGTGGATACCGCGGCGGCAACCTTAAGGACCCCGACACTACGGCGGCTGTGACGCACGGACCTGGACCCAAGTTCAGGCATGAGCCGGCGGGGTTCAGCGAGAGGAGGCGTCGAGCGTCAGCGCACCGCTCTGCAGCTTGACCGCCGAAGACGCGGCGAGCCCGCGGCCGCCGGCGCGGGGTGGCCGGTCGCGGGCTCGCTGACGATGGGTTCGGTCAGCGAAGGTGGGGGAGCGACGTCGGAACCGGCGCGCGCTACCCGAGCAGACCGGAGGATCCCGGCACGCTGGCAGCGACGTGCCGAATCCAGGAGCTGGGACCGCCAAATCGGGGAAACGTCCGGGCTAGCTGCCGTTGCCCAGCGCGGCGAAGCGGCTCCGAAGCTCGTCGATCCTCTGGAGTAGCACGTGCACATCGTGCGGTCGACGGCTGTCGAGACCAACGATGGCGGGTGCGGTGCGCCATTCAGCCGCGGCCAGGCTCAGCACCGCCATCGTCGCCGGCGTCCACGCCGCGTCGCCAGCGTCGACAGCCAGCTCATCGATCCATTCCCGGTCCTCGTCGGGCAGCTGGTAGTGCTCGGCCTGCGCCACGATCGCCGCGGCCAGCCCCATCAGCGTGCAGCGATGCTCCTCGATCCACCGGATCTGAGCCGGCCGACGCTCCTGGGCCATCCGGGCTGCCTGGCGCGCCGCGCGGGAGAGCTTCTCGTCAGGGCGGTCATAACGCAACAGGGCTTCCAGCCGGTCGATGCGGTCGATCACGCCCTGCTTGCCGACGCCGACCTGAGCTCCGAGCTGAGACAGGAACAGACCGCGCTCACGCCCAGCTTTGAGGAAGTGCAGTTCGCGGCGGCGGTCTTCCCACCACAGCCAGTTGTTCAGCGTCAGAGCGTCACATACATCGGCCTGTAGCACCCACAGCGGAATGGGCGGAGCGCTGTATTTGCGCAGGTAATCGAGCACCTCACGCGGATCGGAGTCCTCGGAATCCGGCAACCGATCACGATGGCGATCGTCGACTTTCGTTCGCCGCTTCGCGATCGTGGTGATCGCCCGCACCACCTCGACGCGGTGGACCATGGGGCGGGCGGCCATGGTGTCAGTATTTCACTGACAGATACCCGCGGCGCCTTTCATACCCAGGGGACACGCCGACAGACGCTGCGCGACACCGCCGAGCAGAGACACCGTAGCCACCCGGTACCGGTCGGCGGTGCACGCTTGAATGGTGGGCGATCATCCCCGAGGCAGTGCCGAACGACGCTCGCCGTCAGCGTCGTGAACCATCACGTGACGAAAATCGGTCGGTGCCGCCCGATGGGGCTGAACCGCCCTTCGGATCGGCCGAGCCGCCCGACCGATCAAGTCCGACGCGGCCATGCTGCGCCACCCAGATTGATCAGCACTGACGAACGAGCACCACCGTTGACACGCTGAGCGCGCCGCCACTGCACCGCGAGAACGGCAACCCGGCGTTGGGGGAGGGGCGCCCTCGGAGCCACACCCGCGGCCGACTTAACCGCGGTTAAGTCTGTTCGCGTGATGTGACATGCCGACGGGGACACGCCACCCATCCGCCCGGATAGACGCCGCCGGGCGCACAGCCGGGAGCTTAACCGCGGTTAACTCCACGTATCCGGCCGCATCGCGGACCGGGGCCCCACGCCGGGCTCGACCGCCAGCCACCCGGAGTGGGCATCTGCGAGTCCGTCGCCCAGCCGATTCGGTGTCAGTGCCGCCACGGTGCCGCGTGTCGGGACGGCGGCGCCACCCCAGCGGCCGTAAGGTGGGCGGGTCCGATCCGAAGTACTCCGCACAGCCGGGGGAAGCATACGGAAGGCCATTCCATGGCGATTCATGTCGTGCTCAATCAAAAGGGCGGCGTCGGTAAAAGCACCATCGCGGTCAACCTCGCCGCCGTCACCGCCGATGTCCTCAACCGCGGCGACGACCCCGAGGCCAGTTCACCCGTCCTCGCGCTGTCGGTCGACCCCCAGGGATCGGCAGTGTGGTGGGCGTCGCGCATCAACGCTCTGCCGTTTCACATCGCCCAAGCCCACGACGACCTCGCGGGGCTGGCCGCACTGAAGAACCTGCCGGGAATCGAGCATGTCTACGTCGACACTCCCGGCTGGATCGACCTGAACACCAACGGCGACGGCGCCGACCCGCTGGGCAGCGGGCCCGCCGCCGATGTGCTGCGCGCAGTGCTGGACATGGCCGACCAAGTCATTGTGCCGATCGAGACAGAACCTCTGAGCTTCGACCCGACCGCGCGAACCATCACCAAGGTCCTCGAACCACGCGGGCTGCGCTACCTCGTGGTCATCAACAACTGGGACCCCCGCGACGGCACCTACGACCTCAACCAGACCAGGAACTTCGTCAAAGCCAACGGCTGGCCGCTGGCCAACACCGTGATTCGACACTACAAGCTCCACGCCCGAGCCAGCGCCGAAGGCCAGGTCGTCACCGAATACCCACTCAACCGAGTGGCCCTACAAGCCCGCGAAGACTTCTACAAATTCGCCCTGGAACTCAACGTCGGGGGAGCGCGCTAATGGCCCGGGGGCAACGCACCAATCTCGCCGATCTCGCCGGCGCCGTCGGGGACAAGTCGCCGGTCGACACCAGCCACCCAAAACCCGACGAGGCAGGCCGCAGCGTGCCACTGACCGACCTCACCGCCAACCCGCGCAACCCCCGCGACGACGTCGGCGACCTCGCCGACCTCGCCTCGATCACCGACATCCAGCTCCAGCCGGCCCTGGTGGTCAGCAAGGCCGCCTATCTCAAGCTCTATCCAGACGATCCGATCACCACCCGCTACGTCGTCATCAACGGATGCCGTCGCTTGGCCGCGGCCCACAAATACGGGCGCAGTGATCTTGCCATCGTCGTCAACGACGGCGTCGCACGCGATCGCATCACCCTGATCTCCGCGTGCATCGCCGAGAACGTCGACCGCCAAGACTTCGACGTCATCGAGGAAGCCCGAGCAGTCGAAGCGCTCATCGCCGAGTGCGGCCGTGCCGTCGATGCCGCCAACCGGCTGCACAAAACCGAAGCATGGGTCTCGCAGCGGCGGGCACTGTTGAAGCTGGCACCCGAACTGCAAACCGCCTTGCGGCGCGGTGAACTGGCCATCCGCGACGCACGACAACTCGCGCGGGTACCGCTGGCCGAACAAGTGGCGCGGTGGCAAGCCACCCTCGACCGCAACAACGACGGCGGGACGGAAAACCGTCAGCGTCCGCCCAGCCGGTCCCGCGTCATCGCCTCCGCGCTCGCCGACTTCGACACCGAGCCCGACCAACTCGCCCACGCGCTGCGTACCTATCTCGGCGCCGACGGCGTCGACAGGCTGATGGTGCTGCTGCGCGGCCTCGGAAACTAGGGTCTATACATCGGTGAGGTCGCCGAGATGGCCCGGGGTCACGAACTGGCCCAACGCGTCGAGATAGCGCTGCGCCACAGCCCGGTACTTGTCGGCGGCGTCCTGGCCGGACTGGCCGGCGTCGAGTAGGTCCTGCTGCGCGGCGATCAACAGCCTATTGGCCTCCGTCAACGACACGATCTGGGCCCGCAGATCCTGCAGGACGCCATCCGACACCGGCCGGCTCGCGGTAGGAGGACCTGGGGGAGAGGGCAATTCGTCGGCATAGACATACCACCGCAGCCTCTCCGGACGTGGCATCGCCCCACCACGCAGCTGCCCTGCAGTGATGGCTTTGATCAGCGTCCGCGGATCCTTGCCCAGCCTGGAGGCAGCCTCCTTCAACGGCACCACATCACCTTGTGGTTCCGTTTCCACTCCCGGTGGCGGCAGCTTGGGCTGGTTCATCCCGCTTTCAGTAAATCCCCTTGATCACGGACACCGACAACAGCATTATGCTCCTAAATAGGCCCATTGCAGCAACATCTGCGCCGACACCCGCAAGCCATGTCGCTAATTAAGGTCATCAATGTCGTAAACTTGGGCCAACGCAATGCAGCGCTCCACGCGTGTGACCGCTAGCGTCCGGGAAAGGAACGGCTGTGGCCAGATCCAAAAGTGAGACCGACACCAGACCGAAAAGTGAGACCCGCCAACTCACTGCCGGTGTGTACGTCCGTTTCACCCCCGACCAACTCGACCGGCTGCGCTCGGAAGCCAACCTGCGCGACTGCAGCGTCCAGCAACTGCTCCGCGATCGCTCCCTAGGTGCCAATCGCACCGCCTCCTGACCCGACCCCCCGGGGGAGCGCCCCGCCGGGCAGCACGGCCAGCGCAGCAACTTGGGCGGTGACCGCCCACCAGCTCCGAAATTCCTGTTGACCGGGCGGCCCCGGAGTGACCGCCCTCCACTGACGCCACACCCCAGCACCCGGCACGAGGACGCCGAGAAGGCCTGCCCGCGCCGATGTCGCCGTTCGACCGGGCATTTGATCGCCGCCCGCGAGAGGGCGACGAACTGGCCAGCGCCGCAGCGGTGCTCACGCCGACGTCAGTCAGCAGGCGGGTTGCTAGGCACCAGCTCGACCACGATGGCCCGCTACCCGGTAACCGGCG
>CAXEZH010000368.1:0-7591 GCA_964000695.1 uncultured Mycolicibacterium sp. | reverse complement strand
TGTACGTGCTCGACGGAAACTTTGCCGTTGGCCTGACCGCTCCGCTCATCGTCGCCCAGCTTGACCCCATGCAGCGAATCCAGCCCTACATTCAGGTCAGCGTCGGCTACGCGGGCGACGAAGCCCAGGACTGGGATCGGCTGCGCAACAGGGACTTCGTCCCACCCGGCGAACCCATCGCCACCGAACTCATCGATGCCGTCGAGATGGGAATGGAGACGGGCACGCGGTCACGCCAGGAAGCTGACGCCTACCTTGCAGAGCTGCGTAACACTCACGCTGATGTCTTCCTGAGGTTCCTCACCACGGAACTGCACCCGCGGATCGAAAACGACTACGGCGCCGCCGCCAACGGTCACGGACTCTTCGGCTACTCCTACGGCGGACTGTTCAGCCTCTACGCCTGGCTCGCCGGCGCCACGATCTTCGAGACCGTTGGAGCGGGTAGCCCCGGCGTCATCGCTTCAGACAGCCTCATTTTTGCCCTACTCGACGAGTTGGGCGATAGCCACCGCACCACCAAACTTCACATCACGCTCAACGAACGCGAACTCATCGGAGACCTAGCCGTCTACCGAAGCCTCGCGAGAAACACCGCCATCGTCCTTGACCGACTCATCTCACGCACCAGCCCAGTCACCAGCACGATGCTGCGCGAAACGCACGTCACCGGCCTGCAAGCCTCATTCCTCAGCTACCTCAGAAACTGCCGCCCACTGTGAGCGGCTACGCATCGCCCCCCACACTGCACGACGAAAGCCCGGCAATCGCGATCAGAAAACTTTGCCGTCTGTCTCGTTTCTGGTCTTCCGTACAGTGCTCGAAGACTGCGCCGACATTGGCGGCAGGATTCTCTCGGTACACAGTGTTCGCAGCGCTGCCTCAGTGCTGAAACTAGTTGAGTCGCATTTGCCGACGGATCTTGGAACGATTGTGCTCCATTGGTTTACGGGAACACTGGCAGAGGCTCGGCGCCGTCGGTCTCGGATGCTACTTCTCAGTGAATACGGCAATGACTCAAACGGCCAAAGGTCAGGCGCTAATCGCCTCCCTCCCGATCGATCGGCTGCTAAGTGAAACCGACGGACCATCCACCAGGTCAAAACACAGCACGCCAAGCTGCCCGGCTGACGTCATACAGGTCCACTCAGAAATCGCAAAGATTCGGGGCGCATCAGCCGACGAAATCTCGCAATCAATCGCCAGGAATCTGCAAACGCTCCTCGGACGGGTAGAGCCGGTCGAGCTCCGTTAGAGGCGGGCGATTACAACGGGCGAGAGCTAAGCCCCCCGTCCGCGCGGCCAAACAGCGCGGAGGGCATCTCTGTCTCTGTCCGCCTTCAATTCAACTCTCCGAGCTACCGGATCCCCCCCATTGCCCAGGAGTCAGTCGCCCCGACGTGACCCGTGCTTGCCATGTATCCAGAACAAACTCTGCGACAGTGACCGTTGCGTTCAGCGCCAATCGTGCGTGCCTCGCAAGTGCCACGCTCCGGGTCGACTGCCCATGGCCAATTCCTAGCTCGTTGCGTAGCTCGGCCAACGACTGGATTGTGGTGACGAGCGTACGCAAGATCTGTTGCGCGGACTCACTTCCCTTCGCACTGCGCGGAACCGAATCTGCCTTCAGCTCAAGCAGATCAGCAACGTACCGATAGAGCTGAGGAATGTCCTCCCGCTGCCCGTACGCCACGCCAGAGTGGTCAAGAATGATCCTGAACAAGCTCTCGACCAGATTCTTCGACGACGAGATCGCTGCGGCCGGATCTGAGCTGAGACTCTTCACCGACACCGCCGCCATGTACGGGCTGCCCGCCGCCACGCTGACCGACAACGGCTCGGTCTACACCTCACGATTCACTCACGGCCACAACGACTTCGAGCGCCTCCTCAACAGCCTGAGCGTCACCCAAAAAACGGCCACCCCGGCCACCCGCAAACACAAGGAAAAATTGAGCGCTTCCACCGAACCCTCAAACTCTGGCTCGGCCAACACCGGCGTCCCTCGACACTGGACGACCTACAACAGCTGCTCGACACCTTCGCCACGATCTACAACACCGAACGACCCCACCGCGCCCACCGCCCCAGCGCCACACCACACACCGTCTACCACGCCCTGCCCAAGGCCCACCCCGCCGGCGCCACCGAACACTTCCGCATCCGCCACGACACCGTCGACCAATTCGGCAAGCTCACCCTGCGCTACGGCAGCCGCCTGCACCACCTCGGCATCGGCCGCGAACACGCCCACACCCCGGTCCTGATACTCGTAGCGACCCAAATTGTCACCGTCATCAGCAAAACCGGCCACCACCTCATCGCCAGCCACCACATCGACCCCGACCGCAACTACTGGCGCAACCAACAGAAAAACCCCGGCCGATGGCCGGGGCAATCTGTCACCGATGACGCGACTCAGGTGTAACCCATGACGCGACTCATCACAAATGTGGGCGAAGGGGGACTTGAACCCCCACGTCCCGAAGGACACTGGCACCTGAAGCCAGCGCGTCTGCCATTCCGCCACTCGCCCGAACAACCGGGGGAGCCTATCACGCAGGCAACCCCGGGGCCCAACCGTACTGGGCGAGGACCCGGAACGCCAAAACGGCTTGTCACACCGGCTTGACCTGCGGCGATGTGATTCTCAGAGTTCCGTTGGTCCCACAGTGCCAGACATGGCCGATACCATGCATCTGAGCGTCGCTGCCAGTCGACACGCTGGGGGCGTCAACAGTATGTGCACGAACAGCTCACGACACGGAGGAGGCGGGCGGGTAGATGGGGTTGGTCGACCGCTTCGAGCGAAAACTCGAGGACAAGGTCGGCGACGCCTTCGCCCGGGTGTTCGGTGGGTCGATCGTTCCGGCCGAGGTCGAGACGCTGTTGCGGCGCGAAGCCGAGAGCCAGGCCCGCGAAGTCGGCCGCGGCCGCATTTTGGCCCCGAACGACTACGTCATTACCCTCAGTGTGCCCGACTACCACAAGGTGAGTGCCGATCCGGACATCACCTCGACCACGTTCGCCAAGCACCTGGAGGGATACATCCATGAGCAGGGGTGGCAAACGTATGGTGATGTGGTCGTCAGATTCGAGCAGTCACCGAGCCTGCACACCGGACAGTTTCGCGCGCGCGGGGCGGTCAATCCCGACACGACCAACGACGTGCCCGCCCCTCTACCTCGAGACCTCTCGTCCCCCGCAGAACCAGGAGTACCACCGATGAGCGACAACCCGACCTACCGCGGCGGCCAGGGTCCCGGCCAGGGCCGGCCCGCCGACGAGTATTACGACGAGCGCTACAACCGGCCCGAGGACCAGCGCGGTCACTACCCACCGTCCGAGCAGGGTGGCTATCCCCCGCAGGGCGAGCCGAACTACCCGCCGCGCGGCGGCTACCCGGACCAGGGCGGCTACCCCGAGCAGGGCGGCTACCCGGACCAGGGCTACCCGCCCCCGTCCTACGAGCAGCGCCCCCCGGCCGGGTACGGCCCGCCTCCGGGCTACCCGGACCAGGGCTACCGGCAGGCGCCGGGCGGTTACGGACCGCCCCCCGGGTACGGCCCGCCGTCCAACGACTACGACTACGGCCGTCCCCCCGGACGCCCCGACGACGGCGGCTATCCGCACCAGGGCCGTCCCGGCTACCCGGACCAGGGCGGCTACCCCGACCACGGCGGATATCCGGATCAGGGTGGCTATCCCGACCAGGGCGGTTACGGCGGCCAGGGCTACGGCGGGCGCCAGGATTACGCCCAGCCGGACTACGGCCGCTACGGCGAAGCCCCGGGTGGCTATCCCGAGCAGGGCTACGGCGACGGCGGTTACGGCGCTCCCGCCGGCTACGGCCAGGGCTACGGAGCGGGCCAGGGCGACTACTCGGCCGCCGGCGCCACGGTGACCCTGCAGTTGGACGACGGCAGCGGCCGCACCTACCAGCTCCGCGAGGGCGCCAACGTGATCGGCCGCGGTCAGGACGCTCAGTTCCGGTTGCCCGACACGGGTGTGTCCCGTCGGCACCTGGAGATCCGCTGGGACGGTCAGGTCGCGCTATTGTCTGACCTCAACTCCACCAACGGCACGACGGTGAACAACGCCCCGGTCCAGGAGTGGCAGCTGGCCGACGGCGACGTCATCCGGCTGGGACACTCCGAGATCATCGTCCGCGTTCACTGAGGGTCGGACCACCCGGCAACGCCGGGAAAGCGGTCGGTGTGACCTTCGCGGCGATCGACACCACAGTATGGTGACGATGCCGGAGGCAGGCAGGGCGCGCCTGCGCGGGGGGCCTCACCGGCCGACGAGCGGTGTGACCGGGCGAAGCGCGTGCGCGGGGTTTGTCACCGGGACGGAGAGGACGTCAGATGCAGGGGCTGGTACTGCAGCTGACCCGTGTCGGCTTCCTGTTGCTGTTGTGGCTGTTCATCTGGTCGGTGCTGCGGATCCTGCGCACCGACATCTATGCCCCGACCGGCGCGGTGATGGTGCGCCGTGGACTGGCTCTGCGGGGGTCCATCCTGCCCAGCCGGGGCGGACGAAACGGGCCCCGCCAGCTGGTGGTCATCGAGGGCGCGCTCAAGGGCACCCGGATTCCGCTGGGCACCCAGCCGGTCCTGATCGGCCGGGCTGACGACTCCACACTGGTGCTGACCGACGACTACGCTTCCACGCGCCACGCCCGGCTCTCGCCGCGAGGTCCGGAGTGGTATGTAGAGGACCTAGGATCAACCAACGGTACATACCTCGACAGGGCGAAGGTGACGACGGCGGTACGAGTTCCGATGGGCACCCCCGTGCGAATCGGCAAGACGGTGATAGAGCTGCGCCCGTGACGCTCGTGCTTCGATACGCCGCGCGCAGCGATCGCGGGCTGGTGCGCGCCAACAACGAGGACTCGGTCTATGCCGGGGCCAGGCTGCTGGCGCTGGCCGACGGGATGGGCGGGCACGCCGCCGGTGAGATCGCCTCCCAACTCGTCATCGCCGCGCTGGCCCACCTCGATGACGACGAGCCCGGCGGAGACCTGCTCAGCAAGCTCGACGCCGCCGTCCGGGAGGGCAACTCGGCGATCGCCGCGCACATCGACGCCGACCCGGAGCTCGACGGCATGGGCACCACGCTGACGGCGATCCTGTTCGCGGGTAACCGCCTGGGCCTGGTGCACATCGGCGACTCGCGCGGCTATCTGTTGCGCGACGGTGAGCTCACCCAGATCACCAAGGACGACTCGTTCGTCCAGACCCTCGTCGACGAGGGCCGCATCACCGCCGAGGAGGCGCACAGCCACCCGCAGCGGTCGCTGATCATGAAAGCGCTGACCGGCCACGAGGTCGAGCCGGCGCTGATCATGCGGGAGGCGCGCGCGGGTGACCGCTACATGCTGTGCACCGACGGACTGTCCGACCCGGTCAGCCAGGAGACGATCCTCGACGCGCTGCAGATCGAGGACACCGCCGAAAGCGCCGACCGGCTCATCGAGCTGGCGCTGCGCGGCGGCGGCCCGGACAACGTCACCGTGGTCGTGGCCGACGTGGTCGACTACGACTACGGCCAGACCCAGCCCATCCTGGCCGGCGCCGTCTCCGGCGTCGACGACCAGAGCGCCCCGCCGGACACCGCCGCGGGTCGCGCGTCGGCGTTCAATCCGAAACGCACCGCCGCCAAACGCGTGGTGCAGCAGCCCGAGGAACCGCCGCCGCGCCCCAAGTCACGGCGCCGCATGTACATCGCAGCGGCCGTGCTGGTCCTGGTGGTGCTCGCAGGCCTGGCCGTAGCCCGTGAAATCGTGCGCAGCAACTACTACGTCGGCGAACACGAGGGCACCGTCTCCATCCTGCGGGGCGTGCAGGGTTCCTTTCTCGGACTCTCGCTGCAGGAGCCTTATCTTCTCGGCTGTCTGAACTCGCGCAACGAACTGTCGTTGATCAGCGCCGATCAATCTCAACAGAACCTGAACTGCCGGCTGCTCGGCGTCAGCGACATGCGGCCCTCCGAGCGCGCGCAAGTGATCGCGGGGCTGCCCTCGGGCACCCTCGACGACGCGATCCGCCAGATCGAGGAACTGTCCCGCAGCTCCGTGCTGCCGATCTGCGCGCCGCCGGCCCCCACGACCACGAGCAGGGCCCCCGCCACGCCCCGTCCGGCCCCCGCCCCGACCAACGGCACCAGGGCACCGGCCACCACGACGCCGCCCAGCCCCACCCGCGGCCCGGCCCCCGGTCCGTCGCCGGAGACGCCTCGCACCGTCACCGGAGCTCCGGCCCCGTCCAGCCCGTCGCCGACGGTGACCGCGCTGCCGCCCCCACCACCCGAGCCGGGAACCAACTGCCGGGAAGTGCCATGAGCACCCAACCGCAATCTCCGGTTGCGGTGGCACCCCCGCTGCCGAACCGGCGCAACGCCGAGCTGTTCCTGCTCGGCTTCGCCGCCGTGATCACCACAGTTGCGCTGCTGCTCGTCGAGGCCAACCAGGAGCAGGGCCTGCACTGGGACCTGGCCCAGTACACGGTCGCCTACCTGGCGCTGTTCGCCGGCGCGCACCTGGCGGTGCGCCGTTTCGCGCCCTACGCCGACCCGTTGCTGCTGCCCGTGGTCGCGCTGCTCAACGGGTTGGGTCTGGTGATGATCCACCGCCTGGACCTGGCCGCGGAGGAAAATCGCGCGCAGGGCTTCGGCGGTACCGCCAACCAGCAGATGTTGTGGACCCTGGTCGGGGTGCTGGGCTTCTCGGCGGTGGTGATCCTGCTGCGCGACCACCGGATGCTGTCGCGCTACGGCTATCTGTGCGGGCTGACCGGGCTGATTCTGCTGGCGATCCCGGCCGTGCTGCCCCGGTCGATGTCCGAGCAGAACGGCGCGAAGATCTGGATCCAGTTCCCCGGCTTCTCGATTCAGCCCGCCGAGTTCTCCAAGATCCTGCTGCTGGTGTTCTTCGCCTCGGTGCTGGTGTCCAAACGCAACCTGTTCACCAGCGCGGGCAAGCACGTGCTGGGGATGGACCTGCCGCGTCCGCGCGACCTGGCGCCGCTGCTGGCTGCCTGGATCGCCTCCATCGGGGTGATGATCTTCGAGAAGGATCTCGGCACGTCGCTGCTGCTGTACGCGTCGTTTCTGGTGATGGTGTACATCGCCACCGAACGGTTCAGCTGGGTGGTGCTCGGTCTGGGGTTGTTCGCCGTGGCCAGCGTCGTCGCCTACTACGCGTTCGACCACGTCCGGGTGCGGGTGCAGACGTGGTGGGACCCGTTCGCCGACCCGGACGGGGCCGGCTATCAGATGGTGCAGTCGCTGTTCAGCTTCGCCACCGGCGGCATCTTCGGCACCGGTCTGGGCAACGGCCAGCCGGGCACGATCCCGGCCGCCTCCACCGACTTCATCATCGCCGCCGTCGGTGAGGAGCTCGGGCTGGTCGGTCTGGCCGCGGTGCTGATGCTGTACACGATCCTGATCATCCGCGGCCTGCGCACCGCGATCGCCGTGCGGGACAGTTTCGGCAAGCTGCTGGCCGCCGGGCTGGCCGCGACGCTGGCCATCCAGCTGTTCATCGTCGTCGGCGGTGTCACCAACCTGATCCCGCTGACCGGGCTCA
>CAXEZH010000367.1:0-4339 GCA_964000695.1 uncultured Mycolicibacterium sp. | reverse complement strand
GGCCGCCAAAGTCGCTCTCGGAGAACGGGGCTCACCGCCCTGGTGGGAGCAGAGCGACGCCGAGCGGCGCGCCCGCTGGCAGGCCGACGTCGCCGTCCCGCCGGTCACAACGTCAGAACCCGACCGGCGATGACGAGGTGCACCTCGTCGCACCGCGCCGCCACCCGCTGATTGGCGGTGCCGAGTAGGTCGCGGAACAGCACACCGGAGCGGTGCGCCGGGACGACGCCGAGGCCGACCTCGTTGGTCACCAGCACCACGTCGGCGACGTTGTCGAGGGTGCTGCACAGTACGTCCAGACGGGCTTCGACCTCGGCCTGCACGGACGCAGCGGCGGCGTCCCAGAGCCGGGCCTCGTCCAGGACCGCCACCAGCCACGTACTCAGGCAGTCCACCAGCACGGGTGCGGTCGACCCCGCCACCGCAGCGCTGATGTCGCTGGTCTCCACGGTGCGCCAGTGCGACGGGCGCCGGGCCCGGTGCTCGGCCACCCGGGCATCCCAGTCAGGGTCGCTGCCGTCGGCCGGACGGCCCGGGGCGACGTAGGTGACGGCATCGGCGCCGCTCAGCAGACCTTCGGCGTGGCGGGACTTGCCCGACCGGGCACCGCCGGTGACCAGGATCTTCACCCGGACATCGTAGAGATCGTGCGCACCCAGGCCAGTGCGGCGGCGACGTCGTGCACGGTGGGGACGTCGGGAGAACGGGCGGGGCGCCGGACCAGGACGACCGGAACGCCGAGTTGTTCGGCGGCGGCCATCTTCGGCCAGGTGTATTCACCGCCGGAGTCTTTGGTGATCAGCACGTCGGCGCGATGCCCGGCCATCAGCGCCAGCTCGCCGGGCAGCGCGTAGGGACCCCGGCTGGTGATCAGGCTCCAGCGGTCGGGCAACGGCTGGTCGGGAGCCTGGACGACGCGGGCCAGCACGGCGTGCCCGCCGAGGTCGGCGAAGAAGCGGAACATCTCCTGACGCCCGACGGTCAGGAACGGGCGACGGCCGAGCGTCGCGGCTACCGCGGCGGCGTCCTCGTGGGTGTCCACCCAGTGCCAGCTGTCGCGCGAGCGGTCGGCCCAGCCGGGGCGTTCCAGGCGCAGCAGGGGCCGACGGGCCGCACCGCCGGTGCAGGCGGTCGCCGCATTCGCGGAGATGATCTTGGCGAACGGATGGGTGGCGTCGATGACGGCATCGAATTCTGCTGCCGCAGTGCGTAATCCCTCGACGCCGCCGAACCCTCCGATGCGCACCTCCCCCACCGGAAGCCGCGGATCGGCGACCCGGCCGGCCAGCGACGTCGTCACCTCGATCCCGGCGTCGCACAGCTGCTCTGCCAGCGCGCGGGCCTCGGCGGTGCCGCCGAGCAGCAGCACTCTCACGGCGCACCCGGCGGCAGGAACGGCAACCCTGCGGGCGAGCCGTGCTCCATCAGGCCGAGCAGGGCATCGACGTCGACGTGTGTTTCGACGAGATCGCCGAGCAGCTCGAGGCGGTGTTCGCGGGCCCGCGGGAACGACGCCCCGGAGACCTCCACCCCGAGCGTCTCGCGCAGGAAGGCCCCGCGCAGCGCGTCACCTTCGAACGCGCCGTGCCACATCGTGCCGAACACCCGGCCCGTGCGCGCCCCACCCAGGAACTCGTCGGCGTCGGGGCCGCGGGTGATGCGGCCGTGGTGGATCTCGTATCCGGCGGCCGGGACACCCGACCACTGTCCGGTGGGCAGCCGAAGAGCCTTCTCGGCAACGAAATTCGTCTCGACATCGAGCAGACCGAGACCGTCGACCTCGGCTGGGACGCCTTCGACGCCTTCCGGGTCACGGATGACCCGACCCAGCATCTGGAACCCGCCGCAGATGCCCAGCAGCGGTTTACCTGCGGCCGCGTGCTCGGTCACCGCCCGGTCCAGACCACGCGACCGCAGCCAGGCGAGGTCGGCGATCGTGGCTCGGGTGCCGGGTAGGACGACGAGATCGGCGTCGGCCACCGCCGCGGGGTGCGAGGCGAACACGACGTCGAGGTCGGGCTCGAGTCCGAGTGCGTCGACGTCGGTGAAGTTGCTGATCCGCGGCAGCCGCACGACCGCCACGCGGCGGGCCGCCGACTGCGTCGCACGCCGGCCCTGCAGGTCGAGCGCATCCTCGGAGTCCAACCAGACGTCGGGGTGCCAGGGCAGCGTGCCGTACACGCGCCGTCCGGTCACCCGCTCGAGGTCGCGCAGGCCGGGCGCGAGAAGCGTGAGGTCACCGCGGAACTTGTTCACCACGAACCCGGCTATCAACTCCTGATCCTGCGGGGAGAGCAGCGCCACGGTGCCCAGGAATGCGGCGAACACGCCGCCGCGATCGATGTCGCCGACCACGACCGTGGGCAGCCCGGCGTGGCGGGCCAGCCCCATGTTGACGTAATCGCCTGCCCGCAGGTTGATCTCGGTGGGGCTGCCGGCACCCTCGGCGATGACGACGTCGTAGCGGGCGGCCAGGTCGTCGAACGCGGCGTGCGCGGCCGCCGCCAGTGCCCGCCGTCCCTCGAGCCAGTCCGACGACGCCACCTCACCCCATGGCCGGCCCATCAGCACCACATGGCTGCGCTGGTCGCTGCCGGGCTTGAGCAGCACGGGGTTCATCGCGGCTTCGGGTCTGGCCTGCGCGGCCAGCGCCTGCACCCATTGGGCGCGGCCGATCTCCACGCCGGCGCCGTCGGGACCTGTGCACACCATGGAGTTGTTCGACATGTTCTGCGCCTTGTAGGGGGCCACGCTGACGCCGCGACGGGCCAGTGCGCGGCACAACCCGGTGGTTACCGCGGTCTTGCCCGCGTCACTGGTGGTGCCGGCGACCAGGAGGCCGGCCATCAGGTGCGCCGCACGAGAAACACGTCCATCACCCAGCCGTCGGTCCGACGGGCCGCGTCCCGCGCCGGTGCGAGCGCAGGCAGCACGTCGGCGAGGCGACCGGTCAGCAGCTGCTCACCGGGGGCGCCGAGGTTGGCTCCCCACCACATCGTCCAGTCCTCGAGGCCGGTGAAGTCGATCCGATCGGGCGGCGGGTTGAGCATGGCCAGGATGTTGTCCTGGCCTTGCGTCACGGCGTCCTGCAGCCGCCGGCCGGTGGTGATGTGCACCGGCCGTCCGACGTCGTGCAACACGATGCGGTGCCGCGCGGCGAGCAGCTGTGGGGCGCTGATGCCGGGCAGGACGTCGTAGTCGGCGTCGACGCCGAGGGCGCGGATCTTGTCCAGGATCCGGATCGTCGAGTCGTACAGCGACGGGTCGCCCCACACCAGGAACGCCGCCGTCCCGCCTCGCTCGGTCAGCACCGCGGCGTACTGGGCGGCGCGCGCGTCGTGCCAGTCCGCTACGGCGGCGTCGTAACCGCCGGCGGACAACTCGGCGGAGCGGTCGCGCTCGGGGTCGGGCACCGCGACCACCTCCGGCGGACCCGTGGGACCGGGGTGCGCGGCCACGATCGCGCGCCGCAGGGCGAGCAGCTGATCGTCGGCGGTTTTCTCCGCGGCCAGCACGTAGTCGACGGTGCCGAGCGCCTCGGCGACCTCGCCGGTGACGTGCTGCGGTCCCATGCCCACACCGAGCACCCGAACCCTCACCTTGGCGTGCACCCGCACAATTCTGCCTGGCGGGCTCACCGGCGCCGACGCAGCCCCGCCGCGGCGGCGGTGACGGCGTCGGTGACCTGCGCGACCGTGTCGCTGTCGAGCTTCCAGGACTGCCAGTACAGCGGTACGTCGAGGTGGGCATCGGTGATCGGCACGAACGACGCGTCGACGAGCTGCTCGGGATACATCCCCCAACCCAACCCGGCCCGCACGGCGGCGCCGAACCCCTCGGCCGTGGGGATGTAATGGATCGGCCGCCGGATGGAGCGGCGAAAGACGCTGCGCAGCAGTTGATCCTGCAGAGCGTCGGCGCGATTCCAGGACAGTGACGGCGCCGCGGTGGCGGCGTCTGCCGTCAGACCGTCGGGCAGGTGGCGCTGCAGGTAGTGTGGCGCCGCGACCGGGAGGTAGCGCATCACCCCGAGCGGTCGCACCCGGCACCCACTGACCGGGATCCGTTCGGTGGTGACCGCACCCATCACCACCCCTTCACGCAGCAGCCGCGCGGAATGATCCTGATCCTCGATGCGGACGTCGAACAGCACGTCGGGCAGGCGGGCGAACACGCCGGTGAACCACGTGGCCATCGAGTCGGCGTTGACAGCCACGGCGACGCGGGGCCGCTCGGGTGACCCGCCTCGCATCTCGGCGAGGGTTTCCGCTTCCAGCAATGCGGTCTGGGCCGCCAGCCTGATCAAGGGAACGCCGGCTGTCGTTGCCACACAGGGCTT
>CAXEZH010000366.1:0-8410 GCA_964000695.1 uncultured Mycolicibacterium sp. | reverse complement strand
CCGCCGCTCCGGCCGACCTGTCCAACGCCCAGGAAGAGCAGGCCCGCGCCACCTTCCAGTCCGGCAACGGCGGCTTCATGCTGAACTGGCCGTATGTGCTGGCGGCGGCGCGTGGCGCCGCCGAAGACGGTTCGCTGGACCAGGCGGTCGTCGACGACATCGGCTGGGCACGCTACCCACGGGTGCTTCCCGACCGGCCCAGCCAGCCACCTCTGGGTGGTGCCAACCTCGCCGTCGGAGCCTATTCGGCGTACCCCGACGAAGCGGTGGCCGCCATCGAGTGCATCAACGCCGAGCCCAAGGCCACCCAGTACATGATCGACGAGGGCGAGCCGTCGCCGTATGCGGGGTCCTACGACAATCCGGACGTCCGAGCCGAATACGACAACGCCGACCTGATCCGCGAATCGATCGCTGAGGCGGGTCCACGCCCGCTGACGCCGTTCTACACCGACGTCTCCGGCGCCATCACCCAGAGTTGGCATCCGCCGGACTCAGTGACCGCCGAAACACCGGAAAGGACAGACCAGTTCATGGCTGACGTGCTGGCTGGAAGGCGACTGCTGTGACCGCGACAGCGGCGCCCGACCGAGACGCTCCGCTGCAGAAAGAGCCCGGGAAGCCGGCGCGCAGCGAACGGGCCCGCGGGGAACGACGGCTCGGGATCTTCCTGACGTTGCCGTCCTACGCAGTCATGCTGCTGGTGACGGCCTACCCACTGATCTATGCGCTGGTGTTGTCGCTGTACAACTTCCGGCTCACCGACCCGGGCGGACGGACATTCGTCGGGCTGAGCAACTACCTCGTGATCCTCACCGACCCGGTGTGGTGGAACGACTTCGTCACCACGCTGACGATCACCGTCGTCACCGTGGCCATCGAGCTGGTGCTGGGGTTCTGGTTCGCGTTCGTGATGCTGCGCATCATTCGTGGCCGGGGGCCGCTGCGAACCGCGATCCTGATCCCGTACGGCATCGTCACCGTGGTCTCGGCCTTCATCTGGCGCTACGCCTTCGCCATCGACTCCGGGTTCGTGAACACGTGGTTCGACATCACCGGCTTCGACTGGTTCGGTGACCGGTGGACGGCGATCTTCGTCATCTGCCTCTCCGAGATCTGGAAGACCACTCCGTTCATCTCGTTGCTGCTGCTGGCGGGGCTGGTCCAGGTGCCCGAGGACATGCAGGAGGCCGCCAAGGTCGACGGTGCCACCGCCTGGCAGCGGTTGTGGAAGGTGACCCTTCCCAACATGAAGGCCGCGATCATGGTCGCACTGCTCTTCCGCACCCTCGACGCGTGGCGGATCTTCGACAACCCGTTCGTGATGACCGGCGGCGCCAACAACACCGAGACCATCTCGTTCCTGGCGTACCGGCAGAACGTCACGCTGGTCAACCTCGGGATGGGATCAGCGGTCTCGGTGCTGCTGTTCCTGACCGTGGTGGTGATCGCCTGGATCTTCGTCAAGGTCTTCAAGACCGACCTCTCACAAGTCAGGGGCGACCAGTGAACAGCGCCAAGAACAGCAAGTGGTGGACGATCGCCGGCATTGTGATCGTCATCTACAGCATCTTCCCGGTGTTGTGGATGATCAGCCTGTCGTTCAAACCGCCTTCGGACATCGTGTCCCGGGATCCGCAGTTCCTGCCGAGCACGTTCACCTTGGACAACTTCGCCCAGATTTTCAGCCAGCCGTTGTTCACCCGGGCGTTGATCAACTCGATCGGCATCGCGGTCATTGCCACCGTCATCTCGGTGATCATCGCGATGTTCGCCGCCTACGCGATCGCCCGGCTCGAGTTTCCCGGGAAGAAGGTGCTGCTGTCGCTGGCCCTCGCGATCGCGATGTTCCCCCAGGCCGCACTGGTCGGGCCGCTGTTCGACATGTGGCGCGGGCTGGGGATCTATGACACCTGGCTGGGCTTGATCATCCCCTACCTGACCTTCGCGTTGCCGCTGTCGATCTGGACGATGTCGGCGTTCTTCCGCCAGATCCCCTGGGAGATGGAGCACGCCGCGCAGGTCGACGGCGCCACGCAGTGGCAGGCATTCCGCAAGGTGATCGTGCCGCTGGCCGCGCCGGGTGTGTTCACCACGGCCATCCTGACGTTCTTCTTCTGCTGGAACGACTTTCTGTTCGCGATCTCGCTGACCTCGACGGACAGCGCGCGCACGGTGCCGGCGGCGCTGGCGTTCTTCCAGGGCGCCTCGTATTTCGAGTCGCCGGTGCCCTACATCATGGCCGCGTCGGTGATCGTGACGATCCCCGTCGTCATCCTCGTCCTCATCTTCCAGCGGCGCATCGTCGCCGGTCTGACGTCCGGAGCAGTGAAGGGATAACCCATGGCAGCAATCACGATGCGCAACATCGTCAAGAAGTACGGTGACGGCTATCCGGCCGTCAACGATGTCAGCCTCGACATCGCTGACGGGGAGTTCATGATCCTGGTCGGGCCGTCGGGTTGTGGGAAGTCGACCCTGCTGCGGATGATCGTCGGCCTCGAGGACATCACGTCCGGTGACATGTTGATCGGCGACAAACGGGTCAACGACAAGGCCCCGCGGGACCGCAATCTGTCCATGGTGTTCCAGAACTATGCCCTGTACCCGCACCTGTCGGTGTTCGAGAACATTGCTTTCCCACTTCGGTTGTCGGGCAAGCTGTCCGACGAGGAGATCCGCAAGCGGGTCACCGAGGCCGCCGACACGCTCGAACTCGGCGAGCATCTCGACCGCAAGCCTGCCAACCTCTCCGGCGGTCAGCGGCAGCGCGTCGCCATGGGGCGCGCCATCGTCCGTCAGGCCGACGCGTTCCTGTTCGACGAGCCGCTGAGCAACCTCGACGCCAAGCTGCGCGGTCAGATGCGCACCGAGATCCTGCGTCTGCAGCGCCGGCTGGGAGTGACCACCGTTTACGTCACCCACGACCAGACCGAGGCGATGACGCTCGGTGACCGCGTCGCGGTCCTGAAGAAGGGCCTGCTGCAGCAGGTCGCCAGTCCGCGAGAACTCTACGATCAGCCGGTGAACCTGTTCGTCGCCGGTTTCATCGGCTCACCGCCGATGAACTTCGTGCCGGCGCGGGTGCGCGGCAACGAGATCGAACTGCCCTTCGCGACCGTCCCGTTGCGCGACGAGTGGCGCGACCGCGTCGAGGAGAACAAGGTGTACATCGCCGGCATCCGTCCCGGCGCGTTCGAGGATGCCGAGTTCGTCGATGACGACAAGCGTTCGCGTGGTGTCACGTTCGACGTGACCATCGACGTCACGGAGTGGCTGGGCAACGAGCAGTACGCCTTCGTGCCGTTCGAGGCCGACACCGAGATCTCCGGCCAGCTCGCCGAGTTGGCCAGCGAGCTCGACAGTGAGCAGTTGCGCAGCCAGATCTGCGTCGAACTCGATCCGATGAGCCGCGTCAGCTCCGGAGACAAGGCGACGCTGTGGCTGGACGCGTCGCGACTGCACCTGTTCGACCCCCAGTCCGGCGACAATCTGACGCGCAGTACCGAGAACCGCGGGCGTCACGCGGCCGCGAACGCCTGACCTCGAGGTCTGTCACGGCGGATCGTCAGATGGCCGCTCCGGAGTTGCGGCTTCGGGCCACCTGCCCGGGGCTGTTGGTGCTGCCCTGGGACCGGCCGCTGGACGACTGGTCGGCACCTCAGGTCGCGCTGCGCGACATGGCGGTGGGACCGAGCCGGCACCTGGTGAAGTTCGTCGAGGCCGACGGACAGTTGTGGGCGCTCAAGGAATTGCCTCCGCGCATCGCGGCCCGTGAGTACGGCGTGCTGGGCCGCCTCGAAGAGATGGGGCTCAACGCCGTACGCCCGGCCGGGGTGGTGATTCAGCCGGATTTCGACACCGCGATCCTGGTGACGCGCTATCTGGTCGGGTCCTGGCAGTACCGACGGATGTTCATGAGGCTGCCGCCGGACGCGCCCAAACACCGCACCCGCCTGTTCGACGCGATGGCCACGCTGTTGGTCGACCTGCACCGCCACGGGGTGTTCTGGGGAGACTGCTCCCTGGCCAACACGCTGTTCTCCCGCGACGGCCAGGTGCTGCAGGCATTCCTGGTCGACGCCGAGACCAGTGAGATCCACCCGTCGCTGTCCGACGGGCAGCGCACCCACGACATCGACATCACCGTCGAGAACGTCGCCGCGGGCCTGCTCGACGTCGCGGCCCGGCTCGGCAGACCCGACCTACAGGCCGGCTTCATCCAGGAAGCGCTGGGCATCAGGACGCGCTACGAGGATCTGTGGGAGTTGCTGCACGCCACACCGACGTTCGGCTTCGCCGACCGGTACCGCGTCGAGGGCACCATCCGCAAGCTCAATGAACTGGGGTTTGCGGTGGACGAGGTGTCGCTGCAGCCCGTCCGGGCCGGCACGGATGAACTCCAGCTGCATGTGGCGGTCGGCGACCGCCGCTACTACGCCACCGCGCTGCAGCGGTTGACCGGATTGGACGTGGGCGAAGGTCAGGCGCGGATCCTGCTCGGCGATCTGCAGGCCTACCGCGGCCAGTTGAGCCGGGAGGCCGGCCATGATGTCGACGAGCGCACGGCGGGCCAGCTGTGGGTGATGGAAGTCGCGACACCGATGATGCACCGCGCCCACGCGGCGGTCGGTAACACCGGCAGCGCGGTGCAGGCCTACTGCGATCTCCTGGAGGTGCGTTGGCTGTTGTCGGAGCGGGCCGGGCACGACGTCGGCACCGAGCGGGCACTGCACGCACTGTCACGCAATGTGGTGCCCTCGGAGTCGGCCGCGCAGCTGCAGGTCGTGGAGACACCGACCGAACCGTTCTCGGTGCTCGACGACCCCGAGGACGAGGAGCAACCCGACACGGAGCGGTTCTGAACCGCAAATGCGGTTAGAATGCTCTCCGTTGTCCGATTTTGCGAACAAAAGTGTGCAGACGACAGGGAGTGGCTGAGATGGTGCCGGCGATCCGGATCAAAGACGCGGCGGCGTTGCTCGGCGTCAGCGACGACACCATCCGTCGCCGGGTCGACAGCGGCACACTGCCGTCGTCCACCGACGAGTCCGGACGCAAGGTCATCGCCGGGGACGTGCTCGCCGAGTTCGCCCGGGACCACGCTTCGCCGCCGCCGGACCCGCTGGGCGTCGGCAGCTCGGCGCGCAACCGGTTCACCGGCCTGGTCACCAAGGTGACCAAGGATCGGGTGATGAGCGAGGTGGAGATGCAGTGCGGCCCCTTCACAGTGGTGTCGCTGATGAGCACCGGATCGGTGGATCAGCTCGGACTGGAGCCGGGCGTCATCGCGGTGGCCGTGGTGAAGGCCACCACCGTGATCGTCGAAACACCCGCCCCGGCATCATGAAGTCGGCCTGGCTCGCAGTAGGTTTGACCACCGCGGCCCTGGTCGCTTCATGCTCACCGCCTCCGCAGCACTCCGGCACGGCCGAGGGCACAGCGGTCACCGGCGAGATCACGGTGTACGCGGCAGCCTCGCTGCAGCCGACCTTCACCGACCTCGGCGACCGGTTCGAGCGCGACCACCCCGGCACCACGGTGACCTTCAACTTCGCCGGGTCGTCCAGCCTGGTCACCCAGCTCGTCCAGGGTGCGCCGGCCGACGTGTTCGCCTCCGCGAACCCCGAGAACATGGCCAAGGCCGTCGACAGTGGCGTCGTGTCCGGCGCGCCGGTCGACTTCGCCGCGAACACACTGACCATCGTCACCCCGCCCGGTAATCCGAAAGGCGTCCAACAATTTTCGGACCTGGCCGACCCGGATCTCCAGGTCGTCGTCTGCGCCCCCCAGGTGCCGTGCGGCGCGGCGACCGAGACGGTCGAACGATTCACCGGGGTGGCGCTGCGACCGGTCAGTGAGGAATCGAGCGTCACCGATGTCCTCGGCAAGGTCGTCTCCGGGCAGGCCGACGCGGTCCTGGTCTATGTCACCGACGCCGCCGACGCTGCCGACGACGTCACCGAGGTCCCGTTCCCCGAGGCCGCGGCTGCCGTCAACGTCTATCCGATCGCCGTGGTGCGGAATGCAGCCAATCCTGCTGGCGCGCAGGCATTTGTCGACCTGGTCACCGGCGCGCAGGGACGGGAGGTTCTCGCATCGGCCGGCTTCGCGGCGCCATGAATCGGCCGCGGCGGCGCCACCGCCCGGTTCAGGTCGGGCTTCCCCGCTGGGTGTACGTGCCCGCGACGCTCGGCGCGCTGTTCGTGATCATCCCGCTGCTGGCCATCCTCATCAGCATCGACTGGCCCAACTTCGTGCCTCTGATCACCTCCGAATCATCGCGCGCCGCATTGCTTCTCAGCATCAGGACCGCGACGGCGAGCACCGCCATCTGCATCGTGCTGGGTGTGCCGATGGCGTTGGCACTGTCGCGGGGCGGGTTCCCCGGCCGTCCCGTGCTGCGGGCCCTGGTGCTCTTACCGCTGGTGTTGCCTCCCGTGGTCGGCGGCATCGCGCTGCTGTACACGTTCGGTCGGCAGGGGTTGATCGGGCAGTACCTGGAAGTCCTGGGGCTGCGGATCGCCTTCTCGACCACTGCGGTGATCGTGGCGCAGGCCTTCGTGTCTCTGCCGTTTCTGGTCGTCAGCCTCGAGGGCGCGCTGCGCTCGGCAGGAACCGGCTACGAGCAGGTCGCCGCGACGCTCGGCGCTCGGCCCACCACCGTGCTGCGGACCGTGACCATGCCCCTGGTGTTGCCCGGTCTCGTCTCGGGCGCGGTGCTGGCGTTCGCCCGGTCGCTCGGCGAGTTCGGTGCCACGCTGACCTTCGCGGGCTCGTTGCAGGGTGTCACCCGCACCTTGCCGCTGGAGATCTACCTGCAACGGGAAACCGACGCCGACGCCGCCGTCGCCCTGTCGTTGTTGCTCATCGTGGTCGCCACCGCAATCGTGATCGCGACGGCCAGCCGACGCCTGGCGGGGCCGCTGTGAGCCACCTGCAGGTCCAGGCACGGCTGGCGGCGCGCGGTGTGGATGTCGATCTCACCGTCGACGAGGGCCGGGTGTTGGCGGTGCTCGGCCCGAATGGGGTCGGCAAGTCCACGCTGCTCTTGCTTCTCGCCGGACTGCTCCACCCCGACTGCGGCCGTGTCCGCCTCGGTGATGTGGTCCTCACCGACACGGACGCAGGCACATTCGTCGCGCCGCACCGCCGCGGCGTGGCCCTGCTGTCGCAGCAGGCACTGTTGTTCCCGCACCTGACCGTCGCCGCCAACGTCGCCTACGGCCCGCGCTGCGCGGGCCTGTCGCGCTCGGCGGCGCGCGCCGCCGCCGAGCGGTGGCTCGCCGCGGTCGAGGCGACCGAGCTGGCCGAACGCAAACCGGCTCAGCTGTCGGGCGGGCAGGCCCAGCGGGTCGCTCTCGCCCGAGCGCTGGCGACCGAGCCGCGGCTGCTGCTGCTCGACGAGCCGTTGTCGGCGCTCGACGTCACCGCCGCACCGGCGATGCGCCGGCTGCTGCGCACCATGCTGCGCGAACGGCGTCGCACCGCGGTCCTCGTCACCCACGACCTGCTGGATGCGCTGGCCGTCGCCGACGACGTCGCGGTCATCGAGCACGGGCGGGTCGTCGAACACGGACCGGCGCGACGGGTCCTGACCACCCCGCGCAGCGAATTCGCCGCGCGGATCGCCGGCATCAACCTCGTCGCCGGGCGGATAGTGCGGCCCGGGACCATTCGCACCGCCTGGGGTACGGAGATGTCCGGAACGGGTGACCTCGAGCCCGGCACCGAGGCGGTGGCACTGTGCCGCCCGAGCGCGGTGGCGGTGTTCACCACCATCCCGCACGGCAGCCCCCGCAACGTGGTGCCGGTGTCGATCGCCGAGATGGAGGTCCACGGCGAAACGGTGCGCGTCCGGGCAGACGCGCAACCCGACGGTGGTACCGGTCTCGCCGCAGACGTCACGGCCACCGCGGTCGCCGATCTCGAGCTGGAGCCGGGCGCAACGGCGTATTTCGCCGTCAAAGCCCAGGAGGTGCAGCTGTACCCCGCTGGCGCCGCCAGCGGGTAGCTGCAGGCAACGCCGTAGTGTTTGCCGACAGAACTGTGATTGTCGCGATCTGATGCATCGCGGGCAGTGATTTGAGCTAGCGTCAATTGCCGCCGGTCGCCGATCACATCCCGATCAGCAGGCCAACCGGGCAGCGTGAGCAGCAAGGGAGGTCGAGCCATGAGCCGACGCCCGCTGCGCGCGACGGTGGCGATCGCCATTCCGGTGGGGTTCACCGCGGCGCTGACCGTGGCGTTGCTCGTTGGTCAGGGTAACCGCGCTGTCGTTCTCTTCGATGACACGGTGTCGTTCGGGCTGGCGCTGTACGCGATGGCCTGGGCGGCGCTGGCCGCGCGGGCGGCCCAGGACCGGCTGCGCAGGACGTGGGTGACCATGGCGGTGGCGCTGGGCGCCTGG
>CAXEZH010000365.1:0-32281 GCA_964000695.1 uncultured Mycolicibacterium sp. | reverse complement strand
TCTGCCATGTCGAGGCTGTTGAATCGGTTCTGGGCCAATGTGCTTGCGCCCGCAAGGCCCAGCCCGAGCCCACCCAGCGCTACGGCCCACCACCAGTCGCGGCCCGTCGCCGACCAGGACATCATCGCGACCACGGTGACGAGCAACGCCACCAGCGGCACCATCCACCCCATGAAGCGGTACAGCGCGCGCCGGTCGAATTCCGGTGTCTCGTCGAGGACGGCGATCGCATCGATGACGTCCTCGACCAGTGGCCGGTACCGCTCGGTGCGGCTCACCGAAACCACGGTCAACAGCGAACCGTCGACCACCCCGGCCTCGTCGAGCGACTCCGTGAGCTTCATCGGCGGGGCACCGGGCCGGGCGAACGACCACACCCCCTGCGCGTTGAAGTCGAAGCCGGCCAGCACGTCCGGCGGTGTGTCGTCGAGGATCTCGGCCAGTACCGACACCGTCTCGTCGACGTAGCTCTCGATCGGCGCGGCCGAGGGCAGCACCAGATCGGTCATCCGCCGCCCGGTCAAGATGGTGACCCGGGTGGTCGACGGACGGCCGGGGGTGACGCTCGGCGAACTGGCCGGGGTCGCCGTGGCCGTCAACGCCGCTCGAGCCTGTCGAAGTCGTCCGACAGCGCGGCCGCCAACTCGACGATCCGACGCTCGAACGTCTTGCCCAGCAGGTCCAATTGGATCTCGGTGCCGGCCGCGATGTGCTTGTCGAACGGCAACACGATCACCCGACCGGGGGCCACATGCCGTTCGAACTGCTGCACGAGGTCGTCGACGTCGATGTTGGGCTTGCCCGGGACGACGTGGTTGATCACCACACAGGACCGGCCGAGCAGATCCTGATATCCGTTCTGGCGCAACCAGTCCATGGTGATCGCCGCCTGCCGCGCACCGTCGATCGAGGCGCTGGCCACGATCACCAGGCCGGACACCGTCGACAGCACGCTGCGCGCCGCTGGCTGGAAAAGCCCGGCACCGCAGTCGGCGAGGACGAGGTTGTAGTAGCGCGACACGATGTCGGTGGCGCCCTGCCAGTCCTCGTCGTTGAACTCACGACGGGCTGCGCTGTACTCCTCGGAGGAGAGCACTTCGAGGTTGGAGCCGTTCATGCTGGTGTAGGCGCGGATGTCGTTGTAGCGGTGCAGTTCCTTGTCGGACAACAGATCCGAGATCGTCGCCGCGGACTGCCGGCCGGCCCGGTCGGCGAGGTTCCCGCCGTCGGGGTCGGCGTCGATGGCCAGAATTCGGTCGCCGCGCACCTTACTCAGCGCTGAGCCGAGCGCTACGGTGACAGCGGTCTTTCCGACTCCGCCCTTGAGGCCGAACACCCCGATCTGATACGAATCCCGCGCGTTACGCCGAATTCTGGCGTGCAGATCCATCTCGTACATCTCGTCGGGCGAAAGGCCGAGGTTGATGCGGGTCATCAGGTAGATCCAGTGCCGCCACCCACGCTGGGAGGGCATCTTGACCGCCGAGCGGACACCGACGTGCGACAGCGCGTCGATCGCGCGGTGGTTACCCATCGAGGCCGCGGACGTCGGCGCCGGCTGGGGAGCGGGACGCCAGTCGGCGGCCGGGTCGGCGAAGTGCTGCGACGGTGCCGGCGCGGGCGCGTGGCGCGGGCCGGGCGCGGTGGCGGGCCGCTGTTGTTCGTGGCGTGCCCCTTGCTGCGCGGAGGTCTGGGGCGCGCGCATCATTCCGTTGTTCGGAACGTGCTGCGGGCCGGTCGTCTGCGTCGCCGGAATCTGGCTGGTGATCTCCGACTGCCGGGGCGGTGGAGCCGCGGCGGCCTGTGTGCGCGGCTGCGCGATCGGCATCGGTGGTGGGGTCGCGTCGCTGCGCGGCGCGGCCACATGCGGTGACGCGGTGTCCCGGCCTGCTGGCGGGGCGTCGTGCTCTATCTCCTCGTCGGCCGTTCGAACGGCATCCGGGGAGTGGAAGAGCCGGTCGTAGTCGGCCGACATGTGTACCTCTCAGTGTTTCGGCATGGAACGCGGTGCACGCGGTGGGCGATCCCTCCATCTAAACCGGTCGCCCACCGGCGCACTCCACCGCGTTTAGGAAAAGGTCCCGATCACGCCCGCTTCGGTGGTTCCCATGGTCGAACCGGCGTTGCTGATGGCCTGAGCCAGGCTCTGCAGGGCCATGTTGAGTTCGTTGGAGTTCGCGTCCCAGCGCTGCTGGACCGCCTGATACGACATCGAGCCGTCGCCGACCCATGCCGACTGCAGGCGGGCGAGCGACCCCTGGCCCTCGTCGAGCAGTCCCGCAGTGCGTCCGACGGCGGCGTGGATCTCGCCCGCGCCGGCCTCGATCGCGCCGAACTCGTAGTTGATCTGTCCCACTTGTGTTCTCCGTTCTCAGTCTTGGTCTCGGGGTTTGGCTAGATCTGCATCTGCGACGCGAGGTCGTCGGCGTTGTTCGCGTCGGTGTTGAGGTAGGACGATCCGCTGGTGTGGATGTTCTGCGAGATGTCGGTGAGCAGACGGATCTGCTGATTCGACGCCTCGTGGAAACGCAGCAGCGCGGCCTGCGCGGCCTGACCCGCACCTTCGCTGTGCAGACTCTGCTGCAGCGCCGCTGCGGTCGACTCGACCTGGGCGAGGACGGACTGAAGCTCACCGGAGATCCGGTCGAAGTTCGCCGCCTCCGCCATCAACTGCGGGGTATCCGCATTCACCAATGCCATTGCTGACCTTCTCTCTGTTTACCTGTGCTCCCGCCGAAGTCGGCGGGCCCTCCCGACCCAGGCGGTCGGCAAGTCGTGGGGGACGATCACCAGTCGTCCTCGTCGTCCTCACTGAGGTCGTGTTCGAGTGGGGCCGGTGCGTTCAGACTTGACCTGCTGCCGCCGCTTTTCCCCCGTTGGCCGAGCATGCCCATCGGTCCACCGCCCATGCCGCCACCACCGACGGGGGCCAGGCCGGCCGCGGCTGCACCCGCAGCCGCACCGGCGCCGACCGATACCGGCGACATGGTGGGCTGCAGTTCCTTGCCCACCAGGTTCGACATCAGCGGGGTGCGCGCCGCGGTGCCGCCGGCGCCGGGCAGTGACGCGGCCCGAACCAGGCCGGCGCCGCTGGCCGCACCATTGCCACCGATCGCAGGATGGTTGGAAAACGGGGTGGCGCCGAGCATTCCGATCTGCGCGCCCCGTTCGCCGCCCATCATTCCGCTCATCTGGCCGAACATCGACGACACCTGCTGCAGCGGCTGGGTGAGCTGCTGGAACGGCTGGGTGACGCCCTGCATCATCTGCTGAGGCAACTGGCCGAGAGTGGAGCCGAGCTGCGATGCCATCTGCATGCCCATCTGGGGCGCCTGCTGCATCATCTGCCCCGGGTCGCCCTGCGAGCGGCCCTGGTTGGCCGCCTGATTGACGGCCTGCTCCATGCGGCCCGCCTTGAGGTTGGCTTCCTCGATCTTGCCCTGCCCGCTGACGTGGGTGAACGCCGCGTTGCGCACCGCGGCGCTGCCGGCCATCGGGGCGGCGCTGGCCATGCCCATCGACATGGCTGCGCTCGCTGCCCCGGGCAGCACGATCGGTTGGGGCGGAGCCACCGGCTCGAATGTGGCGTTGGCCGTCGTCTCGGCCTGATAAGCGCTCATGACCGCCGCGGCCTGGTCCCACATCCGCACGTAGTCGGCCTCGTTCAGCCCGATCGGCACGGTGTTCACACCCAGGAAGTTGGTGGCCTCGAGGACCGCGTGGGTGACGTGGTTGAGCTCGATCTCCGGCAGCGGGGGCGTCGTGGCCAACGCCGTCGTATAAGAACTGGCCTGCGCCGAGGCCTGCAGCGCGCGCTTCTGCGCCTGCAGTGCGAGCATCCGCAGCCACACCACCATGGGCATCGAGGCGGTGATGGCCCGCTCGCTGCCCATGCCCTGCCACATCTGGGCCAAGGAGGCCAGGCTGGCGGCAAGTTCGTCAGCCTGCGTCTCCAACGAGACCGCCAGCACCTCCCAGCCGGCCGCCGCCTGCAACATCGGCGCGGGGCCTGCGCCTGCCATCAGGCGCGAGGTGTTCACCTCGGGAGGAAACGCTCCCCAGATGGGTGGAATGAAGATGGGTGGAATGGCCATGGCTCACTCGACTCGAATCGGGTGGTCAGCTCAGATCAGCGTGGCGCCGTTCTCACCGTCGACCGCCTGATAGACGCCGGCCACCTCGATCACGGTGGCGCCGGCGCGGGAGATCTCTTCCTGAGCCAGCGCGTTGATGCCGAGCGTCTGCACCCCCTCGGCCATGAACGCCGTCGAGGCCAGCACGGAGACCTCGTCAGCACCGGCGGGCGTAAGTGCACTTACTTGTGCAGTCGCCGCAGTTCCCGTTGCCAATCCCCGCGCGCCATTTGCGGCGACCTGGCCGCCGACCCCCACAGCACCTGCATTGTGGCTCAGTGGTTGCATTTGCTGTTCCCCTCACTCTTGCTAAAGACATGCATGTATTTAGTTACTTGCGCAAACAGCAGCAATTATCTGTGGGTGAGATTGGAGTCCCCCGACCCAATTGCCATCCGGTCAAACAGCGTTTGCTGGAGTGAACCGCTATTCCATACTAACCGGCGTCCGAGGGTGCTGCGAACACATCTTCTTCGGGCGGATCCACATACGCCGCCTGAATCACTTCCTTACCATCCGGCGTCACATAAAAAGCCTGGCCAGGTGGTCGTTTCTTGACCAGGATCTCGCGTGACGGGAAGTCCTGCTTCTCACCGGACAGGAACATCGTCGGAGTTCCCGCCCCGTACGCCGCGCCGACGAACTTGTCCATCGTGGCCCGGTGGGCCTGACTCATCTGACAGGTCACGATCAGGTGCAGACCGATGTCCGCGGCCGCCGGAAGCAGGGGCGCCAATGGAGCCATCGGCGACATCATGCCGCCGGCGGCGACGATCATGTGCCAGTCGTCGACCAAGAGCACGATGTCCGGGCCCGTCCACCATGACCGGGCCCGCAGCTGTGACGGTGTCAGGTCCGCCGGAGGAAGGCGCTTGGTCAGATTCGCCGCCAGCGCCTTGACCGACTGTTCGAGGGTGGCATGGTTGCGGTTGATGGCGCCGGCCGCCAGCAGATGGGTCTCCGGAACCGCTTCCAGCAGCCCCGAGCGGTAGTCGGCCACCATGAACCGAACCTGCTCTGGACTGTTGCGTGCGCAGATGGCCCGGGCCAGCGCATGAGCGATGGTCGTTTTCCCGGATTTGGGCGCTCCGAAGATCAGATGGTGCGGGCTGGTGTGCATGTGGCTGTGCGCCACGGTGAGGTCGGATTCACGCACCCCCACCGGCACGGTCCACCGGGTCCGGTAATCGGCTTCCGGACCGGGTGGATTCGGATCGAGCTGGTGCAGATGAATCCGGCTGGGCAGCACCCGCACGGGCGGTGCTTCGATGGTGTGGCGCGCGGACACCTCCTGCACGGCCGCGGCCATCGCCGGCACCAGCGCCTCGGCGCTGTGTACACCGTCCAGGCGAGGCACGCCGATCATCAGATGGAACCTCTCGCTGGACACCGCACGGCCCGGCCGGTTCAACGGGATCTCGCGGGTGATGCGGTCGATCTGGGTCTCGTTGACATCGCCCAACCGGAACTCGACCTTGGTGCCCAGGTAGTCGCGGATCCGCGCCTTGAGCTCCGTCCACCGCGGGGTGGAGATCATCGTGTGCACGCCGTAGGCCAACCCTTGCCCTGCGATGTCCTGCACGACGGCTTCCAGCTCGGTGAACTCCGCGGCGAACGCCGGCCACCCGTCGATCACCAGGAACACGTCGCCGAATGGATCCGCCGACGCCGGGTTCTCCGGGTCTTCGCGCATCTGCCGGTAGTCGGCCATCGATCCGACCCGGAACTGTTTGAAGGTCTGCTCACGCTGCCGCAGAACAGCTTTGACCTCTGCGATGACGCGGTTGACCCGATCGGGCTCGGCGCGGGTGGCGACACCACCCACTTGGGGCAGGTCCTCGATGTACATGAGGCCACCGCCGCCCATGTCCACGCAGTAGAACTGGATCTGCCGCGGGGTGTGCGATGCCGACGCCGAGAGGATGAACGTCTGCAGGAATGTCGACTTGCCGGTCTGCGGGGCGCCGCCGACGGCGATGTTGCCCGCTGCGGTGGAGATGTCGATACCCCAGACTTCTTGGCGGTGCCGGCGGGGTTCGTCCATCACACCCAGACCGATTCGCAGTGGGCGACGGTCGTAGTCACGCGCGATCAGTTCGTTGACCGGAGTGGGATCGGCCAACGGGGGCAACCACATCCGGTACGCATGGTTCTCACCGGTGGTCAGCTGGTCGAGGACGACCTCACGGAGCACCTTCTGCCCGGATTCGATCGTCATTGCGCCACCGTCGCATCCATGATCGGGGCTGCGGTGAACCGGTGGATCCGCAGCGTCTTGTCGGCCTGGGCCCGCGGTGCATCGTCGTCACCGGCGGCGGCGACGACGGGCACGTACGGATTGCCCGTGTAGACGCTCTGGAACTTCACCGGATCCTCCATGCCGACCCGTAGGAACCCGACGCCGCTCTCCTTGTTCGAGATGTACTGCGCCTCAGGCGTCCCGATCACCGCCTTGGACTCCGCTGAACTGGTGGTGCGCAACGCGATTCGGTACGTCAGGTTCGGCTCCAGCTTGTCGATGCGGGTGCCGCCGGTGTTCAGCGACTGCGTGGCCAGCAGCAGGTGCACCCGCAGCGAACGGCCCACCCGGCAGATGCGGTCGAACAGTCCGATGAAGTCGGGATGGTTCTGCAGCAGCTCGGCGAACTCGTCGACGACGACGAACAGCGTGGGCAACGGCGGGAGATCGGCTCCGCGCTCACGGTGTTTCTCGTACTCGGCCACACCCGACAGGGCGCCGGCCGCGCCGACCTGGATGCCGGCCTGGCGCAGGATCGACTGCCGGCGGTCCAGTTCGCCGCTGAGCACCTCGCCCATCCGGCTGACCAGCTCCGCCTCCTCTTCCATGTTGGTCACCACCGCCGCGGTGTGCGGCAACTTCTCCATGCCCAGGAATGTCGATCCGCCCTTGAAGTCGGTCAGCAGCAGGTTGATCTGGTCGGGATGGTGGGTGGCGGCCAGCGACAGGATCAGCGTCCGCAGGAACTCCGACTTACCCGAGCCGGTGGTGCCGATCAGCATGCCGTGCGGGCCCGCGCCGAACTCTGCGCCCTCCTTGATGTCCAGATACATCACGTCGCCGGTCTTGAGCTCGTGGCCGAACGGGATACGGAGCCGGTCACGGTCGGTGTCGGTGAACATCCGCCAGCGGGCGGGAGTCACCTCCTCCACGGATTGCGCGCCGACGATCTCGTGCCATTCGGTGGCGACCTTCTTCTGCACCCGTGTGCTCTTGTCGATGATCGTCCCGGTGATGGACCACCCGGCCAGCTTGCGCGCCACCCGCTGGGCCTGCCCGGCGGTCATCGTGTCCACCTGGCTGGCCACCAGCCGGAAGGTCTGGTTGGGGAGCCGGTCATCAGCGGTGCCGTCGGCGTCGACGCGGATGCGGTAGGCCGAGCGATGGTTACCCAGCGTGATGACGGTGACGCCGGCCCGGCCGTCGGCGGGGAAACCCGCTTTGCCACCGGACAGGTCGATGACGACGACATAGGGGCCGTTGGGCGTGGCGTCGGCGGTGTGCGGGCCGCGGGCGGCCAGGTCGCTCAGACCGTCGGGCCGGGTGAAGATCATCCGGGTGTGACCGGCGGCGTCGGTGTCGGACTGGTGTGCCACGTGTGGCAGCCACTTCAGCCAGGCCCAGCGCGGGTCCTCGGGATCGTCGGTCAGCACCCTGATCTGCAACAGATCCGGCGGATGGAACACCGCCAGGTGACAGATCATCGCGGTCAGCAGCCCGGCCGCGCCGTCGGGGTCGCCACCGAGAGCGATCGTCGGAAAGGTGCGTAGCTGAACGAGTTTGGGGCAGTCGTGGATCAGGCCGTGGGTGCGCAGGAATTTCGTGACCCACATGTGGCTGACGGGTTCGAGGTGCGCCTGCGGGGCACCCGCGGGTCCGGCCAGGTCACCGCCGACCGCAGGCTTCAACAGGCGATCCACCGCGGGTTCGGATCCGATGCCGATTCTGGCCGCGGCGTAGAAGTCGGCGGTGGACGCCCGCGACCACTGTCGGTGGGTGCCGATGACGGACAGCAGGTCGTCGGGGTGCGGTGCGTGGTAGTTGAAGAACGTCACCTGCGCCGCCGCCGACGAGGTCACCCTCGTCCGCAGTCCGGCGAGATAGCGCAGGTACTCCTTGCGGTCGGAATTGATCTCAGGGACCTTCTTGCCTCCGCTGCCGCCGCTGGCCACCAGACCGACCGCGCCCATCACCATCATCAGCGGCATCATGAACATGTAGGGCGAGAGTTGGCGCACCCCACTGAAGATCATGATCGCGATCATGCCGAGCATGCAGCCGCCCAGCACCCAGGGCAGAGCCTTCTGCATGCCCGACGGCGGGATGTCGACGCCGAGGTCGTCGGGCGGGATCACGTTGATCTCCCCGGGGCTGAGCCTCGGGCCGCGCTTCATGATGGGTGTGAACTTGCGGGTCGTCATCCGCCACCTCCGTTGCTTCCGGCGGGCTGAGAGTCCCCGGCTCCGACTTTGCGCGGGTTCGGGTTCGGCGGCAGTGTGTCGTGCTCGATCAGGGCAGCCTCCTTCGACAGCACGGGACCGTCGACGAGAAGGCTGACCACCTGCCATGGCGCGGTGCGCGGCGACGTCAGCCCCAGTTTGGCTGCCGTGTCCTCGTCGGGCAGCCCGTACCGGACGCCTTGCGGGTCGATGTAGTAGAGGCTCTCCCCGAAGCGCGGATCCGGGGATTGCAGCCGAATGTACTGACCGCCGCTGATGTGCACAGTGGCGTCACCGCTGATCTGTTTGATTCCGGTGGCCATGTCGGCGGCATGCAGTGGCAGGTGGCGACCGGCGATGACGGTCGTCTGCGGCGCCTGGTCGCCGGTCTCACGCTGCCACGTCCAGCACAGCGCCGGGAGTTCTTCGCGCGCAAGGATGTCCATCGGTTCGTCAGGCAGCGGCGAGTCGTAGACCTGCTCGACGATCGCGGCCACCGCACTCGGTGCCATCGACGGGGCTGCGACCAGGCCGTAGGAGTTGGTGGCCCGCAGCGCCGCGGCGGTGGTGTCGTTGACCTTCGCGACGCCGTTGGGCAGCACCACGTAATGCTGTTCGTCGGATTCGGTGTCGGTGGTGAACACCGTTCCGATGACCAGTTCCGGCGGTAGCCCGACGGAGTTGGGCGCCCCGCTGCCCGGGATCGCGGGAAGCCGCCACGGCCCGGCATCGGGCAGGGCGTTGAACAGACCCTCGGAGATCGGTGCCGAGCGCGCCGTGACGGGGATGCCCACCGCGGAAGTGACCGCCCGGTCGGCGAGGTCGATCGAGTGGCGGCCGGTGTCGGTGATCAGCCAGTCCTGTCCCTCGTAGGACACCAGCATGCCCTGCCCGGCTTTCAGCGCGCCCACCGAACCGTCCAACGCCAGGGGGGTGATCAGCACCGAGGTGTCGACGGTCGGCGCCACCGTCTCCGGTTGGATCACCGTGTCGCACAACGACCATTGCGAGACGGGCGACGACGAGACGGGGGTGGCGTACGGGGCTCCGGGGATGCCGAGCGGTTGCCCCTTGGGCATGTTGTCGAGTTCCTCGGACTTCACCGCGACCGGGTTGTTGCTGTTGCCCAGGATCAATCGCGCCGAGGTGAGGTTGTAGACGGGGCGCAACTGGCCGGTGTCGGGCAGCACGACGTAAAGCTGATTGGTGGTGCGGTCGACCAGAAGGCTGTCCCCGCCGCGCTTCCCGAGCGGTTTGAAGTAGGCGAGCAGCGCCGCGCCGAGGCAGATCAGCACCGCGATGATGATGCCTGCGCTCACCGCGCGGCTGTAGAACTGCAGCGGGTCGTCGAACATGCGGGTGTCGCGTCGCACGATGGCGTGCTCGACGCGGCGCAGCAGGAAGCGCCAGCCGCTGACCTGAACCTTGGTTGTGAGCCGAAAACCTGCCATCGTCTACCCGCTGATGTTCAGTCTGCTGTGCACCGACGTGATCGCCGCGGCCATGTCCGCCCCGCTGATCTCGCTGAGCTGGGCGACGTCGAGGCTCTCGATGTCCGTGGAACGGGCCAGCCTCATATCCCGGGTCTGCTCCCCGGCCTCGACCAGCTGGCGGGCGTAGCGCCCGTTTCCGGCGACGTCGATCGCGGGCTTACCGTTGGCGCTGCTCTGGACCAGCAGCGTCGCGGCCTCCAGCACCGCGGTGGCGGCCTCCGTGCTGAGGCTCGAATCCGTTCCCGCGGCGATGACTTCGGCGATTTCGACGATCTCGCGCGGCGAGTAGGAGTCGAATTCGATGCGGGTGGAGAACCGCGAACGCAAACCGTCGTTGGTCTCCAGCAGCCGGTCGATGTCGTTGCTGTAACCGGCGATGATCACGACGAGCCGGTCGCGGTCGTTCTCCATCCTGGCCAACAGAGTGTCCAGCGCCTCGGTGCCGAACGGGTCGGCGCGGCCGTCTCGTTCCTGCACCAGGGTGTAGGCCTCGTCGATGAACAGCACGCCGCCCACGGCCCGGTCGATGGTGCGCGCGGTCTTGACCGCCGACTGCCCCTCGTATTCGGCGACGAAGTCCTTGCGGGAGGTTTCGACGAGTTTGGGTTCGGCGATCACTCCGAGGCCCGCCAAGATGTTGGCGACCACCCGCGCGATCGTGGTCTTCCCGGTTCCGGGCGGGCCGGTGAAGATCATGTGCTTGGACGCCTGCGCGACCTTCATCCCCCGGGCGGCCCGCACTTTGGCCATCTGCGTCGCCGCGCGGTAGCGCTCGATCTGTTCCTTCACCCGGCTGAGCCCGATCTGGCGGTCCAGTTCGGCCTGGGCATCGGCCAGCAGCCGATCGCGCACCGACGTGTCGGCTTCGGCGCTGTCGACGTCCCAGGGGTCGCGTCGCGCGCTGATCTGCTCAGCCGTGGTGGTCTGCAGCCGATAGGCCGGGTCGCGCAATGCGGCGGTGACCACAGGCGTCGGATGACTGGCCTGCAGCCATTCCAGCAGGGCCAGGGCGCCCTCCTCGTTGCCCTGGCTTCGATAGGTCATCGCCAGGAACCAGGCGATGGCCTGGTTGCAGGCCTCCCCGGCGGGTGAGGCATTGGCTTCGGTCAGCCGGCGCTCAGCTTCGGTGAACAGGCCCAGGTTGGCAGCGGCGACACCGTGGGCCACCCCGGCTGCGGCCGCGAGAAACTTGTCCGGCCACGCCGCGGCGCTCCGTACCTCCTCGATGACGTCGGTCCATCGTTGCGCCGCCGCATAGATGACGGCCTTGACCCACGCCACCAGGTGTTCGGCGCCGCCCGCGGGGACATCCTCGATCGCCTCCATCGCGTCGGCGTAATTGCCCTCGGCGGCCTCACTGACTGCGAATCCCATGGTGATGGCCAGCGGCGAGTTCACCGGGTAGGTGATGTCACCGAACATCCCGCCGATCGGTACCCGGGTGCCGAGGCTGTTCATCGACATCTCCGCAGCACCGGCGAGCTGGCCGAAACTGGTGCGCGAGAACCATGCTCGGAACATCGTCGCCCGGTCCCGGTCACCACAGCGGATGCGGCCCACCCACGCGTCGCACGCGGTGTCGTCGACATCGGTGATCTCGGTGAAAAGCTCGAGCGAGCGCGCCGGAGCGCTGGGCAGCATGCCGACCGCGGTGCCGAAGAGGCCGGCCAGATGTTCAGTCATTCCTCACCTGCGTAGCGGTTCGTGAACAGCTCGATCCGTGCGGCCGCAGCTTGTTCCGGGGTGGGCAGATCCAGGTCGCGATTGAGGAAGTCGCGGGTGGCGGCATTGTCGTGGCCATGTTCACGCATGCCGTCCAGCATGACCGTGTACTGCGCCGAGCGGGCATCCTGGGTCGCCAGCGCCGCGATGACGACGATCTCGTCGGCAAGGACGGACTCGGCCATCGTCGTGGTCGCCGGTGTGAGGTCGACGCGGTGCACGCGGCCGTCCAGGAACGTCGTCACGGTGACGGTGCCGGGAGGGTTGGCAACGGTGAACAGCGGTGCGGCGGCATCGTCGGCGTGCCCGTCCGCACCCGCGAAGCCGGGTGACGGGAACGCGGCGATGGGGTCGTCGTCCGTCGCCGCATCGACGTCCCCGCCGTCACTGGAGTAGTCCCCGAGGATGACGCCGAGGTCGGTCTCGCGGGTGTCGTCGTCTGCGGCGGCGCCGAAGTCGAGCGCCGCCAAGTCGCCGTCGGAAATCCCGTCGTCGCCGGGATCGCCGGGCGGAGGGTGGGCCACCGTGGATCGCCTTTCTCAGTCCGGGTACGACGGGTCGGTTTCGAGCGCGTTGTCGGTGTCGAGGACATCCTTGTGCTCGAACCAGCTCTTGGACGGCAGGAACTCCATCAGGCCGTCGAGCGCACGCTGGAAGTTTTCGGGTGTGCCGGGCAGAAAGCTGCCGTACAGCTCGCCGCTCACCCGGCGCGGAATCGACACGATTCTGCCGTGCGGCGAGTCGAGCACTCCCGCGCCCACCCCGGCCTCGGAGAACGTGCCGCCGGGGTGACGTTCGGAGGCAGTGATCTCCACCCAGCTGTCGGGGTTGCCGGTCGCCTCGGCATAGATGCGGGCCGACGACGGCGGCATGCCGTAGCCGGCGAGTTGTTCTGCGGTGCGGACCTCGGCCAGCTTTGTGGCGATCCCCGTCAGCGGTTCGACGTCGGCGGCGGCGGTGTCGCCGATCACGACGTTCACCATGGCGGACAGCCCCACCTGGGGAGCCACCCGCTGCAGCACGAGCATGTCCTCGTCCCGCGCGGCCACGACATGTCGATCCCCCTTGCGACACACCACGAAGCGCACCATTTTGCCACCCACGTCGCGGCGCCACCACCGGCAGTCCAGGAGCCGGTCGGGCCTGCTGAGGGTGTCGACCATGGCCGCCACCTCGGGGTGCGGGTCGCCGAAGGCGGTGAGGATGCCCTGTGCAGTCAGATCGCGGGTGACCTGGTCCCACACGATCTTGCGTTGGTCTTCGTACGGGATATTGGGGCGGATGCCCAGCGACTGGGGAAAGTCGACCAGGTGCAGCAGGTCGGCGATCACCAACATTCCGTCGATCGTCACCTCGACGCCGACGACATCGTCGTAGTGGGTAGGTTCCCCGTCACCGAGGAACGGGCTTGCCATCACGGCGACCCGATCTGGCGGTCGAGGTCGACGCCGGCCGACTCGTCGGTCCCCTCGTAGCGCTGCGCCACGACCGCCAAATCCTCGCTGACAGCGCGCGCCGCGTGGGCCGCCGCCGAGATGCACCGCCGCCGGGCGTGCAGGAGTTCCTCCATGATCCGCACCGTCGATGCGGCGATGACCCCGTGCGAGGACGTCATCGAACGGTCGGCGTCCGCCGCCAGGCCTACGGCTGCCTCCATCGCGTCGGCGGCGCGGGCGTGATTGTCACCCAGAGCCCGCAAGTGCGTCGTCGTCACCTGCAGCCGGGTCACAGCTGTCTCCTGCTCGGTCATGTCGGCGGCCTGATGGGCGCGGCGGGACTCGGCACGGTCGGTGGCAGCAGCGGTGGGGGCGGTTCGGCCGTAACCGTGGCCGTGGTGGAGTCCTCATCCTCGGCGGGCGCTGGGGCCAGTTCCGCGTCCTCCGCATCGTCAGTCACGTCGCGCTCGGGTTTTTCGTCCTCGACGTCCAACAGCTCCTCCGAGGGGGCTTCGTCACCGAGGGTTCCCAGGGAATCCGAGAGGACCGGCAGAGCCTGCGTCACCGCACCGGCAACACCCGCGAGCGCCGCTGCGACCGGAGCGACCAGTGCGCCGATCATTCCGCCCGCGGCCCCCAGCGAGGAGCTCAGCGCGGACATCGCCTCAGCAGGCATCGCCTCGGGTTGCGGGTTCGGCGCAGGGCCAGCCACGTCAGCCGTGGCCACAGGTAGGCCGGCGCCGACCAACCCGGCCGGTGCTGCGGCCTGCGGCTGAGCGTCATCCTCCTCACGGCCGCCCGGGCGGGGGTCGCCCTCCTCCGCCGGAACGTCAGACGGACCTGGCGGATCGTCGTCAAGGACGGAGTATCCGGCAGCGATACCGCGCAGGTCGTCGGCGTTGTCGCTGACCTGCTGCATCAGCCCCTGAAGCGCGTCGCGGCACGCGTCGAGGGCGGTGGCCACCGCGGTCATCTCGAACGTGGCCTTCAACGCGGCGCCGACGCCCGGCGTCGTGGCGACGTCGCGCGAGGTGCGGCTGAAGCGGACCAGGCGGTCCGCTTGGTCATCGATCATGTCCCGACGATGGACGATCTGGTCGGCCTGGCGCGCCAGGACGGCGTACGCGGCATCGTCGAGTGTCGCGACCGCGGCAACGCGGCGAGCGTGGCGGCGGTTGGCCAGCCCGTACGCCTGCGCACCGGGACCCGCCCAGTCCTGGGGCTGTGCCGCCGTGATGTGCTCGGCGGCCTCCTGGAACCGCTGCGCGCCCCGCCGGAATGCTTCGCCGCGCTCCGGCTCCCCCGACCCGGTGGTTCTGCGCATCCCGTCGATGACGTCGAGGCCGGCTTCGAGAACCGACGAACCGGCACCTTTGCCGGAACTGCTGACCCCATCGATTCCGCGCATGCTGAACCTCCCCTTCCCCAGGGCAGACTACCAGTGGAACCAGGCCCCTCCAGACGCCAATATGGGTGCCCATGAGGGGATACGGTCAGGATCTCAAGCGTCGCGCAGCAACTGTCACTTATCGATCAATATGCCGGTTTGCAGTATCAGCAAATATTTGCTCCTGCAGGCGGTCTCAACCTCTCGAGGTCGAAGGCGGCGGCTGCAACTAGTCGTCACGTCCCACACCGCCCTGCCGGCAGTGACCGACGCGTCGATTTGCTCGGGTCGGGCGCGAGCTAGCCTGGCGCATGTCTGTGGTGCGAGTTCGCTTACTCTCGGCGACCGACGAACCTGGAGGAGACGTGCTGTGACCGACCGCGACGACGCATTGCGGAACGAGCCGGGCTGGACCGGACCCGGGGACCGCGACGCCGAGCCGGCGCACCACGAGCCGGCGCCGCACCACGAGGGAGCACCGCCGCGGCCCCCCGTGCCCCCTCGGCCACCCGCCGGCGCTCACCCGCAGCTGTTCGAGGCTGAGCGCCCCGGTAACTCGTTTCGGCAGCCGGTCCACGGTGCGCCGCCGGGACGTCCGGGCGGTTGGGGCCCCGCACCGGGGCCGCAGACCTGGACACCGCCGACCGCGCCGATCCAACCCGGGCAGCCGGCCCCGATGTTCGCCGGCACCCCGCAGCCCCCCGCACCACCCCAGCCCAACTCCTATGCCGAACTTATCCGCGCGGATGACCTCGTTCCGACCCGCAAACCCACACCGGGCCGGGGTTGGCGACGGGCGCTGTACACCGCCACATTCGGCCTGATCAACCTCGGCCCCTCCCCCGAGGAACGCCGGATCGCGGAGTTGGAGAAGACGATCCGCGGCCCGCTGCGCGGCCATTTCAAAGTCGGCGTGATGGGCAAAGGCGGGGTCGGCAAGACCACCGTCTCGGCGAGCATCGGCTCGATGCTCGCCGAGCTTCGCCAGGACGACCGAGTCATCGCCGTCGACGCCGACACCGCGTTCGGCAAGCTCGGCAGCCGGGTCGACCCGCGAGCACAGGGCTCGTTCTGGGAACTGACCGCCGATCAACATCTGGAGACCTTCGCCGACATCCGCAACCGCGTCGGCAGCAACGCGGCCGGTCTGTTCGTTCTGGCCGGCGAGGCCACACCGGCCCGCCGCCGGGTGCTCGACCCGGCCATCTACCGGGAAGCGGCGGCCCGCCTGGATCGCCATTTCTCGATCTCGGTCATCGACTGCAGCTCGACGATGGATTCGCCGGTCACGCAGGAAGTGCTGCGCGACCTGGACGCGCTGGTGGTGGTGTCGTCGCCGTGGGTGGACGGCGCCGCCGCGGCCGGCCAGACACTGGACTGGTTGTCCGCGCGCGGCATGACCGGGCTGCTGCGCCGCACCGTCGTGGTGCTCAACGACTCCGACGGTCACGCGGACAAGCGCACCAAGTCGACGTTGGCGCAGCAATTCTCGAAGCAGGGCCAACGGGTCATCGAGGTGCCGTTCGACGGTCACCTGCGCCCCGGCGGGGTGATCGACGGGACCGCGGCGATGTCGCGACCCACCCGCACGCGCTTGCTCGAAGTGTGTGCGGCGCTGGCCGAGCACTTCCCTCGCCAGGACGACCGCAGCCGCGACCGGCACTGAGCCGAACCGAGCTCACCTGAGCTGAGCGACGAGCGCTTCGATGGCCTCGGCATCGGCAGCGGTCACCGACTGTTCGGACTCTGCCTGCTGGATCGCGGCCTCGCCGACGCCCGCGGCCTGGGCGGTCTCTTCCACCGTCAGGTTGGCCTCACGCCGTGCGGCGTAGAGCCGCTGCCCGAGGGTGGCCTGCGGCGCGGTGGCGGCCCTCAACATCACGTCGTCGTAGAGCCGGCGCACCGTGCCGAGCGCCTTGATCAACGCCGGGGTGACCCTGCCGATGCGTGCGGCGCGCGCGGCCACCGCTTCGAGTTGACGCAGATCGGACAGGATCGCCGTGACGCGGGGAGTGAATGCCGGGTCCTCGACCGGGGGCAGCGAGTCCACGGTCGAGCCGAAACCCCCGACCGCGGTGACGACCGCCTGTGCGAGCAGCGACACCTCGTCCCCGTCCGAGCGTGCCGATGTGGTGTCGGGTGGCGCCACGGGCGGTATCACTTCGCCACGACGCAGTCGGGCGATGGTCCCGGGCGGCCACTTCAGCACCCCTTCGAGCTTTGCCCGCGTCCGTTCTCGGGGCCAACTTCGGCCCTTCTCGAAGGCGATCAACGCCCCGGCGTTGATGATGCCGCTGCTGGCCAGACTGCGCTGGCTGATGTTCAGCTCACGGCGCCGGGCCGCCGCGGCGGCCCCCGCCCGGACCATCCCGGGATCCGGAGCGCCGGTCGACTGATCGACCGGCTCGGGGTTGGTCATCTACCGGGGTCCTCCGGATCGGGCTGGGATCGGCGGAATTCATCGTAGCGATCGCGATGTGCGCCGCTACGGCTTGGTGCTGCATTCTGCGACGGTTCCGGGGTCCAAGCTACACCTCGAGCATGACAGCGAGCTGCTTTGACGCTCCGTTTGTGAAGACGCGCCGACGTCATTCTCAACGCCGCCCGTCTAGCTATTTGGCCAGTTCATTGCATATTTTTGCTTCGCCGCGTGGCTCTGTCGCGCCAGCGCGCCACGGCTGACGCTGCACTTCTCCCTTCCCAAACTGTTGCGTTGCTACGGTTTAGTGCGATAGTTTCGCTTCACCGCGGCGACAGCGCCGCCCAGCGCACGTGAGGAGCAAGCCGATGACCGCCAATCCCTTCGACGAAACACCGGTCGGCGTCTGCACCCGCGATCCGGAGAGGTGGACAACGACGGCCGACGACGAGGCCAAGGCGCTGTGCCGGTCGTGCCCACGCCGCTGGCTGTGCGCCCGGGACGCCTGCGAGTTGCCCCGGGCCGAGGGCCTGTGGGCCGGCATCTACGTTCCCGAGGCCGGCCGTGGCCGCACCTTTGCTCTGCGCCAGCTCAAGTCGCTCGCCGAGCGGAACGGCTACCCGGTCCGCGAGCGGCGTGTCTACTACGCCGACATCGCCTGATGCCGCGCCCGTCCGCTGCCGGTAACGAGGGGTTCGGCAGCGTACGGGCCGGGTGGAATAGCGCACCGCACCGCGCGGTTACACCCTGCGACGGTGCCGGGCATGCCCCGGGCCCCAACTCAGAACCGTCGCTTCGAGCGACCACTTGCCGAGAGGCGCAGCCGGCACCGTCCCCCAGATTTCCACCGGTAAAGCATGGTCGCCGCCAGCGGTAGCACATGTGCTACGTTGAGATCGTGGACGCCGTCGGACTGCGTGAGTTGCGGCAGAACGCGTCCGAGCTCATCCGGCGCGTCGAGGCCGGCGAGTCCCTCAGTGTGACGGTGGCCGGCCGCCCAGCGGCGCTGCTGGTCCCGGCGACCACGCGCGCCTGGCGGCAGTGGGCCGATATCAGTGACCTGTTCTCCGGCGTCGCCGACCCTGACTGGGCGGCCGACCGCGGTCTCATCGCGGACGACCTGCGCGACCCGTGGGCACCAGAGTGAGAGCGATCCTGGACACCAGCGTCGTACTGGCACCTGACGTCGGCTCTCTCGAGGGTGAGCTCGCGATCAGCGCAATCACCATGGCGGAACTGCACTTCGGTGTGCTGATCGCCAACCAACCGCGGCAACGCGCCGAACGCCTGCGCCGTCTGCTTGTCCTTCAGCGCGCCTTCGACCCGCTGCCGGTGGACGGCGCCGTGGCCGCCAGTTACGGGCAGATTGCCGCAGCGGTCGCTGATGCCGGTCGCCGACCGCGAGCCCGATCGATGGATCTGCTGATCGCGGCGACAGCCCATGCGCACGCCGCCCGGCTGTACACCCGCAATGCTGCCGACTTCGGCGGCCTCGACGATCTGGTCGAGGTCATCACCGTCTGAGTCGCCAGGTGTCGACGAACCTGGCGCGCTGGTCTCCGGTACATGCCGGCGGCACAGCCGCGGTTAAGCGAGGTCTGCACGGAGATCACGGGCGGTTGGTGACGTCACTCCTCGCGTGCTCGAATATCGGGTACTTGCAACCCTTATGCGCTTGACAAAGGTCTGCGTGTCGCTTTTTTCATTGGCGACGCCCGGCAGCACGGGAGAGAAAGTCTCACTCGCGCGTAGCCGAAAGTGTCAGAGAGCGGCCCCGCATAACCAACCGGTCGACAAGCGGGAGTGGAGGCAACCCCGCTTGAACCTGACTCGACCCTGGCGACCTCGCCGGCAGAACCAATCGGACGTCAACAGTCTGCTCAGCGGCCACCTGTTGGGGCTGCACACGCGCTGTCGGACGGCGCGGTTATTCTGTGCGTCGCCTGTGCGTTCTAGAGCTAAGTCGGTCGACTAGCTAACTGAAGAGGGGGACTTCGTGACACAGCCAAGAGCCGGTTGGTACCCAGATCCATCCGATCCAAGTCGGCAGCGATACTTCGACGGAAGAGCGTGGACCGAGAATTATGCATCCTTCGGTGCACCTCCAGTAGGCAACCATCAACCCGGCCCACCAGCTAAGTCAGGCATGTCGACGGGTTTGAAGGTTGCTCTCGGTGTAGGGGCGGTGGTCGTGGTGTTAGTCGCGATCGGCAGCATCGGCGACAGTGACAAGACTTCTGAAACCAGCTCCAGCTCGAACGCGTCGACCGCTTCGGTGGGCGACGATTCGGCGTCGGCTGCGTTGCCGCAAGTGGATGGGGATCGGGCTGGCGATGCGCCAGCTCCGGCCGGGTCCACCGTCCGCGACGGCAAGTTCGAGTTCCAAGTTCTCGGGGTTGAGCGCGGCGCGACGCAAATCGACGATGCGTTCGCCCCCGAGATCGCGAAGGGCGAGTTCTTCATCGTCAAGCTTCGGGTGACCAACATCGGCGATGACGCACGTTCTTTCTCGGCGAGCAACCAGAAGCTGATTGTCAACGGCAACGAGTACGAAGCCACCAGCATTCTGGGAGACAACAGCTGGATGGAAGACATCAATCCGGGTCTCGGAATTGAGACGCAGGCGGTGTTCGACATCCCGCCAGGCGCGGAGCCCGAGGCGATCGAATGCCACGACTCCATGTTCTCGGGCGGGGCATTACTGGCGCTCTAACTGCGGATGCTCCCTGCGGCATGTCGGGTTGCAACGCGGTCGCTGATGCCGGTCGCCAACCGCGAGCCCGATCGATGGATCTGCTGATCGCTGCGACAGCCCATGCGCACGCCGCCCGGCTGTACACCCGCAACGCTGCCGACTTCGGCGGCCTCGACGATCTGGTCGAGGTCATCGCCGTCTGAGTCACCAGGTGTCGACGAACCTGGCGCGCTGATCGCCGGTACGCGCCGCCGCCAACGTCGCGGCGATGACGCCGCGGGTCTCGGCCGGGTCGATCACGTCGTCGATCTCGAACAGCATCGCCGCGTTGAGCGCCTTCGCGTTGTCCTGCGCCGCGGCCGTCGCCGCGGCGACCCGCTGCTCCCGTTCGGCGTCGTCGGCGATCGCTTCGAGCTCCTTGCGCATGCCGAGGCGCACCGCGCCCTCGAGGCCCATCGGGCCCAGGTGTGCCCCCGGCCACGCCACCGTCAGCACCGGTTCGTGCAGGCTGCCGCCGGCCATCGCCTGCGCACCCAACCCGTAGCCGCGCCGCAGGATCACCGCGACCATCGGAACCCGTAATGCCGCACCGGCCACCAGCATCCGCGACGCCCGGCGCACCAGGGACTCTGCCTCGGCGGCCGGGCCCACCATGTATCCGGGACAGTCGATCAGCGACACGACCGGCAACCCGAACGCGTCGCACAGCTGCAGCAGCCGCGCGGCCTTGTCCGAGGCGGCCGCGGTGATGGCACCGGCGGTGAAGCGGGTGTCGTTGGCGATGATGCCCACGGCGCGGCCCTCGATGCGCGCCAGCGCGGTCACCATCTCCCGGGCGAACCGCGGGCGCAGGAACGTCACCGACCCCTCGTCGGCCAGGGTCTCGACGATCGGGGCGACGTCGTAGGCGCGCCGCGCCCGCTCGGGCACCGCGTCGCGCAGCGGCGTCTGATCCGGCGCGGTCCATTCGGTCACCCGACCCTGGAAGTACCCCAGCAGGGTCTTGGTCACGGCGACGGCCTCAGCCTCGTCGTCGACCACGACGTCGACGTTGCCGTTGGGTTCCTGCACCGACATCGGCCCGACGTCGTCGGGTGCCACCTCACCGAGCCCGCCGCCGGCGATCATCGCCGGCCCACCCATGCCCAGCGACGCGTTCTTCGTCGCGACGATCAGATCCGACGCGCCGGCGATGACGGCATTGCCGGCGAAACAGCGGCCGTGCACCACGGCGATGCGCGGCACCACCCCGGACAGCTTGGCCCACAGCGCGAAGGCGCGGGTGTCCAGCGCGGACACCACGGGATAGTCGGTGTCGCCCGGCCGGCCACCGCCGCCCTCGGCGAAGAACACCGTGGGCAGGCGCATCCGCTCGATCAGCTCGAACAACCGGTCCTTCTTGCGGTGCCCCACTGCGCCCTGGGTGCCGGCCAGCACCGTGTAGTCGTACGAGAGCACCGCACAGGCACTGGCCTCTGCGCCGTACAGGTCGCCGTTGATGCGGGCGGTGCCGGCGACCAGTCCGTCGGCCGGAGTGCGCGCGATGAGGTCGTCGACGTCGCGGCGCATTCGCTGCGGGGCGATGGCGAAGCGGCCGTATTCGACGAACGAGCCGGGATCGACGAGGTCGGCGACGTTCTCCCGCGCGGTGCGCCCACCGCGCTCGTGCCGCCGGGTCACCACGTCCGGGCGGGCGGCGTCCTCGGTCAGCGCGCGGCGACGCCGCAGCTCGGTGAGGTCGTCGCGCTCAGCCATCGAGATGCGCGATGGCGGTAGCGATCTCGTCGACCAGCTGGTCGACCTGGGCGGGGTCGTAGCCACGCTTGCCGAGCTTGGGTTTGTTGAACCGCATGCCGCGCACGTCGTCGGCCGACAGGTGCCCGCGCCCGTCGAGGCGGCGGGCGGCCAGCGCCAGGAAATCGTTGACGGACTTCTCGTCGTAGCCGCGTTTGCCGAACGCCGGCTTCTCGAAGGTGATGTTGCGCAGATCCTCAGCTCGCAGAACGCCGTCGCCCATGGAGCCTGACTCTAGCCTCGGCGATGAGGGGCCTCCACGGGTTCGCGCCCCACTGGCTACGGCTTACCTTCGCTGAGGCTCAGGTGGGACAACTGGTCACGCCGGTTGCCCGGCGATGCCGTCGATGAGCCGCGCGCACACCGCGTCCATCTCCGCGCGGGCCTGCTGCTGATCCTCCGCGCGGGAGACGAACAACGCGGCCTCGTCGAGTGCGCCGAGCAGCACGTGCGCGGTCGACCGCAGCGGCTGCGCGGGAATGGCGCCCTCCGCGACGGCCTGGGCGAGCATCGCCTCGATCACCCCCAGTCCGTACTTCGCCCCCACCGCGCGCCAGGCGTCCCACCCCAGCGCCGCCGGCGCGTCGATCAGCACGATCTGTTGGACGTCGGGCGCCGAGCAGACCTCCAGGAACAACCGCGCCCCCAACCGCATCGCGGCCAGGGCGTCGGGCGGCTGCGCGGCGGCGATGCGCTCGGCGACCTCAGCGACCACCGTGCGCTCAACCTCCTCGTACACCGCGGTGAACAGCGCTGTCTTGTCGGCGAACTGGTGATACAGCGCCCCCCGCGTGACACCCGCGGCGGCCGCGATGGCTTGGGTGGACACGTTGGCGAAACCCTGCTCGGCGAACAGCGCCCGCGCCGCGTCGATCAGCACGGCGCGGGTGGCAGCGGTGCGCTCGGCCTGCGTCCGGCGGGTGCGGTGACGACTATTGACTTCCATACAGCCTGTACGTAACTTTCATACACAGTGTTTGTAAGTTTCCTCGGAAAGGATAGCGCTCATGCCGCAGCTCGCGCTCCCCCAGGCCACGATCGACTACCGCGTGATCGGGCCGGATACCTCGCCCCACCCGCCGGTGGTGTTCGTCCACGGCATCCTCGTCGACAGCCGACTGTGGACCGCCGCAGCCGAGACGCTCGCCGAGCAGGGCTACCGCTGCTACCTGCCGAACCTTCCCCTGGGTTCCCACACCATCCCGGTCACCGACGCCGCGGTTCTGTCACCGTCGGGGATGGCCGGACTTGTCCATGACTTCATCACCGAGCTGGGCCTGCAGGACGTGACGCTGGTGGGCAACGACACCGGCGGCGGCATCTGCCAGCTGGTCGTCGACGCGCACCCCGAACGGATCGGTCGGATGGTGCTGACCAATTGCGATGCGTTCGAACAGTTTCCGCCGTTCCCGTTCACGCTGGTGTTCGCGCTGCTGCGCGGCCCCCGCTCGATCAAAGTACTGGCCGAGCAGCTGCGGCTGCGTCCGCTGCGCCACTCTCCGCTTGGCTACGGCCTGCTGATGAACCGCCCCGACCCGCGCCTGACCGACTCGTGGTTGGTGCCGGCGCGCCGCGACGTCCGAATCCGGCGCGATCTCGCCACGCTGCTGCGCGCGGTGGCGGCCACCGACCTCACCGACGTCGGGACGCGATTGCACCGGTTCACCAAGCCGGTCACGCTGGTGTGGGGTCAACGCGACCGGTGCTTCACCCCGGAACTCGGGCGTCGTCTGGCCCAGGCGTTCCCCGCGGCGACGCTCGTCGCCGTGCCCGACGCGACGACGTTCGTCGCGCTGGACAACCCGGCCGCGGTGGTACAGGCCGTCGCCGACATCACGGCCGCCAGCACATCCCCCTGAGGAAGTTATCCACAGGCCGTCTCACGAGGGCCGCGGATCGTCGGTGCCCGGTCCTAGCTTGAGTCCATGACGAACTGGATCAACACGGTCAGCCGCGACCATGTCGAACGCGGCGTGCAAGGCGGGTTCACCCAGGCCAACCACGGCAAGCCGCACATGCTGGCCAAGATGGCCCGCGGCGACTGGATCGCCTTCTACTCACCGCGCACGGTCTACCCCGACGGCCCGCCGCTGCAGGCGTTCACCGCGATCGGGCAGATCACCGACGACGAGCCGTACCAGGCCGAGGTGTCCCCGGACTTCACGCCGTGGCGGCGCAAGGTCGACTTCCTCGACTGCGTGGAAACCCCGATCCGGCCGCTGCTCGAGCGGCTGGACTTCATCGAGGACAAGTCCCGCTGGGGCTTCAAGTTCCGGTTCGGGGTGTTCCGCATCGGCGACCACGACCTCGACGTGCTGCGATCGGCCATGCTGGTGCCCCTCGGGGAGGCTACTGTGGACACGTGAGTAACACCGACACCGCGCCTGACGAAGTCGACTGTGCGCCATCGTCATTCACCGGTGTCCTGCATCCCCGTGACGTGCCACTGGGCGGGCCGCGCGCCATCCGGGTGCGCCGGACCCTGCCCCAGCGGGAACGGTCGTTGATCGGGGCGTGGTGTTTCGCCGACCACTACGGTCCGCACGATCAGAGTGGCGGCTCCGGCATGGACGTGCCGCCCCATCCGCACACCGGTCTGCAGACGGTCAGCTGGCTGTTCAGCGGCCTGGTCGAGCACCGCGACTCCGCCGGCGTGCACGCGATGGTGCGTCCGGGTGAACTGAACCTGATGACGGCCGGGGCCGGCATCTGCCACTCCGAGGTGTCGGTGACGACCGCGCCGGGTGACGCGGTGCTGCACGGCGTGCAACTCTGGGTCGCGCTGCCGCACGCCCACCGCGACACGGCGCGCGATTTCGCGCATTACGCGCCCGACTCCGGCGCGGCGGGCGACGGCGTGACCGCGCGGGTGTTCCTCGGTGAGCTCGCCGGCCAGCGCTCGCCGGTGCACACCTTCACACCCCTGCTCGGTGCCCAAGTGGATCTCGAGGCGGGCGCGCAGGTGGGCCTCGACGTCGACCCGGGCTTCGAGCACGGCGTCCTCGTCGACCAAGGGGATGTCGAAGCGTGCGGCGCGCGATTGCAGGTGGCCGACCTGGCCTACCAGGAGCCGGGCCGGCAGCGGTTGCACTTGGCCAATCGCGGTTCGACGCCGGCGCGGGTCCTGGTGCTGGGCGGCACCCCGTTCGGCGAGGAGCTGGTCATGTGGTGGAACTTCGTCGGCCGCAGCCACGACGAGATCGCCGCCTACCGCGAGCAATGGCAGAACCACGACGCCCGGTTCGGCGCCGTCGACGGCTACCGCGGTTCGCTGGCCCGGTTGCCCGCGCCCCCGCTGCCCAACGGCAGGCTGCGTCCGCGGGCCAATCCGGGGGTATAGGACGCAGATGAGCACCACCGACAGGACCGGCGCCCCCACCCAGGTCAGCGAACAGGGCGACCGCTTCACCATTTCGGTCGACGGCCGCATCGTCGGCGTCGCCGACTTCATCGACCGCGACGGGCGGCGGCTCTTCCCGCACACCGAGGTCAACCCTCAGTTCCAGGGCCGCGGCCTGGCCACCATTTTGGTGCGCGCAGCGCTGGAGGCCACCCGCCCCACCGGGTTGCGGGTGGTGCCGCACTGCTGGATGGTCGCGGAGTTCATGGACAAGAATCCGGAATTCGCTGATCTGCTCGACCGCTCGAGTGGGTAGCCAGTGACCATGACGACCGACAAGACCGGTGCCCCCACCGAAGTCACCCAGCAATCCGACCGGTTCACCATCAGCGTCGACGGTGAGCAGGCCGGCTTCACCGAGTTCCTCGACCGCGATGGCCAGCGCATCTTCCCGCACACCGAAGTCGACGAGAAGTTCGAAGGCCGCGGCCTAGGCACCATTCTGGTGCGCCAGGCGTTGGAAGCCACCCGCGACGCCGGACTGCGGATCGTGCCGGTGTGCCCGATGGTCGCCGCGTTCATCGACAAGAACACCGAGTTCGGCGACATCACCGACCCGGTGACCGACGAGGCCAAGCAGGTAGCGGCGCAGCGTTAGCTCGGCGGCCAGGTCCCTGTCAACGATCAGTATCGGGCCAATCACCGCGCCAACCGTCCAGGGTCTGCACCACGTCACCGGTCGTGATCTGTGAGGGCCGGCGACCGGTGCGCCGCAGCCATTCCGCGATCGACGGCCGCGCGGCTATGCGGGCCGCCTCGCGGCGCAGCAACTCCGAGACGCTGATTCCTTTTTCGCCGGCTCGGCGGACCAAACCCGCGTACACCTCATCGTCGATGCCACGGATTCGCACCGTCTTAGGCATGTTTGCAGCATGCCATGCAGACGCGCATGACTGCAGTTCAAACTGTCTTTCGGCCTAGAGGTACTGGGCGGTGCTACCGGAGATCGGCATGCCGTCCATGCCGAGCTTGCGGTGATCCCAGCTGCGCAGCCGCGACGGAACCACGCGCACACAGATGCGGTTGTTCATCATCTGGTCGACGAAGGGCCGCATGTCCTCGGTGTAGGGGCCGGTATAGCGCTCCCACACGCTGATGCCGACCCGCAAGTTGGTCTCCGGATCGTCGTGGATCTCGGCCGTCCCGTCGATCGATACCCCCCGCAGCGTGTCGTAGGACAAGCCGTCCTCGATCATCACGGTGATGGTCGGGTCACGACGCAGATTGACCGCCTTCTGCGACTTGGCCTTGGTCTCGAACCAGATCTCACCGTCGAGCACGGCGTACCACATGGCCACCAGGTGAGGCCGCCCGCTCGGAAGCACGGTGGCCATCGTGGCGGTGCGGCTGCGTTCGATGAATTCGGCGATCTCGCCGTCGGTCATGACGATCTTGGCGCGTTCGTTCTTGCCCACCCGTCGATACTGGCAGTGCCGCGAACCCGGCCGTCACCGAGGCCCGCGTTTCGAACACACTTGCGATGGGCATTCGGGTGGGCATGAGCGAAGACATCACCCAGGCCCCGCAGGAGAACCCCGCGAAGGACACCTCGCAGTGGGTGACCGGTGACGAGCCGATGACCGGCGCACAGCGCAGCTACCTGCACACGTTGGCGCAGGAAGCCGGTGCCGAGGTGTCCGATGACCTGACCAAGGCGCAGGCTTCCGAGATGATCGACGACCTGCAGCAGCAGACCGGGCGCGGCGAGTGACCGGCTGCGTCCACACCCGATGGCGCACCGAAACCGGCTGGGGTATACGTCCACATCTGACCGCGGCGAGTGATTCCTAGGTCCACGCCTGATGGCGGAACCGCCAGGCGCTGTCGCGCAGAAACTGTTCCAGCGTGCCCGGCGGCCGGCCCAGCAGGCGCTGCACGTCGGCGGTGATCTGTTGGTTGGCCCCGAATCGGGTCAGCGTGTAGACCGCGGCCATGAACCCGACGGTGTCCCACCCGACGCCGCGTCCGCGCAGCCGGCGCGCGAACGCGATCAGGTTGGGGTCGGTGTAGCGGACGCGATACCCCAGCACGGCGCTGAGTTCGTCGGCGACCTCGGTCATGAGCCACCGGCGCGGGCCACTGAGATGGTGCACCACGTTGCGGTGCCGGTCTGGATCGTCGAGGACGGCGGCGGCCACCGCCGCAGCGTCGCGGGCGTCCAGAAACGCGGTGGCGCCGCGGCCGGCGGGGATGAACAGCTCGTGGTGCTCGGTGATGTCGATGCCGTGGGTGGAGATGGCGCGGTGCAGGTTCTGCATGAAGAACCCGCACCGCAGCACGGTCCACGTCATCCGGCTCTCCCGCAGCGCCTTTTCGACCGTGTGGTGCGGGATGAAGCGGGCCCGGTCTGCACCGAACACCGACACGTACACCACGTGCCGGCAGCCCGCCTGCTGCGCGGCCTGCACGAACGGCACCAGCGCCGCCCGGGCGGCCTTATTGCCCGGCAGCGGGAACAACAGGAACAGCGACTGCACCCCGTCGAGGGCGGCCGCCCAGGTGGTGCGGTCGAAGAAGTCGAAGTGCACCGCCTCGGCCCCGCCCGCCTGCACCGGGTGCCGGCTGGCCACCCGCCACGCACGTGCGGAGTCGCTGCGGGCGAGCATCTGCACCAGCTCGGCGCCGACGTTGCCCGAGGGTCCGGTGACCACCATCATGGCGCGTCCGCGCTCAGTAGAACGACACCGGCGGGAGTGCCCGGATGCCGCCGCCGCTGTGCCGGGCCGAGTACCGCACCGGCCCGTCGTGCGGCGCGCCCAGCGTCACCTCACCCACCGGGCGGAACTGGCCGACCGGCGCACTGACCTGGAAGCTGAGCCGGTCACCGGTTCCGAAGCGGACATCCGGACCGGTGGTCGGCGGGCGGACCCCGAACAGCAGCGGCGTGAACCCGACCAGGTAGAGCCACAGCGACGAGTAGAGCGGGGCGACCGGATCAGCCGGCAACACCGCGTGATGCAGCGGCGCACCGTCCCCCGACGACGCCAGCAGGAAGTCCTGGTCCTTTCCCGGCCCGTAGGCGTCCGGAATCTTGATGCACAGACCGCGCGCGGCCGGTCCCGGGGTATCGGGGCCGACCTGCACGACGGCGTCATGGGAGCTGCCCGGTTGCAGCAGCCTCGCCGAACTCGGCACGTCCGCGCGGTCATCGATGGTCAACGTCGCGGTGAACGTGTCTCCGGCGGCGAACAGGTCCCCGGTCTGGGCGATCAGGGCCCCGGCGGTCGCCTGCACCGCCTGCAGCCCGCTGCCCAGGGTGACTCCCTCTGCGATACGCATGCTGTCGTTCATACCCGCGGGCGGGGGCGTCCGTCACCCGGTCACACGGTCAGCGGTCGGTGAGCGTCGCCTCGAAGGCCACCCGGTCGCCGCGGTACAGCGCGCGCACCACCTCGATCGGGGCTCCGTCGGTGTCCACGGAGCGGCGGTTGAGCAGCAGCATCGGCATCGCGGTGGTGGATTCGAGCAGTGCCGCCTCCCGCGGCGACGGCAACACCGTCTCGATGCGTTCGCTGGCCTGACCGAACACCACCCCGCGGGCGCGCAGCGCGGCATACAACGACGTTGTCGGGTCGAAGTCCTCGGCCAGATGGGCGAACCGGTGCCGCGGCAGATACGTGCTCTCCAACCCGATCCGCACGCCGTCGGCCAGCAGCACCCGCTCCAGGTGCATCACCCGGTCTCGCGGCGAAACATCCAGCGCAGCAGCCATTTCCGGCTCGATGGTGACGTCTTCCCACGTCACCAGCAATCGGCCCGGGGTGCGGCCCATCCGCTGGGCGCCCTCGGTGTAGGACTGCAGCGACAACGGCTGCACCAGCTTGGGGCGCGAGACCACCGTCCCGCGACCGCGCCGCTCGATGCGGCCCTCCACCAGCAACTCGTGCACGGCCTGACGCACCGTCTCCCGGGCCACCTGGAACCGGGCCGCCAGCTCCCGCTCCGGCGGGAACGCGTCGCCTTCGTGCAGGCCGTCGAGGATCTCGTCGAGCCCGGTGCGCACCAGGTACGGCTTCGGCAGGCTCATCGGGCCAGGCGCTGAGCCAGGTCGAGGACCATCTGCACCGGCGCTCCCGGTGCCGCAGGATCCTTGGCGGCGTCGTCGTAACGGCGCAGCCGCAGCGCGTCCGAATGCCAGGGATGCCCGGCGAAGTAGGGATCCACCACCGCACCGCCCTGCGCGGTCAGCGACGCCACCGAGGTCGCGCTCAGCGACGCGGCGTAACCGGGGTCGACGGCGGCGAGGTGGCGTTTAGCGGCGACATGCGCGCCGGCCAACCAGCCGGCCCGCCCGCCGAAACGGGCGGTGATCCAGTCGCGGGCGATCCCGGAGTGGTCGGCGACGCCCGGTCCGCCGAGCAGCGGGCTGTGCCCGATGTCGTGCAGCGCCGCGGCCAGGATCAGTTCCTCGTCGGCGTCGTCGGCGATGGCGCACGCCGCGGCCTGCAGCGCGTGGGCCCATTCGTCGACGGCGGTCTCGTCCCACACCCCGCGCAACGAGTCCAGCAGGGCCGCGGTTTCGGCCCGCACGTATTCGGCTCTGGTTCGCATGGCGCCAACCATACCCCTGATTGGTCTATACCAATTGTTCACCGGGTGTTCCGCCTGCCCACATCGCACCATTGCGGTGCCGACGCTCACGCCCGGTTGTCTCAACCCCCATGCGGGTCACCATCATCGGCGGCGGAATCCTCGGCACCGCCCACGCCTGGCAGGCAGTGCGCCGCGGCCACGCGGTCACCCAGCTCGACCGCGAGACCGAAGCGCGCGGAGCCACCGTGCGCAACTTCGGACTGGTCTGGGTGTCCGGGCGGTCCTCGGGTGAACTCGACGCCAGCCTGCGCTCGCGCACGCTGTGGGAGGAACTGGGCGCCGAGGTGCCCGGGATCGGGTTTCGCCCCTGCGGGTCGCTGACCCTGCTGCGCACTCCCGCCGAGGTGGCCGTCGCCGAGGAGGTCTGCACCCGCGCCGACACCGGCCGCCGCGGATTCCGGCTGCTCGAACCGGGCGAGGCGCGGCGTATCAACCCGGCGCTGCGCGGCAAGTTCCTTGCCGCACTGCACTGTTCGCGCGACGGCGCGGTCGAGTCCCGTCAGGCGCTGCCCGCCATCCGCGCGGCACTGCAGACCAGCGGACGCTACACGTTCGTCCCCGGCGCCGAGGCCCGCACCGTGACCGGCACCCGCGTCGTCGACGACAGCGGCGACAGTCACGACGCCGACGTGGTGATCGTCTGCGCCGGCGCCGCCCACGGCGGGCTGGTCCGGGAGATCGCCGGAGAGCTGCCCGTGCGCCGGGTCCGGCTGCAGATGATGCAGACCGCGCCGCTCGACGAGCCACTGACCACGGCCATCGCCGACGGAGACAGCCTGCGCTACTACCCCGCCTACGCGGGCAACGCCCTGGAGGAGTTGCGACGCAGCGAACACCAGGATCCGATCGCCGCCGAGCACCGCATGCAGCTGCTGTGCGTGCAGCGCCGGCACGGCGGGCTGACCATCGGCGACACCCACGAGTACCGCGAACCATTCCCGTTCGACGTCGCCGAGGCCCCCTACACCTACCTCGCCGGCGTGGTCGAGGAGCTGCTCGGCCGCCCGTTGCCGCCCATCCGGCAGCGGTGGGCCGGGGTGTACAGCCAGTGCGTGGACCCCGGCCGCCTGGCCTACCGCGCCCAGGTGAGCGACGGCGTGTGGGTGGTGACCGGCCCCGGCGGGCGCGGCATGACCCTGGGGCCGGTCATCGGGGAACACACCGCAGACGAGATCGGACTATAACTGATGCAGCACAACACCATTCAGCTCGCCGCCATCGACATGGCCGGCACCACGGTCGCCGACGACGGCCTCGTGGTCGAGGCGTTCGAGGCGGCGGCCACCGCGGCCGGGATGCCGGACGACGGGCCCGACCGCGAGCAGGCCCGCCAGTACGTGCTCGACACGATGGGCCAGTCCAAGATCGTGGTCTTCCGGGCGCTGTTCGGCGACGAGGGCCTCGCCCAGCGCGCCAACGCCGCGTTCGAGGACGCCTACGCCGCGCTCATCGCCGACGGCCGCGCGGTCCCGATACCCGGTGCTGCCGAATCGCTCTCACGGCTGCGTGACGGCGGCATCCGCGTGGCGCTGACCACCGGCTTCTCCCCCGACACCCAGGAAAAGCTGATCGCGGCGCTGGGCTGGCACGACCTCGCCGACCTGGTCCTGGCGCCCGGGCCCGGGGTCCGCGGGCGCCCCTACCCCGACCTGATCCTCACCGCGCTGCTGCGCCTCGGCGCCGACAGCGTGCACGCCGTCGCCGCGCTCGGCGACACCGCCAACGACATCGAGAGCGCGCTGCGTGCCGGATGTTCCGTCGCGGCAGGCACTCTCACCGGCGCCCACAACGAGCGTCAGCTCGTCGCGGCCGGCGCCACCCACGTCGTCTCCTCCGTCACCGACTTCGCCGACCTCCTCCTGAAAGGCTGAACATGAAACTGCGCACCGCTCTGGCGACCGTCTCGGTCGCCGCCCTGGCCGCCCTCACGGCCGCCTGCGGCGGCACCGGGACCTCCGGCTCGGGTGACGGCACCACGCTGACGGTGTACAGCGCCGACGGCCTCGCCACCTGGTACGAGAGCACGTTCCGGCGCTTCACCGACGAAACCGGCATCAACGTCAACCTGGTGGAGGCCGGCTCCGGCGAGGTGGTGTCGCGGGTGGAGAAGGAGCAGTCCAATCCGCAGGCCGACCTGCTGGTCACGCTGCCACCGTTCATCCAGAAGGCCGCGCAGCTCGAGCTGCTGCAACCCAGCGGCGCCGACACCAGCGGTATCGAGAGCGAGCAGGTGGGCCCGGATGCGACCTTCGTGCCGATCGTGGACAACGCGCTGAGCTTCATCGCCAACCCGGGCGCCAACCCTCCGCCGCTGACGTGGGACGACCTCCTGAAGCCCGAGTTTAAGGGCAAGCTGCAATACTCCACCCCCGGTCAGGCCGGTGACGGCACCGCGGTGCTGGTGCTGCTGCAGCACCTGCGCGGCAAGCAGGGCGCGATGGAGTACCTGAAAGCGCTGCAGGCCAACAACGTCGGACCGTCCTCGTCGACCGGCAAGCTGCAGCCCAAGGTCAGCAACGGGGAGCTGCTGGTCGCCAACGGCGACGTACAGATGAACCTGGCCTCGATCAAGGACGACGGCTCCACCTTCACCATCTTCATTCCCGCCGAGGCCGACGGGACGCGCACCAGCGTCTCGCTGCCCTACGTCGCCGGCGTCACCGCCGGCGCACCGCACGCCGAGGAAGCCAAGCAGCTGCTGGCGTTCCTGATCTCCGAGGAAACCCAGAAGACGGTCGAACCCGAAGCGTT
>CAXEZH010000364.1:0-31642 GCA_964000695.1 uncultured Mycolicibacterium sp. | reverse complement strand
GGCGGGGTCCGCAGGCTCGTCGGGCAGCGCCGCCGCGGGCAGCAAGGGCGGCTCCGGTGGTGCGGGTGGCGCCGGCGGAGCGGGCGCGCCCGGCGGTGACTCCCAGGACTGAGCGGTATCCGCGCGCGAGACGCGTGGCGACCACCCGGAGAGCCGGCGGCCCGACTCAACCCAGACGGCAGCCGTGAGACGTCGGCTCTGTGCGCGCACCGGCAGACCCGCACCGATTGCTACGGCACGGCGGTGGGCGCCCTCTCAGTCGACCGCCAGGGCGCCCCTTCAGTCGAGCGGTCGCGCCCGTCTAGTCCAGGTAGTCGCGCAGGACCTGGGAACGGCTCGGGTGCCGCAATTTCGACATGGTCTTCGATTCGATCTGGCGGATCCGTTCCCGCGTCACGCCGTAGACCTGACCGATCTCGTCGAGGGTGCGGGGCTGGCCGTCGGTGAGGCCGAACCGCAGCCGCACCACACCGGCTTCACGCTCCGACAGCGTCTCCAGCACTGACTGCAGCTGATCCTGCAGCAGCGTGAAGGACACCGCGTCGACGGCCACCACGGCCTCGCTGTCCTCGATGAAGTCACCGAGCTGGGAATCGCCTTCGTCGCCGATGGTCTGGTCCAGCGAGATCGGCTCGCGCGCGTACTGCTGGATCTCCAGCACCTTCTCCGGCGTGATGTCCATCTCCTTGGCCAGCTCCTCCGGCGTGGGCTCGCGACCCAGGTCCTGGAGCAACTCGCGCTGGATGCGGCCCAGCTTGTTGATGACCTCCACCATGTGCACGGGGATGCGGATGGTGCGGGCCTGGTCGGCCATCGCGCGGGTGATCGCCTGCCGGATCCACCAGGTCGCGTACGTCGAGAACTTGTAGCCCTTGGTGTAGTCGAACTTCTCGACGGCGCGGATGAGACCCAGGTTGCCCTCCTGGATCAGATCCAGGAACGCCATGCCGCGGCCGGTGTAGCGCTTGGCCAGCGACACCACGAGCCGCAGGTTCGCCTCGAGCAGATGGTTCTTCGCCCGGTCGCCGTCACGGCAGATCCACATCATGTCGCGACGCTGGGCGGCCGGCAGCTTCTCACCCTTGTCGGTGAGCTCGGCCATCAGCTGGGTCGCGTACAGGCCCGCCTCGATACGCTTGGCGAGCTCGACCTCTTCCTCGGCGTTGAGCAGCGCCACCTTGCCGATCTGCTTGAGGTAGGCGCGCACGGAATCGGCCGAGGCGGTCAGCTCCGCGTCCTTGCGCGCTTGGCGCAGCGCCTCGGATTCCTCTTCGTCCCAGACGAAGTCACCGGAGGCCTTGTCCTTCTCGGAGGGCTCAGCGATCTCGTCGTCGTCGGCGGCCTCGTCGGGCTTCGCGGCCTTGGCCGCGGCTTTCTTCGCGGGCTCGGTGACACCCTCGGCGGTGTCGTCGTCACTGTCGTCGGAGTCGTCGCCGTCGTCGGAGTCGTCCGAATCGTCGGAGTCCTCGTCGACCTCGATGTCCTCGAGGTCGAGGTCCTCGTCGACCTCGAGCTCCTCGCCGGGTTCGGCGTCCAGATCGTCGTCGGTTTCGACCTCCGCGCCGGTCAGGTCGTCGACGTCCGTGGCTTTCTTGCCCCGGCCTGCGGGCGTGTCACCCTTTGCCGCGGCTTTCTTTGCGGGGGCGCGCTTGGCTGCCTTCTTCGCCGGTGCCGACCCGTTCGCCGACTTGGTGGGGGATGCCTTCTTGGCGGTGGTCTTGGTGGCGGTGCGCTTCACCGGCTCGTCGGTGGCCGGGCTCGCCTTTGTCGCTGCCACGTACAGCCTTTCGGTCGTGAGGTTCTCGGCGCACGCAAGGGCGCAACCGAAGAGTGTCGGCTATGTCGATGTCGGCGTCGATCTCAACTCGGGATGCTTTGCCGCTCTCGGGGTGGGCGGCCGCCGACGACCATTGTAACGACTGTGTGTGCCCTCGCCGCGCCCAGCGGCAAATTTGACGTGTCTGCTTGCCGGAAACGAGGGGTTACCGTCCGGTAGCGGTGACGTCGACGTCGGCGGCCATCGCAGCCCCGACGATGCCCGCGGTGTTCTGTAGTGCCGCGGCCACCACGGGGGTGCGGTTCTTCAGCAGCGGCACCCATTTGTCGGCCTTGCGGCTGATGCCGCCGCCGGCGATGAACAGATCCGGCCAGATCGCATTCTCGATGGCCACCAGCACTTTCGTGACCTCCTCGGTCCAGCGCTCGTAGCTCCAGTCCTTGCGTTCCTTGACCGAGCTGGCGGCGCGATGCTCGGCTTCCTTGCCACCGACCTCGAGGTGGCCGAACTCGGTGTTGGGTAGGAGCACACCGTTGTGGATCACCGCCGAGCCGATTCCCGTGCCGAACGTCAGCAACACGATGACCCCGGTGTTGTCCCGGCCGGCGCCGAACTTCTCCTCGGCGAGTCCCGCGGCGTCGGCGTCGTTGAGAACGGTGACCTGCTGCCCGTCCAGCGCGGCGCCGACGACCTCCTTGGCGTTGAGGCCGATCCAGCCCTTGTCGACGTTGGCGGCCGTCCAGACGATGCCGTCGGCGACGACGCCGGGATATGTCACCCCGAGCGGTCCGTCCCAGCCGAAGTGGGCGACCACCTCGGCGATCGTTTTCGCGACCGCGTCGGGCGTGGCGGGCTGGGGTGTGGCCAGCTTGAACCGTTCGCCGATCAACTGTCCGGAGTCCAGGTCGACGATGCCGCCCTTGACGCCGCTGCCACCGACGTCGATCCCGAATCCGCGGCGGGGGGATCCGGTGGCCGGGGACTCGGTGCCGGTCATGCGAGCTCCTCTGCGCAGATGGGCTGCTGGGCAGCCGGGGCGCTTGACACATTAACGGCTCGCCGGTGGCGATGTGGCGCGGTGGTGCCTGTCTGCCGTCCTGTCGGCGGATGTGTTGCGATGGCTTCGTGACGACGCACCTCGGGCCCGACGATCCCGCCACGCTGAGATCAGTGGCCGAGCAACTCGCCGGCGAGGCGGCGGCCTACGTCCGCCGGCGGCGCAGCGAGGTCTTCGGGTCTGGGGCTTCCCCGGCCGGGCAGCAGGATGCGGTGCGCGCCAAGAGCACCCCCACCGACCCCGTCACCATCGTCGACACCGAAACCGAGCGGTTGCTGCGCGACCGGCTTGCCGAGCTGCGTCCGGGAGAGGCGATCCTGGGTGAGGAAGAAGGCGGGCCCGGCCCCGGTAGCGATCCCGCGGGCCCTGGTCGGCTCACCTGGGTGCTGGACCCCATCGACGGCACCGTGAACTTCATGTATGGCATCGAGGCCTACGCGGTGTCGGTCGGGGTGCAGCGCGACGGAGTCTCGGTTGCCGGAGCGGTGGCCGATGTGGCCGCTGGGGCGGTCTACTCAGCGGCCTCCGGCGGCGGTGCGCGGGTGGTCCGCGACGGTGCCGGGACCGCTCTGCAGTGCAGCGCGGCCGCCGAGTTGTCGATGGCGCTGGTGGGTACCGGCTTCGCCTACGACCGTGACCGCAGGATGCGGCAGGGCCGGGTGGTTGCCGAGCTTCTTCCCGAGGTGCGGGACCTGCGGCGGATCGGGTCCTGTGCGCTGGACCTGTGCATGGTGGCCGCGGGTCGGCTCGACGCCTATTTCGAGGAGGGGGTGCACGTGTGGGACTGGGCGGCCGCAGCGCTGATCGCCGCGGAGGCCGGCGCACACGTGCGGACGGCCACCACGCCGGACGGTGCCGGTTTCGTCGTCGCCGCCGCGCCGGGGCTCGGTGCGGCGTTCGAGGGTGCGCTGGAACGCTGCGGAGTGGTCGCCCGCTGAGCTCAGCAGGTGCCGGTGTGGGCCTGCCGCAGAAGCGACGGGTCGGTGGGCTGGGTGGCTTCGGGCATGAGGCTGGCGAGCACCGCGTCGATGTCGTCGCTGCGTGTGAGCTCCGTGAACTCGGTGCCCAGCGCCAGATCGACGGTGTCGTCGGTGCGCTGGTCCTGGTACAACTCGGTGCACGGCGCCACCAGCCATACCGCGGCCGCCGCGGCCCGGCCGGACGGCCCGAACCGGATCTGGCCCTGGCACTGCAGCCGGGCGGTGGCGTAGATCGTGTCGTTGGCGGCCTCGGGCTCGGTGAAACCCAGGTCGCGCAGCGCGCCGGCGACCTCGGCGGCCTGCCCGCCCTGACCGCTCGCGTTGAGCACCCGGATCGTGGTGTCGGCGAGCTTGGCCGGCATGACGTCGACCATCGTGTCGCGGGACACCTGCTCGCCGAGGTCAGGGGCCGGTGCGCCAGGCTCTGCCGGCGGGGGCGGATTGCACACCGCGGCTTCGCGGACGTCGGGTGGCCGGGATAGGGCGATGACCCACACGAGTAGGGCCGCTACCGCCATGGCGGCGAACATCACCAGTCCGGGCAGGAGACGGCGGCGGCGGAAGGGGCGTCCGTGCTTGTCGAACGCGGTGCCGTCGGTGATTTGCGCGACCACGGTGAGCACTCTAAGGCCACGGGGTCCGGCTCACTATCGGCGAGGTCTGCAGTGCCTGGACCGGCGGGAACAACCCCTGCCGCGGAAATGTGAGGTAAATCACACCACTACCACCGCCAAACTGGGCACGAATCATTTGGTGCAGGCGTTCGACGCTGGTACAAAGCACTGCTGCAACGAGCTTCACGGAGGGGACAGATGGCCACCGACTACGACGCCCCACGGCGCACCGAAACCGACGACGTTTCCGAGGACTCCCTGGAGGAGTTGAAGGCACGGCGCAACGAAGCTCAATCCGCTGTCGTTGATGTCGACGAATCCGAGACCGCCGAGTCGTTCGAGCTCCCGGGGGCCGACCTCTCGGGCGAAGAACTGTCCGTGCGGGTGATCCCCAAACAGGCCGACGAGTTCACCTGCTCGAGCTGCTTCCTGGTGCATCACCGCAGTCGGCTGGCCACTGAGAAGAACGGCCTGATGATCTGCTCCGACTGCGCCGCCTGAATTCAGGCGCGCAGCGCGGCCAGCACCTTCTCCGGTCGGCGCGAGCTGACCAGCCAGTACGGCGTGGGGTCCTCCGGATCGTCGAGCACCACCAGGACCATCGGGCCCACCCACGCCTTGTGCACGACATAGGCGGCTGGGTCGAGCTGGCGGCCCAGCGCCGCCGATTTCGCCGTTCGTGGCACCGCCGCCGAGCGCGCGATGGCGCTGACGGGCAGGTGCGCATCGCCCACCCACAGTTCGGTGTCGCCGCCGCCGGAAACCACCCGTAGCTCGGTCCGTCCGAGCGCCACCAGGGCTACGGCGGCAACCGGTAGCAGCACTGCGTACGCCACCCAGTCGGGCAGCACCCGCACCCCCTGGTTGAACTCCAGGGCTATCAGCGCAGCCAGTCCCAGGCCGGGCAACCACCACCACAGCGGCACGGACAACCGCTCGCGGTAGCGCACGGTTTGCGAGGCGGCACGCGTGTCGGACACGTGCCCAAGAGTAATCTGTGACGCCGTGTCCCCCTCTCTGGCGGTAGTACGACTGGACCGCGACCTACCGCTGCCCAGCCGGGCCCACGACGGCGACGCGGGTGTGGATCTCTACAGCGCCCATGACGTCGAACTGGCGCCGGGGGAGCGAGTTCTGGTGGGCACCGGGGTGGCGGTCGCGATCCCGCACGGCATGGTCGGGCTCGTGCACCCACGCTCGGGTCTTGCTGCTCGCGTGGGGCTTTCCATCGTCAACAGCCCCGGCACGATCGATGCCGGCTATCGCGGCGAGATCAAAGTGGCGCTGATCAACCTCGACCCGCAGACCCCCATCATCGTGCGCCGCGGCGACCGGATCGCCCAACTCCTGGTGCAGCGGGTGGAGTTGCCCGAGCTGATCGAGGTGAGTTCGTTCGACGAAGCCGGGCTGGCCGACACGACGCGCGGCGACGGTGGGCACGGTTCCTCCGGCGGACATGCGAGTCTGTGAGACTGGGGACGCGCGCGACGACCGGGCAGAACTGCACACATCTACGAGCATGGTGACGAGGAAATGGCACTGAGACGGCATCGCAAAGACGAGAGCACCGACGCAACCGACGAGCGCGGCTCGGCCCCTGCTGAGGCCGACGAGGAACTCGACGGTCCCTTCGACATCGACGACTTCGACGACCCCTCGGTCGCCGCCTTGGCCCGGCTGGACCTGGGCTCGGTCCTGATCCCCATGCCCGAGGCGGGCCAGGTGCAGGTGGAGGTCGGCGAGAACGGCGTCCCCACCGCTGTGTGGGTGGTGACACCCAATGGCCGCTTCACCATTGCGGCGTACGCGGCGCCCAAGTCGGCGGGACTGTGGCGTGAGGTGGCCTCGGAGTTGGCCGACTCGCTGCGCAAGGATGTGCCCACCGTCAGCATCGTGGACGGCCCGTGGGGGCGAGAGGTCATCGGGGCCGGCGGCCAGGGAAACGTCGTGGTGCGTTTCATCGGCGTCGACGGGTACCGATGGATGATCCGGTGCGTGGTCAACGGCCCGCAGGACCGCATCGACGCGCTGGTGGATCAGGCGCGAAACGCACTGGCCGACACCGTGGTTCGGCGAGGGGATACCCCGATGCCGGTCCGCACACCGCTGCAGGTGCAGCTGCCCGAGCCGATGGCAGCCCAGCTGCGCGCGGCTGCCGAGCAGGCCGCCGCGCAGCAGGCCGCCGCCCGGCAGCAGTCAGGGCAACAGCAACCGAACCCGCAGCAGCCAAATCCGCAGCAAACCAACCCGCAGCAGCCCGACCCGCAGCCAGGAGCGGACCCCCAACAGCCACAGGCCCAGCCCGCCGCCCGACGCAGCACCCCGGGTTCGGCGATGCAGCAACTGCGCACCATCACCGGGGGGTGATGGGTCACCCGGGCGGCGGGTCAACCTGGGAAGCGTCGGCGGGCCGGGTCCTCGGCCTCGTGCAGCGCCTCGAGACACTGCCTGCCCAGCACTGACGGGTCGGCGCCGATCTCGTCGAGTGTGACCGTTCGCAGCGACGACCGCGGCGCGGCCGACACCCACTCGACGCCCACCTCCACCGGATGCACCGAATCGTCGGTGGCTGAGACCACACCGAGGGGGACGGTCAACCCCTCGAGCTGGCCGGTGGTCGGCGCTACGTAGTGCGCGGCCTCGTCCATGGCGTCGGGCAGGGCGGGCCACTGCGGCAGCCACGACCGCGCGAGCTCATCAGCCAGCCACCGAGGGCTGGTGGCCTGCATCTGGGTCGTGGCCGACACCAGCCCGTCGCGGCGCAGCAGCTGTGCCGAGTATCGGGCGGCCAGCGCGGCCGGCGCGGCATCCGGTTCGCCGGTCCACGCCGGCAGTGCCGCCAACACCGCGATCACCCCGCCGGGATGCGCCAGCGCCCACTCCGTCGCCACCGCGGCGCCGATGGACACCCCGCCCACCGCGATCGGCTCGGGTCGCACGGCCCGCGCGATGTTGTCCAGTTCGTCGCGGTAACCGTCGATGAGCCGGTGCGGTTGCGGGGACGGTGTCACCACCGCGGCGCCCACCTCGTGCAGTGCGGGCGCGAACGCGCGGTAGACGAAGTCGTCATCCGACCCCGTCCCGGGCAGCAGAACGGTGGTGACGCCGCGCAAGTTGACCGCCATGGACTCGATCGTGCCTGGTCGCGGAAAGCTCGGCGCGCCGACCCGCCCTGACGTGGCATCCGGGAAGTAAGAGGTCTACCGTGGCGTTGGTTGGGGCAAATCCACAGTGGATTGACAGAAGGTGAAGCCATGGCCACGGCCGAGGGGTATCTACGGCGGCTGACTCGTCGGTTGACCGAAGACCCGGAGCAACTCGACGTCGAGGAACTCAGCGAAGATCCGGCCAACACCGGCGCGCAGAAGGCGATCAACTGCCAGCGCGGCCAGGAGGTCACGATGGTGGGCACGTTGCGCAGCGTCGAATGCAACGGCAAAGGATGCGCAGGCGGTGTGAAAGCCGAACTGTTCGACGGCACCGATTCGGTGATGCTGGTCTGGCTCGGTCAGCGCCGCATCCCGGGTATCGAATCGGGTCGCACCCTGAAGGTGCACGGCCGGGTGGGCAAGCTCGACAGCGGCGCCAAAGCGATCTACAACCCCCATTACGAGATCCAGAAGTGACTGACCCGGGCAGCGAACCGGGCACGCAGACTTCCTCGCCGCGGGGCGCCACCGTCCTGCAACAGATGGGCGGCGTCAGCGGCCTGATCTACTCGTCGCTACCCGTGCTGGTGTTCGTGCCAGTGTCGTCGGCGTTCGGGTTGGTGCCCGCGATCGTCGCGGCGCTCGGTGTCGCGACGGCGATCCTGGTGTGGCGGCTCTTCCGTCGGGAATCGACCCAGCCGGCCATCTCCGGGTTCTTCGCCGTGGCGATCAGCGCGCTGATCGCCTACCTGGTGGGCGCCTCGAAGGGGTATTTCCTGCTCGGCATCTGGATGTCGCTGTTCTGGGCGATCGTCTTCGCGGCGTCGGTGGTCATCCGCAGACCGGTGGTCGGCTACATCTGGGGCTGGGTACACACCCAGGACCGCGGCGCCTGGCGCGACGTCCGCCGCGCGGTCCGCGCCTTCGACATCGCCACGCTGGTGTGGGTGCTGGTGTTCACCTCGCGGTTCGTCGTGCAGCACCACCTGTACGACGCCGACCAGACGGGGTGGCTGGGTTTTGCCCGCATTGCGATGGGTTGGCCGTTGACCGCGGTGGCCGCGCTGGTGACCTACCTGGCCATCAAGGCCGCGCAGCGCGCGGTGCGGGAGCACGCCGGCGACGCCGAGACGACGACCGGCGACACCGCAACACCCGATCGTGGGACAACCGACGCAGCGCCGACGAGCACCGGGACATCCCACACCGTGACAACCGACGCTGCCGACGACGCGACCGCGCGGGGCGACGCTCAGCGCTGACGCGGGTGCAGCACCTGCTCGCGCAGCTCGTCCTCGACCTCGGTCACCGCGACGAACAGCAGCTCGTCGCCGCCCTCGAGCGGCTCGTCGCCCTCCGGCACGATCACCCGCGGGCCGCGCAGGATGGTGACCAGTGACGCGTCCCGGGGCAAGTCCAGGCGTTTGACCGGCTTGCCGCCCCACGGGGTGTCGTCGGGCAGCGTGATCTCGACGAGGTTGGCCTGACCCTTTCGGAACTCCATCAGCCGCACCAGGTCGCCGACCGACACCGCCTCCTCCACCAGCGACGCGAGCATGCGCGGGGTGGACACCGCCACGTCGACACCCCACGCTTCGTCGAAGAGCCATTCGTTGCGAGGGTCGTTGACGCGCGCCACCACCCGGGGCACCGCGAACTCGGTCTTCGACAACAGGCTGACCACCACGTTGGCCTTGTCGTCGCCGGTCGCCGCGATCACCACGTCGAACTCCTCGAGCTTGACCGACTCGAGAAGGCTCAGCTCGCAGGCGTCCCCGAGCCGCCAGTGCGCCGCGGGAATGGCGTCGACGTCGATGTGGTCGGGGTTCCGTTCGAGCAGCGTGACCTCGTGGGCATCGACGAGCTCACGGGCGATGGACCGTCCGACGGCGCCGGCCCCGGCGATGGCGACTTTCATCCGCGCCGCTCCTCATGATCGTCGTCGGCGGTCTTCATGCCTCTGCTTCCTCACCGGGCGGCAACGCCGCGATCGCCAGCGCTTCGGCGATATGCCCGGCGATCGCCGCCAGATAGACCTGGTCGCCGGACTGGACGACGGTCTTGGCGTCGGGTAGCAGACCCGCGCCGAAGCGGATCACGAACGACACCCGCCCGGCGGTGGCGGTCTCGAGTTCGGTGATCCGCCGACCCACCCAGCCCTCGTGCAGCGTGAGTTCGGTCACGCCGACGTTGCCACTGGGGTCGCGCCATTTGGTGGTCTCGGTCTCGCGGGTCAACACATGCAGCAGTCGGTCGGTAGTCCACGGCACCGTGGCCACCGTGGGGATGCCCAGCCGCTCGTAGACCGCCGCACGTTTGGCGTCGTAGATCCGGGCGACCACGCGCTGCACGCCGAATGTCTCGCGGGCCACGCGCGCGGAGATGATGTTGGAGTTGTCCCCCGAGGACACCGCGGCAAACGCCGATGCGTCCTCGATACCGGCGCGCACCAGCACGTCCCGGTCGAATCCCATGCCCAGCACCCGTTCCCCGGAGAAGTCCGGGGACAGCCGGTGAAAGGCCGTGCCGTCCCGGTCGATCACGGCGACGTCGTGGCCGATCCGGGCCAGACTGTCCGCCAACGATGCGCCCACCCGGCCGCATCCCATCACCACTACCCGCACCGACGGTCCTTTCCGGCCTGAGCCGACGTGGCATACCGATACCTGCGGTTGTGTAACCCGCGCACCCGGAACGCTACCGCTTTCCTACGGTCGGGTGGCTGCGGGCTTACTCTTGGCAGTCGTGTCCAAGCTTTCGACGGTCGCCCGCCGTCTCGTGCTGGGTCGGCCGTTCCGCAGCGACAAGCTCGCCCACACGCTGCTGCCCAAACGGATCGCGCTGCCCGTCTTCGCCTCTGACGCGTTGTCCTCCGTGGCGTACGCACCCGAGGAGATCTTCCTGGTGCTCTCGGTCGCAGGACTCGCGGCCTACTCGATGGCGCCGTGGATCGGTCTGGCCGTGGCCGTGGTCATGCTCGTCGTCATCGCCAGCTACCGGCAGAACGTGCACGCCTACCCGTCCGGCGGCGGTGACTACGAGGTCGTCACCACCAACCTGGGCCCGACCGCGGGGCTGACGGTGGCCAGTGCGCTGCTGGTGGACTACGTGCTGACGGTCGCGGTGTCGATGTCGTCGGCGGCGTCGAACATCGGCTCGGCGATCCCCTTCGTCGACGACCACAAGGTGTGGTTCGCGGTGACGGCGATCATGGTTCTGGCCTCGTTGAACCTGCGGGGTATCCGGGAGTCGGGCACCGCCTTCGCCATCCCCACCTACGCGTTCATGATCGGCATGTTCGCGATGCTGTTCTGGGGCTTCTTCCAGATCCACGTGCTCGGCGAGCCGCTGCGCGCCGAATCCGCCGATTTCGAGATGCACTCCGAGCACGGGGAGATCCTCGGCTTCGCGTTGGTCTTTCTCGTCGCCCGCGCGTTCTCGTCCGGCAGCGCTGCGCTGACCGGTGTGGAAGCGATCAGCAACGGGGTGCCGGCGTTCCGTAAACCGAAGTCCCGCAACGCTGCGACGACGTTGGCGTTACTGGGAGCCATCGCGATCACGCTGTTCATGGGCATGATCCTGCTGGCCCAGGACACCGGCGTGCAGATCGCCGAGCGGCCGCTGGAACAGCTCGAGGGAGCACCGGAGGACTACCAGCAGAAGACGCTCATCGCCCAACTGGCGGCGACGGTGTTCCACGACTTCGCGCCGGGGCTGTACCTGATCGCCGGTGTGACCGCGCTGATCCTGGTGCTGGCGGCCAACACCGCATTCAACGGTTTCCCGGTCCTGGGGTCGATCCTGGCGCAGGACCGTTTCCTGCCGCGGCAGCTGCACACCCGCGGTGACCGGCTGGCGTTCTCCAACGGCATCCTGTTCCTGGCGTTCGGCGCCATCGCGTTCGTCGTCGCATTCCAGGCGCAGGTGACCGCGCTGATCCACCTCTACATCGTGGGGGTGTTCGTGTCCTTCACGCTCAGCCAGATCGGCATGGTCAAACACTGGACACGGCTGTTGCGGACCGAGACCGATGCCGCGGTGCGCAGCCGGATGAAGCGCTCACGGGTGATCAACACGATCGGCTTCCTGTGCACCGGCACGGTGCTGATCATCGTGGTCGTCACCAAGTTCATGGTCGGCGCGTGGATCGCGATCCTGGCGATGACGGCGATGTTCGTCATCATGAAGATGATCCACAACCATTACGCGTCGGTCAGCCGTGAGCTCGAAAAACGCGCCGCCGAGACCGAGGACATCGTGCTGCCCAGTCGCAACCACGCGATCGTGCTGGTCTCCAACGTCCACATGCCGACGCTGCGGGCGCTGGCCTACGCCCGCGCCACCCGCCCCGATGTGCTCGAGGCCGTCACGGTCAGCGTCGACGACGCCGAGACGCGCGAGCTGGTGCACAAGTGGGAGAACAGCGACATCAGCGTGCCGCTGAAGGTCATCGCCTCGCCCTACCGCGAGATCACCCGTCCCGTGCTGGACTACGTCAAGCGGGTCTCCAAGGACTCGCCCCGCACCGTGGTCACCGTGTTCATCCCGGAGTACGTGGTGGGGCACTGGTGGGAACAGGTGTTGCACAACCAGAGCGCGCTGCGGTTGAAGGGCAGGCTGTTGTTCGAGCCCAATGTGATGGTCACCTCGGTGCCCTGGCAGCTCTCGTCGTCGGAGCGGTTGAAGAACCTGCAGCCGCAGTCGGCTCCCGGCGACGCACGCAAGGGGTTCCTCGATTGAGTGCCGGCGACCGCCCGGCCGAACTCACGCTGACCACGGGCCCCGCGGCCAACGGGGGCAGCTGCGTCGCCCGCCACGACGGACGGGTGGTGTTCGTGCGACACGCTCTGCCCGGGGAGACGGTGCGGGTGCGGTTGACCGGGGGAGCGACGCCGTCCACGTCGTACTGGACCGGCGACGCCGTCGAGATCCTCGAGCCGGCCCCCGGCCGGATCGAATCGCTGTGCCCCATCGCCGGGGTGGACGGCGCGGGGTGTTGTGATCTGGCCTTCGCCGAACCGGCCACAGCGCGGCGCCTCAAGGGCGCCGTGGTGGCCAATCAGCTCGAGCGCCTCGGCGGATATCGGTGGCGCGACGAGTCCGAGGCGATCGCCGAGCCGGTCGGTGAGGCCGGACCCACCGGGTGGCGCACCCGGGTGCGGCTGGCCACATCGGACGACGGGCAGGCGGGCTTCCACCGCTTCCACAGCGACGAACTGGTCCATCGGCTCGACTGTGCGCAGTTGCCCGACGGCTTGCTCGCCGACCTCGCGCACGAGCGCTGGCCGGGAAGTGCCCAGATCCACGTCGCGGTCGACAGCGACGGCGCGCGCCACGTGGCGGTGTCGCAGCGGCGCGCGGGCGGACGACGGGGATCCGATCGTGGCCGCACCGCCACCCGCGTCGTCGACGGGGCCTACGAGGCGGTGCAGAGGGTCGCGGGCCGGACCTGGCAGATTCCGGTGACCGCGTTTTGGCAGGCCCACCGCGATGCGCCGGACTGCTACGCCGGTTTGGTCGGCGAGTGGGCTCAGCTCAGCGCCGGAATGACCGCATGGGATCTGTACGGAGGCGCCGGCATCTTCGCCGCGACGATGGCCGCGGCGGTGGGCGACACCGGACGGGTGCTCACCGTCGACACCTCGCGCGCCTCCGCCCGCGCGGCGCGGGAGGCGCTGGCGGATCTGGGGGCGGTGACGGTGCTCACCGACTCGGTCCGGCGGGCGTTGACCGCACAGCGGCAGCGCGCCGACGTGGCCGTGCTCGACCCGCCCCGCACCGGGGCCGGCCGTGAGGTGATTGACCTGCTCGCCGCTGCCGGAGTGCCCCGGATCATCCACATCGGTTGCGAGGCAGCCTCTTTCGCGCGTGATATCGGCCTTTACCAGGCCCGCGGATACCGCGTCGAGGATCTGCGCGTCTTCGATTCCTTCCCGCTGACCCACCATGTTGAGTGCGTCGCGGTGCTGCAGAGATAATGAGCGGGATGCCGGTCAGGTGGAATAAGGTGGCTCAACGGCGTGCCGGCAAGCCTGGTCGGCGATGGCAACTGTCGGCTCCAACCGAAAGCAGGCTGTGACTTCGAAATCCCGCGGACCACAGGTCGGGCGCCCGCTGTTCTCGCGGGGGTCCTGGGCGGAAACCAGCCGGATCTCCGAGATCCTGCGCAAGGAGACCGTGGGCGGTGTCATCTTGCTCGTCGCGGCCGGGACCGCGCTGGTGTGGGCGAACTCGCCGTGGAAGGGCAGCTACTTCGGCGTCCGCGACTTCGTCCTCGGCGGGCAGTGGCTGGGCCTGCACCTCGATCTGTCGATCGGTGAATGGGCCGCCGACGGATTGTTGGCCATCTTCTTCTTCGTCGTCGGGCTGGAGCTCAAACGCGAGTTCGTCGCCGGTGACCTGCGAGACCCAGGGCGCGCGGCCCTGCCGATCGCGGCAGCCGTGGGCGGAATGGTGGTACCGGCGCTGATCTTCGTCGCGTTCACCGCCCATGTCGGCGACGGCGCGCTGCAGGGCTGGGCGATACCGACCGCGACCGACATCGCGTTCGCGGTGGCGGTGCTGGCGGTCATCTCCACCCACCTGCCGGCAGCTCTGCGCACCTTCCTGCTGACGCTGGCTGTGGTCGACGACCTGCTGGCGGTCACGGTGATCGCCGTGTTCTACACCGACGAGATCAAGATCTGGGCGCTGCTGGGAGCGCTGATCCCGCTGGCGTTGTTCACGCTGTTGGTGCAACGCGGTGTGCAGGCCTGGTGGCTGCTGATTCCGCTCGGTGTCGTGACCTGGGTGCTGGTGCACGAGTCGGGGGTGCATGCCACCGTCGCCGGCGTGCTGCTCGGCTTCGCCGTCCCCGTGCTCCGCTCGGCGAAGAAGAAGGGTGAAAGTACCGGGATCAGCATGGCCGAGCACTTCGAACACCTGCTGCGGCCCATCTCGGCCGGCTTCGCGATCCCGGTGTTCGCCTTCTTCGCCGCGGGGGTGAACTTCGGCGGGCTCACCGGCCTGGGCCGGGCGTTGTCCGACCCGATCACGATGGGCATCATCGCCGGCCTGGTGCTGGGAAAACCGATCGGGATCTTCTTCACCACTCGAGTGCTGGCCGCGGTGACGCGCGCGAACCTGGACTCGGCGTTGCGGTGGGTGGATGTGGTCGGCGTGTCGATGCTGGCCGGCATCGGGTTCACGGTGTCGCTGCTGATCGGGGATCTGGCCTACGGGCTGGGCTCAGAACGTGACGAATTCGTGAAGATCGGTGTGCTCACGGGTTCCCTGGTGGCGGCCGCCTTGGCCTCACTGTTGCTGTTGAGCAGGAACGCCACCTACCGGCGCATATGCAACGAGGAGACCGTCGACGAGAACCAGGACGGTGTGCCCGATGTGTACGAGTCTCGACAGGACTGACCCGGACACCGTGCGTAGACTGGCGGAATGCTTGAACAGATCCGCGGTCCCGCTGATCTGCAGCACCTGACACAGGCGCAGCTGGAAGAGCTGGCTCGAGAAATCCGCGACTTCCTGATCCACAAGGTCGCGGCGACGGGCGGGCACCTGGGACCCAACTTGGGCGTCGTGGAACTGACGCTGGCACTGCACCGCGTCTTCGATTCGCCGCACGACCCGATCCTGTTCGACACCGGACATCAGGCCTACGTGCACAAGATGCTGACCGGTCGCTGCCGCGATTTCGAGACGCTGCGCAAGAAGGACGGCCTGTCGGGATATCCGTCACGGAGCGAGAGCGAGCACGACTGGGTGGAGTCCAGCCATGCCAGTTCGGCGCTGTCCTACGCCGACGGACTGGCCAAGGCGTTCGAGCTCAACGGTCACCGCAACCGGCACATGGTCGCCGTGGTCGGCGACGGCGCGCTCACCGGGGGCATGTGCTGGGAGGCGATGAACAACATCGCCGCCTCCCGCCGGCCGGTGGTGATCATCGTCAACGACAACGGCCGCAGCTACGCGCCCACCATCGGTGGGTTCGCCGAACACCTGGCAGCGCTGCGGCTGCAGCCCGGCTACGAGCGGGTGCTCGAGGAGGGGCGCAAGGCGGTCCGCGGCGTCCCGATGATCGGCGAATTCTGCTATCAGTGCATGCACAGCATCAAGGCGGGCATCAAGGACGCGCTGAGTCCGCAGGTGATGTTCACCGACCTCGGCCTCAAGTACGTCGGGCCGATCGACGGTCACGACGAACACGCGGTGGAGAACGCGCTGCGTCACGCGCGGGCGTTCAACGCCCCGGTGGTCGTGCACGTCGTGACCCGCAAAGGTATGGGTTACGCCCCGGCCGAGAACGACGAGGACGACCAGATGCACGCCTGCGGCGTCATCGATCCCGAGACCGGCCTGGCGCGATCGGTGCCGGGCCCGGGCTGGACGGCGACGTTCTCCGACACGCTCATCCAGATCGCGGCCGAACGGCGCGACGTGGTGGCGATCACCGCGGCGATGCCAGGCCCCACCGGCCTCAATGCGTTCCGGGCCAAGTACCCCGATCGGTTCTTCGACGTGGGGATCGCCGAGCAGCATGCGATGACCTCCGCGGCCGGCCTGGCGATGGGCGGTATGCACCCGGTCGTCGCCATCTACTCGACGTTCCTCAACCGCGCCTTCGACCAGATCATGATGGACGTAGCGCTGCACAAGCTGCCGGTCACGATGGTGTTGGACCGCTCGGGCGTCACCGGTCCCGATGGCGCCAGCCACAACGGCATGTGGGATCTCTCGATCCTCGGCGTGGTGCCCGGGATGCGGGTCGCCGCCCCCCGGGATGGCGCCCGACTCGCCGAGGAACTCACCGAGGCGATCGACGTCAACGACGGGCCCACCGCCGTCCGCTTCCCCAAGGGGGATGTGGGACAAGAGGTTCCGGCCCTGGAGCGGCGCGGCGTGGTCGACGTGCTGGCTGCTCCGGTGCAGGGTCTGTCCGATGATGTCCTGCTCGTCGCGGTCGGCCCGTTCGCCACCATGGCGCTAGCGGTGGCCGAGCGGCTGCGCAACCAGGGCATCGGTGTCACCGTCGTCGATCCGCGCTGGGTGTTGCCGGTGCCGGAGGAGATCGTGGCGATGGCGGCCGGGCACAAGCTCGTGGTGACCCTCGAGGACAACGGGGTACACGGCGGTGTGGGGTCGGCGGTCTCGGGCGCCCTGCGGCGCGCCGAGGTGGACGTGCCGTGTCGCGATGTCGCCTTACCGCAGCAGTTCTTCGACCACGCATCACGAGGTGAAGTGCTCGATTCGGTCGGGTTGACCGAGCGCAACGTCGCCCGCCAGGTCACCGGGTGGGTGGCCGCACTCGGCGCCGCCACGGCTCAGCGGGAAGTCAGCGAACACCTGGAGTGACGGGCTGCGGCTGCGCGGACATACAGGAGCCTTGGTGGCCGAACCGATCGACGAGTACTTCACCCGAGCCGTCTCCGCGCTGACCGCATCGCGTGCCGATGCCGACGTCGTGCTGCGCGGCATCTCGCCGCAGACCTGTCTGGACGTGTTCGACGCACAGTTGGGCAGTCGTCATCTCGACCTGGTGGCGCGGTGGTTGCGATCGAAGAACCAGGGCTTCTACACCATCGGCTCCTCCGGGCATGAGAGCAACGCGGCGGTGGCCACCGCGCTGCGCCCGAGCGATCCTGCACTGCTGCACTACCGTTCCGGGGGTTTCTACCTCGCGCGGGCCCGGCAGGTCGCAGGAAGTGACCCGCTGCGTGATGTGCTGCTCGGCTTGGTCGCCGCGACCGACGAGCCGATCTCCGGTGGGCGGCACAAGGTCTTCGGCCGCCACGATCTGAGCGTCATCCCGCAGACCTCGACCATCGCCTCGCACCTGCCGCGGGCGGTCGGGGTCGCCTTCTCCATCGCCCGCGCACGAAAGCTGGGCGTCGAGTGTGCCTGGCCGTCGGACGCGTTGGCGGTGTGCAGCTTCGGCGACGCGTCGGCCAACCACTCGACGGCGGTCGGTGCGATCAACGCGGCCATGCACACCGCCTACCAGGGTGTGCCGATGCCGCTGCTGCTGGTGTGCGAGGACAACGGGATCGGCATCAGCGTGCGCACCCCGCAGGGCTGGATCGCGCGTACCTATGGCAACCGTGCGGATCTGGAGTACTTCACCGCCGACGGCACCGACGTGGCCGAAGTGCTGACCGTTTCGCAGCGGGCCGCCGACTACGTTCGTACCCATCGCCGTCCGGCTTTCCTGCATCTGCGGACGGTGCGGCTCATGGGACATGCCGGGTCCGATTACGAGCCCGGCTACCGCAGCGGTGACGAGATCACCGCCGACTACGGACGTGACCCGCTACTGGGCACCGCCCGGATCCTCGTCGAGTCCGGGATCTGTACCGTCGCAGAAGTTCTCGACGCCTACGAAGCGAAACGCGCCGACGTGCTCGCGCTGGCCGCCGACGTCGCCGAGCTACCGCAGTTAGACAGTCCGCACGCGGTGATGGCACCGCTGCGGGAGGCCCGCGACGACGCGGTGCGGGCCACCCGCGAGGCCGCGTCCCGGGCCGACCGCCGGGACGACGGGCCGGCGGTCACGGTGGCGCAGGCCATCAACCGGGCGCTGCGCGAGACGTTGACCGACCACCCCGAGGCGCTGTTGTTCGGCGAGGACGTCGCCCGCAAGGGCGGTGTCTACGGCGTGACCCGGGGTCTGGCCGCAACAGCCGGAGCGGCAAGGGTTTTCGACACGCTGCTCGATGAGCAGTCGATCCTCGGGCTGGCCCTGGGTGCGGGCGTCTGCGGGCTGCTGCCGATCCCGGAGATCCAGTATCTGGCCTATCTGCACAACGCCGCCGACCAGATCCGCGGCGAGGGTGCCACGCTGCAGTTCTTCTCCAACCGCCAATACCGTAACCCGATGGTGGTGCGGATCGCCGGATACGGCTACCAGAAGGGTTTCGGCGGGCACTTTCACAACGACAACTCGATCACCGCGATCCGCGACCTGCCCGGTGTCGTGGTGGCCTCCCCGGCGCGGCCCGACGACGCGGCCGCGATGATGCGGTCCTGTGTGATCGCCGCACGGACGGCGGGGGTGGTGTGCCTGTTCCTCGAGCCGATTGCGCTCTACCACACCCGCGACCTCCACGACGACGGCGACGACGGCTGGCTGGCCACCGACCACGGCGACGTGGTCCCGATCGGCAGTGCCCGGACCTACGGTGACGGCCGCGACCTGACCATCATGACGTTCGGCAACGGGCTGCGGATGAGCCTGCGGGTGGCGCGCCGACTGGCCGAGCGGGGCATCGCCGCCCGCGTGGTCGACCTACGATGGCTGGCCCCGCTGCCGGTGACGGACATGCTGGCCGAGTCGCAGGCCACTGGTCGAGTGCTCGTCGTCGACGAGACCCGCGAGAGCGGCGGTGTGGGCGAGGGGGTGCTCACCGCGTTGATCGAGCACGGCTTCCCCGGAGCCCTGGCGAGGGTGGCCAGCCATGACAGCTTCATCCCACTCGGCGATGCGGCGCTGGAGGTGCTGCTGTCCGAGGAGACCATCGAGGCCGCGGCCATCAAACTGGTCAGCGGTCGGTAGGGGAGACCTGCAGCGCGGCCGTCAGTACCGGAACGGTGAGGTCGCGCTGCCAGAGCCGCGCCCCGCAGTCGCGCAGGAACGCCTCGACGGCCGCGGCCGTGGCAGCGGGGCTGTCTGCGCCCTGGCCGGTCAGTTCCCAGTCCCAGCACAGCCTGCGCACGGTGTCGGGAGCCAGCAGGTTCTCGGCAGGCACGTCGAGTTGCTCGGCCAGGTGGGTCAGCCCGGAGCGGACCGCCTCCAGTCGCGCCGCGGCCTCAGGCTTACGGCGGGCCCAGCGCGACGCCGGTGGCGGACCGTTGGAGGGCTCGGCCGAGCTGGGTGGTTCGGAGGTCGCGCGGGCCCGGGCGAGCGCGTCGAGCCACACCTGTGCGCTGCGCCGTTGCCGGGATCCGCCGAAAATCGGCAGCTCAGTGAGCTTTTCGACACTGTCGGGATCCACGGTCGCGGCGTTGACGATCGCGCTGTCGGGCAGGATCCGGCCGGGAGCGATGTCCCGCCGCCGGGCGATCTGGTCCCGGGTGGTCCACAGTTCGCGCACCGCGGCCAGCGCGCGGGGGTTGCGGACCTTGTGAATCCCCGAGGTGCGGCGCCATCGGTCACGCCGGGTGGGCGCCCCCTCGAAGGTGCGCAGGAACTCGAACTCCTGGCGCGCCCACTCGGTCTTTCCCTGCTCGGCGAGGACGTCGTCGACAGCGTCACGCAGATCGACGAGCACCTCGACGTCGAGGGCGGCGTAGTTGAGCCAGTCGTCGGGCAGCGGTCGTTTTGACCAGTCCGCCGCCCCGTGCCCTTTGGTGAGTTGCAGACCGAGCAGCCGTTGGACCATCGCGGCGAGGTTCACCCGGTCGTAGTTGGCCAGCCGGCCGGCCAGCTCGGTGTCGTACAGCGAGGTCGGTCTCATGCCGATCTCGGCCAGGCAGGGCAGATCCTGGTCGGCGGCGTGCAACACCCACTCGTCGGTGGCCAGCACCTCCGCGACCGGGGCCAGCACCTCGACCGGGTCGCCGCCGTGGCTGACCGGGTCGATCAGCACCGTGCCCGCACCGGCGCGACGAATCTGCACCAGGTATGCGCGATTGGAGTAACGGAAACCCGAGGCGCGCTCGGCGTCCACCGCGAACGGCCCTGTGCCCTGCGCGAGAAGGTCGGCGGCCCTGGCGATCTCACCGCGGCTCGCCGACACGGCAGGTACGCCGTCCCGTGGTCTCAGCAGCGGGGTGGCCTCGGGCTGGTCGGCGTCGGGTTCCACGACGGAACCGGCGGGATCGGGCTCGGACATCGAGTTCAGGCGCGCGACCGCGAACCGAGATCGGTCACGCCCGCAGGAGGCAGCCCCGCGGCATGCTCGAGCACTTCACAGAAAGCCTGCACGTGCGGGCCGAGTTCGGCGTCGGTGGCGGTCCACGACGCGCGCAGCTCGAGCTGATGCGCACGCGGCGGTCCGGAGATGTCGCCGTAGCGCACCGAGGTGGTGGCGGTGACGGTGCCGCCGAGCGCGGTGACGTGCTCGGCTCGCTGTTCCAGCGCGTCGACCAGCCAGCTCCAGGCGACTTCGGGCAGCAACGGGTCGACCGCCTCGCTGGAGTCGAGGTCTGCCTGGATGTAGGCGACCAGTCGCATCGTGCCGTCCCAGGCTTCGGCGCCCTCGGGGTCGTGCAGCAGGATCAACCGCCCGAAGGCGTCTCCTTCGGAGCGTTCGGGGATGATCGCGGTCTCGGGATGCTTGATCTCGGCGCCCAGGGCGTAACTGAACGGTGCCAGACGCTGGGGTGGCCGAATGGGGCCCAGCTCGATCTCCGGACGCACGGTGGTGGCATTCATCGCCGCCACCGCGTCGCGGAACTGAGCGGGTTCGGCGGAGGTCACGCCGTCTGACGCTAGTCCATATCACCTGGTCTGTGCTCATGGCGCGCCGAATCGGACAGCGCCGGACATGGCAGCATAGGAGGCGATGAACACGCGCCGCGAGCTGCCCGAATCCCCCTACCTGGCCGCCGTGGCCGGTCGCAAGCCCCACCGGGTGCCGGTGTGGATGATGCGGCAGGCCGGCCGGTCGCTGCCCGAGTACCGGGCCCTACGGGCCAAGAACACCATGATGCAGGCCTGCTTCGACGCCGACCTCATCACCGAGATCACGCTGCAACCGGTGCGCAGGCACGGCGTCGACGCCGCCATCCTGTTCTCCGACATCGTGGTGCCGCTGCGGGCCGCGGGGATCGACGTCGACATCGTGCCCGACGTGGGTCCGGTGATCGGCCATCCCGTGCGCAGCCGCGCCGACGTCGCCGGCGTCGGCGAGCTGGACCGCGAACAGGTCGCACCGGTCGCGACGGCGATCAGCCAGCTCACGGCCGCGCTGGGCGAGGTTCCGCTCATCGGGTTCGCCGGGGCGCCGTTCACGCTGGCGTCCTACCTGGTCGAGGGCGGACCGAGCCGCAACCACGAGCGCACCAAGGCCATGATGTTCGGCGAGACCGACACCTGGCATGCGCTGATGACGGCCCTGACCGACGTCACCGTCGCGTTCCTGCGGACTCAGCTCGACGCCGGTGTGGACGCCATCCAGGTGTTCGACTCCTGGGCCGGCACGTTGTCGCTGGCCGACTACCGTGCCTACGTCCTGCCGCACAGCGCCAGGGTGTTCACCGAGCTGGCCGGCCATGGTGTGCCGATGACCCATTTCGGGGTGGGCACCGCCGAGTTGCTCGGGGCCATGTCAGAGGCCGTCGTCGGGCACGGCACGCCTGCGGTGGTCGGCGTGGACTGGCGTACCGCGCTGACCGATGCCGCGAGCCGGGTCCGGCCCGGTTGTGCGCTGCAGGGAAACCTCGACCCGGTGGTGCTGCTGTCGGGCTGGCCGGTGGTCGAGCGGTCGGTGCGCGCGGTGGTCGAGGACGGTCGCGCCGCGGTCGACGCGGGCGCGGTCGGGCACGTCTTCAACCTGGGTCACGGGGTGCTGCCGGCTACCGACCCCGAGGTGATCACCGATGCGGTCGCCCTGGTGCACGAACTGTGAGCTCATCGACCGGACCACGCTATTGCGTTGTCGGAGGAGGTATTTCAGGACTCGTCGCGGCCTACCGGTTACGGGTGACCGCTGGACCGGACGCTTCGATCACCGTATTCGATCCCGCTGACCGGCTCGGTGGCGTCTTGCGCACGGAACGCATCGCCGGGCAGCCGCTGGACGTGGGGGCCGAGGCCTTCGTGGCCCGCCGACCCGAGGTGACGGCGCTGCTGGCCGAGCTGGGCATGGCCGACAAACAGATCGCCACCACCGGGGCGCGCCCGCTGATCTACAGCGAAGACCGCCTGCACCCACTGCCCAAGGACACCGTCAACGGCATCCCGTCGCGGCCGGACGCCCTGGTGGGCCTGGTGGACGACGCGACCATCCGGTGGATGCGTGACGAACCCGGCCGGCCGTTCTCGTGGCGTACCGGGGCCGACCCGACGGTGGCGGAACTCGTCGGCGACCGTTTCGGTGAGCAGGTCGTCGTCCGCTCGGTCGACCCGTTGCTGGCCGGGGTGTACGCCGGCTCGGCCGCCACCATCGGCATTCGCGCGGCGGCGCCGACGGTGGCCACCGCGTTGGACCGCGGTGCGCGCAACCTCACCGAGGCCGTCACCACGGCGTTGCCGCCCCCGGCCCCGGGGTCGGTGTTCGGCGCCGTCGACGGTGGCTACACCGTGCTGCTCGACGAGTTGGTGCGTCGCTCGGGTCTGCGCTGGGCGCAGATCGGGGTGCGCACCCTGATGCCGGCGCAGCGCGGGTGGGACGTGGTCGACGACGACGGGCAGCGCTGGCCGGCCGATGCCGTGGTGCTCGCGGTGCCGGCCCCACGGTTGCCGGCGCTGATCGGTGACCTCGCGCCCGAGAGTGCCGCTGCGGCCGCCACCATCACGGTCGCCTCCGCCGCGGTGGTGGCGCTGGCACTGCCCGGCGGCACGCCATTGCCCGAGCAGTCCGGTGTGCTCGTGGCCGGTCGCACCCGGCTGCACGCCAAGGCGGTCACGTTGTCGTCTCGTAAATGGGGCCGACGCGGCAGCACCGAGATGGTGCGCCTGTCCTACGGGCGGCTCGGTGACGACATCGCCCGCGGCGCCGGCGACGACGAACTCCTGGCCTGGGCGGAGCAGGACCTCGCGCAGCTCTTCGACGTTCACGTCCAGCCGGTGGAGTCGCGCGTCGTGCGCTGGATCGACGCGATGCCGCAGTACGGGCCCGGCCACGCCGACGTGGTCGGTCGCATCCGCGCCGGGCTGCCGCCGAGGCTGGCGGTGGCCGGCGCCTACCTCGACGGCATCGGGGTACCGGCCTGCGTTGCGGCGGCCACCAGGGCTGCGGCGGCGCTGGTCCGCGCGGGCTGACGAGCCCCCGGCGCGCCACCTCGGGCGTGGCACGATGGGCGCATGGCCAAGCTCGATTACGACACGCTCAACTCCACGATCCGTTACCTCATGTTTTCGGTGTTCGCCGTGCGACCCGGCGAGCTCGGGTACGACGAGGATGCGCGTGCGGCAGTGGTGCAGGACACCGCGACGTTCCTCAAACGCCAGGAGGACAACGGCGTTGTGGTGCGCGGCGTCTACGACGTGGCCGGGATGCGTGCCGACGCCGACTTCATGATGTGGACGCACGCGGAGAACGTCGAGGCCCTGCAGGCGACCTACGCCGAGTTCCGCCGCTCCACCACGCTGGGGCGCGCGTCCAACCCGGTGTGGAGCAACGTGGCCCTGCACCGGCCGGCAGAGTTCAACAAGAGCCACATCCCGGCGTTCCTGGCCGGTGAGGAGCCCGGCGCCTACATCTGCGTGTATCCGTTCGTCCGCTCGCTGGAGTGGTATCTACTGCCCGACGACGAGCGGCGCCGCATGCTGGCCGAGCACGGCATGGCCGCCCGTGACTACAAAGACGTGCGCGCCAACACCGTTCCGTCGTTCGCACTGGGTGACTACGAGTGGCTGCTGGCGTTCGAGGCGCCGGAGCTGCATCGGATCGTCGACCTGATGCGGGATCTGCGGGCGACCGACGCGCGTCGGCACGTGCGCGAGGAGACGCCGTTCTTCACCGGGCCGCGGGTGTCGGTCGAACAGCTCATCCACGCGTTGCCCTGACCGCGACCGGCTTTGCTCGTAGGGCGTCGTCCAGGATCGTGGCGGAGCCCGCGCCGGCGCAGAAGTTCGGCCGCGTCGCTGACCGTGCCCGTCGACCCGCCATTCGCGCCCGGCAGTGCGGTATATGACGTTGACGTCAGTTACTGCGCGCTACCCCCTGGGGTGTTGCTAGCATCGACCGGTGCTGAGCCCCAGGGCAGCGGTGAGCATCATCGCTGTGTCGGCGGGAGCTTTCTCTGTTCTGCAGTTGAGCAGGTGGAGCACCCTGCCGGCGGTTCGCGTCGTCAACGACGTGGTCGTGATGCTGGTCGCTCTGTCGGCCGCCGCGTGTGCCGGCGCGGCTGCGCAACGCCTGCACGGACGTCGGCGGGTGGCCTGGTGGTGGATCGCTGTCGGCCTCTGCGGGTTCGCCTGCGGCCAACTGGTCTGGACGTACAACGGGCTGACCAACGAGGTGCCACCGTTCCAGTCGGTGGCCGACGTCGGCTACGCGCTGATGCCCGTGGGTGCCGGCCTGGCCCTGCTCGTCATGCTGCGGGACTATCCCCGCTCGACGATGCTGCGCGTGCTCCTCGATGCGGTCGTGGTGGCCGGCGCATTGTTCGGAGCCGTCTGGGTGGGTCTGCTGGCGACGGTGTACGCGGCCAAGGCGATGGACTCGTTCGCGCTGGTGCTCGTGCTGATGTATCCGGTCACCGGCGTCGCGGTCGTCACCATCGCGATGCTGCTGCTGGTGCGGGCCTCGCCGACAGAACGTCGGCCGTTGGCGATGCTCACCGCCGGGTTGATCTCGATCTGGATCGCCGACGTCGCCTACGCCTATATCACCACGGTCGAAGGCGTCTACCGCGAGGCGATCTCCCTCGGTTACGTGTACGGATTCATCGCGGTCGGCGCCGCTGCCCTGACAGTTCGCGCACGGGCGGCTGCCCTGCCGGCGAAACCCCCGGCAGTCTCCTCGCCGGCCTCGATGTGGATGCCGTTCGTGCCGGTGACGGTGGTGGTGACGATCTGCGCGCCGATCATGATCCCGCGTCTGGGTCCGCTGTACATCGTCGGCGCTCTGACGATTCTGGCAGTGATGCTGCGCCAGATGCTCGTGCTCAGGGACAACCGCGGGCTGCTGGCCGAGGTCTCCGACCGCGCGTTGCGCGACCCCCTGACAGGCCTGGCCAACCGCACCCTGTTCGTCGACCGGCTCACCCACGCCATGGCGCTGCAGAAGCGCGAAGCCCGGGCGGTCGCGGTGCTGCTGATCGACCTCGACGACTTCAAGCTCGTCAACGACAGCCTGGGACATCCGGCCGGCGACGCCATTCTTTCTCGGGCCGCCGAACGCCTGAACAATGCGGTGCGGGCCAGTGACACGGTGGCCCGCCTCGGTGGCGACGAGTTCGCGGTGCTGATGGAGGGCGATCCCGACGCCTCGCGGGCGGTGGCCCACCAGGTGGTGGCCGCTTTCGATCGCCCGTTTCTGATCGACGGACAGGATCTGCGGGTACGGCCCAGCGTCGGTTTGGCGATCGCGACTCCGGACAGCGCCCCGCTGACGGTCGAAGACCTGCTCAAGCAGGCGGACGTCGCCATGTACAGCGCCAAACGGGCCCAGGCCAGCACGCCGTTCACCTTCAGTCCCGAGATGGATTTGCAGTGGGGTGAGGACCCCGCGGTGTCCGCGCCGGTGCCGGTGCGCGGAAGCGACACCGGTGTGGCGCGCCGGGCGTCGTTGCGGCTGCTGCGTGACCTGCGGGGGGCCTTGGACCACAGCGAGTTGACCGTGGTCTACCAACCCAAGTTCGACCTGCAGTGTGGGACGGTGGTGGGAGTGGAGGCGCTGGTGCGCTGGCCGCATCCGCACCGCGGAATGCTGACCCCCGACCAGTTCCTGCCACTGGTGCGTCAACACGGGCTGATGCGGTCGGTGACCTCCGCGGTGCTGGATCGCGCGCTCGACGACGCAGCGCGGTGGTGGTCTGCAGGGGCCGAACTGCCTGTGGCCATCAACGTGTTCGCTCCGGCGGTGGGCGACCTGGGCTTGCCCCGTCAGCTGTCGTCGGCGCTCGACCGCCGCAGTCTGCCGCCGGAGATGCTGACCGTCGAGATCACCGAGGACCTGCTGTTGGACAATTTGGCCAAGACGCGGGTGGTGCTGCGGATGCTGCGCGAGCACCGGATCCGCGTCGCGATCGACGACTTCGGCAGTGGCTACTCGGCGCTGTGGTACCTGCGTGAATTCCCGGTCGACGAGCTCAAACTGGACAGACACTTCATCGCGCCGATCCTGACCCATGCTCCGTCGGCGGCCATCGTGCGGGCCGTCATCGACCTCGCCCATGCACTCGCCATCACCCCGGTGGCCGAGGGTGTCGAGAATGCCCAGACCGCGCAGCGGCTGCTCGACTACGGGTGCACCATCGCCCAGGGCTATCACTTCAGCAAGCCGCTGTCGGCGGACGCGGTACTGGAACTGGTCCAAACCCGGCGGTTGTGGTCACCGGCTTCAGAGGAAGCCGGTGACAGCGTCCACTGACCAGAGCATCCGTTGCCCAGTGTTCCGCTGACCCGCTGAGTCATCCTTTGCTGATTCAATAGAAGCGGAAAAGACGTTGACGTTCGCGCAAATGCCGCACTTGCTGGAACAACCTGCTGAAATGCATGTTTATCACTGCCTTGGCGACCTGCCCGACCGATAGCAAATTGGTTCGGCTGGCGAGTTCTGGCGCGGGGTACTGATGGCGCATTGCTAAAATCCGCGCATGTCGAGCCGGCGAGGAGTGACGCTCGGTGTCGCCGTCGCGGGCGCGGGCTATGCCGTCTGGCTCCTGTTCGACGGGGCCGGCGACCCGTCGCTGCGGGTGGTCGGCGAGGTGGGACTCGTCGGGTTCGCATTGTTCGCCGCGGTGTGCTCGGCGCTGGCGGCCTACTGGCGCAGCGGCCGCGAACGCAGCGCCTGGGCCTGCATGGCGCTGGGCACCGCAGGGTGGGCGGTGGGCGCCGCCGGGTGGAGCGTGTTCCGGCTCGCTGCGCACCAGACACCCCTGCCCTGGTGGTCCACCGTCGGTTATCTCCTTTTTCTCGCGGGTGCCGGGGTGTGCCTGGTCTTCCTGCTGACCGCCCATTCGCCGGGAGCCCGTCTGCGACTGGTGCTCGATGGACTCACCGTTGCCGCCGCCCTGTTCGTCCTGGCTTGGGTGGCGGTGTTGGACGAGGTCTACCGCGTCCGGTCGAGCGACCCGATCTCCACCGCATGGTCGCTGGTCTATCCCGTCGGTGACATCGTCTTCGTCGCCGTCGCGGTGCTGCTACTGGTCCGGGCACCCGCCCACCGACGTCCCGAGTTGTCGCTGCTGGCCGGTGGCCTGGTGCTGATCGCCGCCTCGGACACTGCCTACGCGTACTTCGCCGCCACCGAGGAGGTGTGGGGTCATCAGGAGACCGCGGTGGGCTGGGTGCTGGGCTTCGTCGCGATCGGTCTGGGCGCGCTGTCCATGCCTGAAGCCGACCGGGTCAATGCCGACGATGCCGACGGCGACCACCTCGTTCCCTCCCGCACGTCGACCTGGCTGCCGTATGCGACCGTCGCCGCCGCGGCCGTGCTGTGTACGCCCGCGCTCATCGAGGGGATGAGACCGGTTTTCGTCGGGGCCGCGGTCGCCGTGTTCGCGGTGATGGTCCGCCAATTCCTGGTCATCGGCGAGAACCGGCGTCTGCTTCTCGAGGTCGCCGATCAGGCACCGGGTGAGCCGTTGACCGGGTCGGCGCACGGCGCGAATCCGGACGCGGGCGACGTGCCGGATGCGGCGCACTTGCTCGGCGAGCTGCGGCACGCCATCGAACACGGCGAACTGACCATGTTCTTCCAGCCCAAGGTCGACATTCGGGGCAGAGCGATCGTCGGTGTGGAGGCACTCATCCGCTGGCCGCATCCGCAGCGTGGCCTGCTCGAGCCGGACCGGTTCCTGCCTCTGGTGCGTCAGCACGGGCTGATGCGCTCGATGACCGCCGTCGTCCTCGAGCTGGCGCTCGACGAGGCCGCCGAGTGGTACCGCCGCGGCGTCGGGGTGCCGGTGGCGGTCAACGTGTTCGCCCCCGCGATCAGCGATCCCGCGCTGCCCGACCAGATCCTGGGCGCCCTGCAGGCACGCGGGCTGAGTCCGCAGGCGCTGACCGTCGAGATCACCGAGGACCTGTTGCTGGACGACATGGACAGGACTCGATCGGTCCTCGACACCTTGCGCAGCAACGGGATTCGAGTGGCGATCGACGACTTCGGCAGTGGCTACTCGGCGCTGTGGTACCTGCGCGAGTTCCCGGTCGACGAGATCAAACTCGACAAGGAGTTCGTCGCGCCGGTTCTCACCCAGCCGGCCTCGGCCGCGATCGTACGGTCGGTGGTCACCCTGGCGCATGCCCTGGGCATCACACTCGTGGCCGAGGGCGTCGAGAATGCGGCGACCGCAGAACGCCTACGGCAGTTCGGGTGTGACGTCGCACAGGGCTACTTCTACAGCCGACCTCTGCCGGCTGCCGACACGGTGGCGCTGCTGTCGGCGCACAAGCGCGGCCGCTACGTCTGCGACGGCACCAGCCGCAGCGAGATCGAGTTGATGCAGTAACGCTGGTCGGTGGGCGTGGGGTAGCCCTCGCCTTCGAAGACGTGGCCGAGGTGGCTGTGGCAGTTGGCACACAACACCTCGACACGACGCATGCCCAGGGAATCGTCGGTACGCAGGATCACCGCGTCGGAGTCGGCCGGGTCGAAGAACGACGGCCAGCCGCAATGGGATTCGAACTTCTCGGTACTGCGGAACAACTCTGCTCCACAGGCGCGGCATTGATAGACGCCTTCGGTCTTGGTGTCGGTGTACTCACCGGTGAATGGGCGTTCGGTGCCTGCGCGGCGCAGCACTTCGAACTCCTGGGGGTCGAGGCGGCGGCGCCACTCGTCGTCGCTGAGCACCAGCTTGGGGCCTTGCCTGGCATCGTGGCCCGAACCTGTCGCTGTCATGGTTTCCAGGCTACTCGTCGCCCGCGCGGACGGAATTGCCCGTGGGCTGCGGTGCGGGCGACATCCACGGCGGGTCGATGCCGTCGTCGAGCCTGCCGTCCTCGCGCGCGTCGAGGTAGCGGAACAGCAGCACGCAGAACACCACCACCAGCAGCAGCGACCAGCCGTAGGTGATCTTGAGGTACTCGATCGCGCGGCCGGTGGTCGGCCACTTCCACATCAACCACCGATCCATCGTGGTGAACCCGTAGATCGCCAGCCAGGCGACCCAGCTGCGGATGACCGAGTTGGGCAGCACGACCGTCATCAGGAACGGGAACAGCATCATCGAGTAGTAGCCCTGCCCCAGCGACAGCACCAGCCATGAGGTGAGCAGCAGGACACCCGACGAGGTGAGCATCCAGAAGAACGGGTCGCGGCTGCGGTAGTAGCGGTAGAGCAGCCACAGCGCGGCCACGCCCAGGACCGCGAACGCCACCCGCAACGCCATGATCAGCCACATCGGCAACCCGTAGTAGATGCCGTTGCCCAGGATCGAGCTGTTGAAGTAGTCCCGCGTGGAGAAGATGTACGGCACGGTGCGGGTGACGAAGCTCATCGGGTCGTTGATCAGCGGCCAGGCCACGACGTTGAACACCAGGGGCACCGCGAAGGCGGTCACCAGGGCGCGCCACTGCCGGTTGACCAGCGGCAGCAGCAGCAGGGGTGCCAGCAGGGGTTTGACCACCAGCGTCAGCCCGATCGACACCCCAGCCCACCACTCGTGGCTGCGGTTACCGTCCAGCAGCCAGCGCAGGAACAGCACCTCGAACAGCAGGATGACGCCGTTGATGTTGCCGAACACCAAGGTGTTGGTGACGTTCTCGGTGCAGAACATCGCCAGCAGCAGCGCCGGCGCGGCCACGGAGGCGAGGGTGAAATTGAACAGCCGCAGCAGGAAGTATCCGGCGAGCACGATCGCCACGGTGTTGAAGAAGATGAACCAGTTCCGCGATGCCTCTTCGGGCAGGTAGCCGAACGGCGCCATGACCAGCGTCCCGCCCGGCGGGTACAGATAGTGCGGATCGACCCAGGTGAAGTTCTCGTCGTAGATGTCGCGACCGAGCTTGAAATGCACCGCCGCGCGGTAGACCGGCGCGAAGTCGTCGGTGATCCAGCGGTTGGCGACCAACACATAACTGCGATGGATGACGGCCATGATGGCCAGCGGCCACAGCACCGAACGCAGCACCGTCGCGGCGTCGGGTGGGGAGGTGCGAGGCCGGAAGGCGGTCAGGACAAGATCACGCACCTGCGCACCGTACCCGACGCCCGGGGCGGGCCGAGCGCAGACATGCGGTCCCCGGTGTGCCGGCGCGGCCAGGTGTCAGGCGGGGCAGTAGATGTCCGAGTCCGGCAACTGACCGCTCTGCAGGTAGGTGATCACCGGGGGTAACGCGCAGGCCGAGTAGATCGCGGCGCCGTGCCCGGTGCCCTGCCACAGCACCCGGCGGTTGGAGGACCCGGCGTTGATCGCGGTCGCGGCCACGGCGGCGACTCCCTCGTTGCCGACGATCGGGTCGTGCTGCACGCCCAGCAGCAGCGTCGGGATCTCCAGGCCACCGGGCTCCTCGGGCGGTGAACCGCTCGGCCAATTCAGGCACTTGACCATGTCCAGTGCACCCACGGTGCCGAACTGCGGATACTCCCGCCCCCAGGCCACCACGAGTTCGCGGACCCGGTCGGGCGTGGGGCGGGCCAGCGCGTCGCTGCACCGATTGACGAACTGCCCGTCGGTGTAGCGCAGCTGCTCGGCCTCGCTGATCAGAGCGTTGAGTCGGGCGCTGTCGCCGGCGCGGGCGTCGGAGAGGGCCAGCGCGAGCTCGTTGCCCGCCGTGACGCGGTCCCCTCGCGGATATCCCAGCGTCGTCGAGATCGCGCTGGTGACCGCGGCGACCGACGCGCCACCGGGCCCGCGACCGGCGCGGGCGTCGGAGAGCAGCGCGTCGACGGCGGCCTTCGGGTCGGCGCCCAGGGGGCAGTTCGCCGCCACACACTGCGCAGCCCAGGCCTCCAGGGCCGCCTGCTCGCCTTTGACGCGCTGCTCGGTCGCTGCCTCGTCGGCGATGCCCAGCGGCAGTGGTGAGTCCAGGACCAAGCGGGCCACCTTGTTGGGGTGGGATCCGGCGTAGGCCAGCGCCACCTGGGCGCCGTTACCGATACCGAACAGGGCGAGCGCGGGCACATCCCAGGTGGTGCGCAGCCGTTCGAGGTCTTCGGCGGCGTGCGCGTTGTCGTAGGCGGAATCACCGGGGGCGATCGCGTCGGTACAGCTGGTCGTGGCGGTCATGGTGATCTCGCGCAGATTGGCGACCGGGTCGTCACCCGCCTGGAACTGGACCTGGTCGAACATCTCCT